>JAFWCM010000103.1 GCA_017536885.1 Solobacterium sp.
ACCTGTAAAGACACCCGAAAGTACAGCCGCTTCAGAAACAGTCTCCGTCCCGTCGCAGGAACCTGAGATGACCGATGAGACAGACATCAGCACACCGGAGGATATCGAGAAAGCCAAGGGCGGAAAGCCATGGCCGGATTCCCAGATGAAGGAGAATATCACCGAAGGGATGGAGCGCTCGCCGAAGGATAATTATTATCTGTATGTCAACTATGACTTCCATATGGATATGAAGAACGGCGGGAAAAAGAAAAATACCTCCAAGGAGATTGCGGACGAAATGCTGGAAGTGATGCAGGATGATCATTCCGACAACCATGCCCAGCAGCTTGTCCAGCAGTATTACCGTGCCTTTACCGACTGGGATACCAGAAACAAAGCAGGTCTGGAGCCGCTCCGGGCCGTCGTGGAAGATATCCGCGACATCTCGACGCTCGATGAACTGACCGAATTCCTGTCGGATCCTTCCCGCAGCATCAATGTTCCTCTGCTGCTGAGATATGTAAACTATCAGGAATACGGCCGCTCGCATAATTACACCGCTGCAGTCTATTTCCGCGGATATGTAGAGCTTCTGCTTCAGGATCCGCATGAGTATGATGCCGAAACGAGGAGTGAGGACACTCAGCTGAAATACGATAAGTTTAAAGCGGAGTCCGTGTACTATCTGACCGGACTCGGCTGGAGTGAAGCAGATGCCGTACAGGCATTCGAAAACTGCATCGCAGCGGAGACGGCCATGTGTCCGGAACTGGAATCGCTGATGGATCTGAGTCTGCATACTTATGAAGAGGATGCCGTCAGTCTGTATGCTTCAGCGAATCAGATTCAGGAATGGATGAAGAATTATCCGTTCAAAAGGATTGCCGAAGCCCGCGGGTACGGAAATGCGGAAGAATACTACTATACCAGTGAAGCATATATGCGGCTGCTCGGCGATTATTATACCGAAGAACACCTGGAACAGCTGAAAGCCTATCATCTGATCACCTATCTGCTCGCGTTCGGCTGGACATGTGACGAGGAATCCTACCTCACATCCGAAAATGCTCTGAAAGATCCGGATTTCGAACGCCCGGAGGATCACCACGTTGTATTCGATAAACTGAAGTTTCATCTGCCCGAAGCGGTTGACAATGCATATCTTGCCCGGTATGACCAGACGAAACTCAGGGATGCCATGCTGGATTTCTTCCGTGAATTCAAAGCGATTTACCATGACATGATTTCCGAAGCGGAATGGATGAGCGATGAAACAAAAGTACAGGTGCTCGATAAAGTCGACGCAATGCAGCTGTTTACCGTCTGCCCGGAACATCTGAAAGAATATGAAGATCTGAGCTTTGACGGCATGAATTTTGCCGAAATCGCTCTGGAAACGGACCGATACCAGCAGCTGAATGCTGCCTCACTGGTCGGAAAGGAAATCATACCGGATGAATATGCATGGTCTGTCATGTCAACGCTGGAGGATAATGCCAGAGCATTCCCGGAATTTGACGGTCTGATGTTCACGCTGGGAATTCTGAAAGACGGCGGATATTCTCCGGATATGAGCACGGAAGAGCTGTACGGAGTCGTCGGAACCGTGCTTGCCCATGAAATCAGCCATTGCTTCGATGAAAACGGAGCCCGCATTACAAAAGAAGGCGAAGTGAAAGACTGGTGGAAGGAAGAAGACCTTGAAGAATTCCGGAAGAGGGTTCAGAAGGTCGTGGACTTCTATGACGGAATCACAATCTGCGAAGGCGTACAGGCCAACGGTTCGATGATTTCGGCTGAAGCCACCGCGGATATCACCGGCATGCAGGCAACGCTGAAACTCGCGGAAAAACAGGAAAACTTCGATTATGATGAGTTCTTCCGTTCCTATGCATGGATGTCGCGGATCGATTCCAGCTATAAGCGGGATATGATGATCCTGAAGAATGACCCGCATCCGCTTGCCTATCTCAGAGTCAACACGGTCGTCCAGCAGTTTGACGAATTCTATGAGACCTATGATGTTAAGGAAGGAGACGGAATGTATCTTGCGCCGGAAGACAGAATTGTCGTCTGGTAATAACTGAAGAACCCATGAGAATCAGCCTGAATTAAGGCTGATTCTTTTTTTCTGATATGTTTTTCTTAAGGAACAGATCAAATAATGTACTGCGAGTATGATGTGAATGAAAGAAGTTCATTTAAGATAAAGATGTGAACGCCGCCCAGCAGGAAACTGCACCACAGCAGGAATTTATACAGGACAGCCTTCCGCCGCATATACATCTGCGGGAAGACGGTTGTTTTGAGTGGGCCTGTGAACTGAATACCAGCAGAAGTCAGCATCTGATGTTTACAATCATGGCTATGATTCTGATTCCTTCCATAATGGTATTTGTTGGAATCCTGTTTTATACAGGCAGCTATGGCATTCCGATTTCGAATTTGTTAAGTGTTCTGCGGATGCTTGTCGCAATACTAAGGCTGGTTGCATTGATTATTGTATTCAGTTATCTGCTTACCGAAAAAGCAGTCGAAAGCCCACCTGTATACACGTATGAAATGAATGACTACGGGATCCGGCTGAAGCCGGGTGGTAGAAACCCGATTGACATGCGCCAAAGTGCAGATACTTCAGTCTTTCGCACGGTCAGAACAATTCGGATTGACCGGCAGCACCATATGATTGCGCTGAATTCCTGGTTTCTGTACAACCTGATTTACTGCAACCCGGAGGATTTTGACTTTGTGGTGAACTATATTACGAAGCGGTGTGTCAGGGCAATTATCCTGAAACATTAAACAGATCATCTCTTTAATTGAGACCTGCAGGGTAATGTTTGTTCATACAGTGATTGTAAATATTGCATAATACAGATGGAGAAACAGGAGGAATTTGAATTGTTTGATTTTCTGAAAAAACTCTTTTCAAACCGTGACACGATCACGGAACCTGATACAGCGATTGTACCTTCCGGCAAGGCGGAAGATAACCAATCCGGCACAAGGCTTTGTAAAACCTGTGGAAAACCAATTTCGTACAATCCTGCGTGGAGAAATATTCCAAAGTATTGTGCAGACTGCAGAGCGAACTATAAAGCTTCCAGGCAGTCCAGACAAGGTATGATTACCATTACCTGTAAAAACTGTGGAAAAACAGAAACCATTCCAGAGAATGTTCAGCACTGGCCGGATCTCTGCCAGGAGTGCAGAAGAAAACTGCCAGCGCAGCAGATAACCAGAACCTGCAGAGGATGCGGGAAAGAGTTTACCTTTCCTTCTACGGTAAGACACTGGCCGAATTACTGCCGGCAGTGCCAGGCAAAACACCGCAAGAGAAAAATGAAGTAAGTTTCTCAGCCTGAATAAAGGCTGTTCCGGCACTTTTGAAAGTACAGAAAAAGCAGAGGTCTGCGTATCAGATTTTATCTGAATCGACCTCTGCTTCTTTTTTTCCATAAGAATCATTCCTGCCGGAAGGATGCCTGTTTCAGAACCGTGCACAATGATTCTGGCAGAACGCAAAGTCTTCCTGAGACTTGTCAGTAGAATGTAGAATACAGAAAGCCGCTCTGGAACCATATCTGTCTGAACCGCATCAGGATTTCCTTCTTTGATTCCTTCGATTTGTTCTAAGCATCAACTTTCTTATTCCATTCAATACCAGGATTTTTAATAGTCTTCTGGCGGGAAAGCAGATTAGTCAGGGAAACGTTCCCTGAGCATCTTCATAAGCTCTTCATGAGAGAGATCTCTTCCGTCAGAAAGCTCATATTCGTTGCACCAGTAATCACCCGCAGAAATGCCCTTGAAGCTGATACCGGATTTTTCCATCAGCCACTTGCTGATATCGAAATTATTCCAGATTTTATAGTTTGGGTCATGTCTCTGGATAAACTCCTTGAGTTCTTTCATCTGTGCTGGATTTCCACCGCCTACGTTTTCCAGGTCCTGCTGTGAAATATTGTTATCTGTCATAGTAATCTTCTCCTTACTCTATTTATACGATAAGTTGGAGAGATACTCCATGGACAATTGTTCTCTGCAGGTTTTCCCTTTAGGGAACAGTCTGTAAGAAACTGTGGAAGACAGTGGAAATATTTGCATGCGATATGCGAGGCCTGCGATGATAATACTGACGAAAGTATAAAAGTGGTAAAACAATCAACAGCCGACTGAGGCTGCGACCAAGCTGTATTATGCAAGGGAGATAAACGATATGGGGAATAACATTATCTGGCTGGTAATAATGATACCTGTCAGTCTGATATTTACAGGCCTTGGCATCTACGCATGGAGACGAAAACAGCCAATAGCCGAAGCGTTTTTCTGATGAAAACTCTGAAATAAATTTTTCAAAAACTCTGAACTCGAACGGTGCGGAGTTTATAATTGGCAAAACTGAACAGAGCACAGATACGCAAATAATGAACCGCATGACGCTTTCGGTGAAGCTAAGCGTCATGCGGTCTGCACTTCATTGGTTACTTTGCGGTGGCAGCGGAATCGGGATAAATTCCGTCATAAGTCATGATTCCAAGATCTGTAATTCTGCTGGAAACACCTTGTTCTTTCATGACCGCCTGAATATTCTCTGCAATCGCAGGATTATCGAAACACATAGTCGCTCCGATCGTCAAAAGATCTCCGGTGGTAAGCGTGGAGAAATTCACGGGGGTTTCAAAGGAGGGCAGGGAAAGATCAACGGTAATCAGGTGCGCGTAAATATCCTTCGGAAGCTTCAGCACACCGACATTGGTAAGAAGGAACGCCATTGCCTGACGGTTCTTTTTTTTTCTCGGCCATCTTTCTTTCCTCAGAATCAAATACCTCTTCAAAGGACATCTTCCGATACTCCTGTACTTCACGCCTTTTTTTACGGATCGTTTTTACCGCGGCTTCCGGTGTATTTCCGTTTCTCAACTGTGCCTCAATCTGCTGTGCTTCCACCGCAAAAGGGGCAGCTCTCAGCTGAGAAGGAATGCCGAGCGTAACATATCCGGAAAAATTGAACATCGTATCCGACTGCGCGAACGGTCTGATATTTGCAGTAACGACCGCGAGCATCAGTTTGTCTGCGGTATCATAGGTTTTCTCAAGCGCTTTGGCAACCACTGCCGTAAGCCATGCGCTGACCGCGGTACCGGCACGCTGCGCCGCCGCCTTCGCATCTTTGGAAGAACAGGATACCTTGAAGCTGCGGCAGGAGTAATTTCCCGCTTCATCCCAGCAGGTTTCCGGAAGGGCAAAAGGAACAATCTTTCCGATGTCGCCCGCCGGTTCTTCAGGAATGGAACAGTCCGCAAACCGCTCTGCGGTTTCCTCCAGTTCCGCTTCCGCATCATATGGAATCTCATTGGTGCGGACAATTCCTTCCGGATCCACCGTCACACCGGTTTCCTTCAGATAGTAATACAGCAGTGTCTTAACAAATTCCATCACTCCCCGGCCATCGGTAATCGAGTGATGCAGGGAAAGAACAATCGCATTGTCACGGAAGGAAATCCGGAACAGATATCCGTTGGTTTCCTCACTGCCAAGATGATACTGATTCCCTTCCTGCAGACTGAATACCGGCGCCGGACGTTTGTTTTCTTCGTATTCAAATCCATCACTCGTCCAGACTAACCGCATTGCAAATGCAGGATACCGCTTCATCGTCTGTTCTGCTGCGCGGATCAGAGCGATTTCTTCTATCGGTTCCTTCATTTCCATCTGTACATGCAGGATCGTGGAGTTCTCCTTATTCCCGTGTACAAAATGGGAGTAATTGGTTAATGTGATATGTTTCATACTTCCTCCTGGCATTTTCGGCTAATTCTACCATATTCATGCATGCATTTCCCAGCTTTTCTTTCCGAAGCAATGTTTACGCATGCATCTCAGAGTGTTTTGAGCTCTGCGTTTTCCCGTATACAAATATGGTGTTTACGTGCATACTTTGGCCATGAAGCGCACAGATGCTGATCCGGAACGGTCAAAGAAGGATCGGGAAAAAGGAAGAACTCTCGAAAGGTCCGTGTCATCTATGGCCTGTATGGGAAGAAACAGACCTGTACCGATCACAGTGACTGGACTGCAGTACCTATCCGGTCTGAATACAGCCAGCAGGAATACATAAAAAATGAACTCGGATTCCACCTTCTGCAATAGGGCAGGGGCTGTGTTCTCTTCGTCTGACGAGAACATAATCCGCAATTGTTTTTGTGGATGTGTTTTTACAGATTGGGTATTTCCAGAACACAATCTTTGGTAAAATCTTTTTAGCTATAAAATCGTAATTTGCACAGGAGACCTAAACTTTCTTATTTTTTGCGCTGTTATTTGATGTGAGCACGTCATTTTGCACCCGCTGCATGATAGAAACAACAAATATTAAGATGATATTAACGTAATTCAAACCACGCAATTATTCGCAAAAAACGTCAGCAATCCTGTTAGCACTGTCCTCCGACGAGAGGGGTTATTGAGGACTCGTATGCAAATGAATACTTTTAGCTGTTATACATATCGAGCAGGGGAAATCCCTGCTGGCTAAAGGAGGTAGAAATGAAAGAGAAAAAACAACGAAGCCACATAATAACAGAGAAAGTTCCTGTTCTCGCCATTGCGTTCTGGATCCTTTTTGCTTTTGTGCTGGAAATAATCATGGGGGAGCTGTTCAAATCAATCTTTCCGTCCGACGGAACGAAAATGGGAATCGAAATGATCAGTAATACTTCCTCGCTCTGCATGTCGATCCTGCTAATGATTCTTATGAAAGTCTGGTATTCGCCGCAGTATCAGGGAACGCTGAAATCCGGTTTGCCGCTTAAGCTGACCCTTTTGGTCATGGTGCCGATGGTCATCAAGAGTGTTGTTGTCCTGGTTATTCAGCTGTTCCAGTACAGCTTCTGGTTCGATCCGTCTTTTTTCAATATCATAAAGGCGCTGGCTGCTGGATTCTGGGAAGAATGCGTATTTCGTCTGACTGTAATTCCGATCGCGATGGGATTCATCAAAACGGAAAAGAAGATCTGGCTTGTGCCCGTCATCTCCGGACTGATATTCGGAATTATGCATATGGTGAATATCAAAGGCGGCGCATCCGTATCCAACACCCTGATCCAGGCGCTTGTGACCTCCCTGGACGGCTTCTTCTACGGCGCATTGTTTGTCGTTACGGGTTCGGCTTTTCCTGGCATCATTCTGCATTCGGCTTATGATTTCATCTGCTTTGCCGGAGACAAAAGCCTTACGAACGGAATCATGACCACGAACCTTCAGACATGGGAAATCATCTTCAACATTGTGCTTTCCCTGATTGTCTGCGCAGGCGGTGTCCGGATTATCAGGAAAGTCGGCAATAACAAAATCCTCTCGGTGTGGAGGAAAAAATGGAGTCAGAAAGCAGACGCCATTCAGGGTTAAATGTGAGGTTCTGCCGGTTCTCTCATTAAACGTGAAAACAGCGCCCATAACGGATCCGTCGTTTCTTGATTGCATGGCACTGTGATGCTATTATTCTGACAGGGGATTTAACTATATGGATTATCTTGTAGCTGTATTAACACTTCTGATTCTTGCGTATCTTTACTGGCGTATGATCAAACGGGAGATTCCCGATCCGATCAAACCGTTCCAGGCTATCCTGCCGTTTGCGTTCGGCATTCTTTCGATGATTATTTACGGCCCGTTTATGATCTGGTTCATAAAGAACATCGCGCCGAAAATCGCCTCTATGGAAAGCGTTCCTCCCTTTTTCCGCGGCATGTTCAGAGCCTTCCTTATGGCTGGTTTCCCGGAAGAAGTGCTGAAACTGATCTTCATTCTCATTACCCTTGCTGTGCTGCGCTCAAAGGTTCGGAATGTTTATGAATATATCCTGATCGGTGCGGCGGTCGGCGCTGGCTTTACTGTTGCGGAAGAGTGGCTGTATGCAGACAAATTCCAGATAGCCACCTTTGTCATGCGCACTCTGAGCGTGGCGGCGCATATGTCATTCAATATGGTCATGGCCGAATATCTGGGACGTGCCCGTGTGGCTGAACTGACGGGGAAAGGATCTCCTGTAAAACTGACAATTCTTGCTTTTGTGATTCCCTGCCTCATCCATACGCTCTATGATACCTGCACAACCGGAAACGCTCTCCTTATGGAGAAGTCAACGCAGGTCGTCGGTGCAATTCTCGGCTTCTGTGCTTATATTTTTCTGATTGTTTTCCAGATTTATGTTCTCATTCGCTTCAAAAAGAAAACCAGAGAATTCTGTGAGATGAGCGTGCAGCCGAAATAAGTCAGAAACAGCCCGGTTTATCAGGTTCGGAAACTCCGGGTTTTTTTTAACCGGTTCTGACAGGCAGATGAGTAATTGTCATCCGCTCGGAAATCATCCTTGTCCGATCAGCCGGCTGTTCCGGATGAAATCGTGATGCATTGCAAAGATTCAATCAAAAGGGGAAGTGAGAATAAAATGCATTCTCGGGGCATGAAAAAATGCGGGATCAGTATAATCTCCCGCAGAATCAAACCCGTTCAGAAAAGGGGTCTCCTTTGTCCCCGGCTGCCGGGACGGTGTTTCCTGTCTCTCTGTTCAAAGAGGAACAGAGAACCCTTACGAAATATCCATGGAATCGGCGAATCCGGTCGCTTCAAATACCTCCATGACCATTTCATTGACATTGATTACCTTCATACCGCCTTTTTTGATCATCACCTTATAGGCGGAGAGGATGACACGCAGACCTGCGGAAGAAATATAGTCAAGGTCCTTGAAATCAAAGGTCAGCGTTTCCGCTTCGTCATAGACGCTTTTCACTGCATCTTCCAGCTGTTTTGCGGTAGAGGTATCGACCTTGCCCTCCACGGCAAGGGTGATGTTTTTTCCATCCTTGATTATGTTGATCTTCATCGACTCTTCTCCTTATCTGTCTTTATTATAATCGGTGCATTGCCCTTTCTGTTCTTTCATTTGTCAGCGGGAAGGGCAGATCGTTCAGCTTTGCTTCTGGATTTCTTCCACCGGACCGCGATAGCATACGGCAAGCATCGTCGTATCATCGAACTGCGGTGCGTCTTTGACAAATTCCGCAATCGCCTGGCTGACATTGTCTATGAGTTCCTTTGCGGAACCGTCCGGATTTCGATTCAGAGCTTCCACCAGCCGCTCTGTTCCGAACTGCTCTTCCTCGACATTATTCGCTTCGAGAACTCCGTCGGTATAGACATAGACCGCATCTCCCGGGTTCAGCGGGATGTCATAGGTGCGGTAACGGCTTCCGTACAGCCCGCCCAGCACCATTCCGTGCCTGTCCTTCATCCGCGTAAATCCGGAGCCCTTATGCATGACGCAGGGCCACTCATGACCGGCATTGGCGGCTTTGATCAGTCCGGTGCGGACATCCAGAATCCCGAGCCATACCGTCACAAACATCTCGGCCGGGTTGTTGGAGACAATCTGGTTGTTGGAGACCTCGAGGATCTTCCCAGGCTCTTCATACCCGAGCTTTGAAACATTGTTGATGATGATTTTGGAAGCCATCATGAACATTGCGGCGGGAATGCCCTTGTCAGAGACATCCGCTACCAGCATCGCCAGATGATCCTCATCGATCATGAAGAAATCATAGAAGTCACCGCCCACTTCCTTGGCCGGAGACATGCTTGCATAGATATCGAATTCCTCCCGTTCGGGAAATGCCGGAAACAGGTTCGGCAGGACATTCGCCTGAATATCCCGGGCGAGGTCGAGCTCCGTCGAAAGGCGTTCCGTCTTTGCGGTCTCTGCCTTCTGATCCAGTATGGCCTGTCTTCCCCGGCGGGCGATTTCCGTACAGATAATGGCAATCATGACAAAGAGAATCGTCCGGGGCAGAAAATCATGGCGCAGGGTATGGAGCCAGAGCTGGTTATAGTCAATCGCATCGAGCGGAACCGCATCTCTTAACAGCATATCTCCCGGAAAGGTAAGCACCGTTCCGCCCGGCAGAGAAACCATGTTGAGGTTCAGCCGGCCAAGACCTCTCGCAACGCCGAAATACTCCGCAAAGCCTGAAAGAAACAGGGTCAGAGCAGCGGTCATTGAAGTCAGATACCGGGAATAATAGCGGATGGAAAGCACCACAGGGAAAGCCAGGCAAAGAACGACATTATGGCCGAGCGTCATTTCAATCCTGGCTAACACGATGGTGTAACAGGCTATCAGAAGGATCTTGAGCCACTTTTTCTTTCCCTTGAAGTGATAGCAAAGCAGAGCGGGAATCACCAGTTCCAGAAATGCCATCCCCAGAGTCATAATCATGGTATTTTTGCGGATCGTAAACACCCCAAACACTGACAGCACCAGAAACAGGAGATCCAGCACTGCGGTGTACATCATTATTTTTGCGACATAGAGGTTGGAACTGACTTCGTTGTTCCAAAGCGTCTCCGTTGTATCGAGAAATTCTTCCCGGAGCCGCTGCGCCCAGGTAACTCTCTTCTTTTTTGTCATATCCTTCCTTTCCGGCTGTTCTTTTTACTTCTGCTCTTTCGGCAGTTCTACCTGCGGATTCAGGTAGGTATCCCTGGGAAGCGTTTCATAGGGGATTTTGTTGTCATCGAGAACCTGCAGGAAATTCCGGAAGTAGCAGTCCGAGTCGAAGGTCTGGTTGAAATTGATATGGAAATACCCGGCGGTTTCCGACAACACGACAAACATTGCTCCATGGGAGGGATCCGGGTTGAGATAGCGAACTTCCGTGATCTGATCGGAATAGTCATTGGTGCGAAGACTGCCCACATAGTCAATGAAGAAGGTATCCTGGGGCCGGTTCTCCGGCATTGCCATGAGTTTGTTCTTCAGGAAGAAAAACGGAAGCTTCTTTCCGAGATGAACAACCATATTGATCGAAGAGGAAAGAAGCAGTGCCATTTCCTCATTCATCTGTTTCTTCATGTCACCGCGCAGTTTTGCGGAAAGCTCTCCGATCGTTAATTCCGCGCATTCTCTGGGGAATACCGGGAGGTAAATCGCCGCCGCGGTGTTCTTGAAGGTGTTGTCCGCATGAAGATATTTGCGGAGGGAGAAGGGAAGCACCGCCATGATGACTCCCTCTTTCACATGGTTCTGCTTTTCGACGGCAGCGGCGGTCATTGCGGAAATCGCCGCCGCGGGAGAGGCACCCTGTTCCTTGCACCAGGAGAGGAAATCCGAGGTTTTGATCTTCAGCGGGATCCGGTAGATCAGCGGTCCTTTCCCGGTTGTAAGCTCGGGAAGCCGGAAGCGTTTCTCGCTGTTGGCCAGCTTCCTCAGTTCTTTGGTATCAACATTGGTCTTTACCTCAAATGCGTCAGCGGTTTCCGTGGGGTCATACGGGGTTTCCAGAGTATAAATGCCTTCTGAATTGTAGGTTTTCCCATCCTTGAAACAGCAGTAGTAATACAGCGTTGTTTCGATGAAGCGGTTCAGCCCGAGGCCGTCGCAGAGCCCGTGAAACATCGCAAAGCTGATCTTGTTGCCGGTGTATGTCACATCCAGCATGTGATAGTTAGTGGTTTCGCCGCCGATCGTGCGGGGATTCTCTGACTCTGCCGCAAGAAGGGGAAGATCATTGTCCGCATAGTAATAAAGTCCCTTCTTCCTGACAAAGGTGGATTTGTAATACGGCATTCTCTGTACCGCGTTGTCCATGGCTTTCTGAAGCAGATCTCCTCTTACAGGTTCACTCATAAAGACTTCTACGATAAAGGTGCGTGGTTTTTCTGATCCATAGAACTGAAATGCACCTCCGGCATTCCATTCTTTTGCTGTGAACCTGGGGGTGTTTCTGTTTCCTGTCATGTTTTTCTCCTTTTATATTTTAAAGATCCATCGAATCCCGCCACTCTGTCATCGGCAGTGAGAACTGCCGAATGGGACCGCGTTCACTCTTCAGGCCGTGCTCTTCCATCACGGCAGGGATCGCATCTGCATAGACGCTCACATCGTCACAGGCAAGGCAGTGAATCTGGAACATGCCGTTGTTTTCGATGAGATTCAGCTGCAGGGTTTTCCCAAGCGGCGGCTTGCAGAGAAAGTGAATGCCGGTGATCTGATCGGAATAGCCGGTTTTATGGAAGGAACCGATATAGTCGGTATAGAACGTATCGTGATTCATGGTCATCATACCGCTGCCGGCTCTGGCAATCTGCCAGTAATCTCCGGGGCCCTGAAAGCGCTCAATTGATTTCGGCGTGACCACGTAGTTGTACGCCGTCCGCAGGATATTCGGATTCAGATGCAGTTTCAGCACATTCCGCAAGGCGGCGGCTTTCTGTTCAAAGGGCATCGCATCCATCGGGGTTCCGGTAAGGGGAAGCACCACCCGGCTGGAACAGTTCTTGAAGGTTTCCTCACAATCCAGCATTCTGCGGCCGGAGAGGGGGATAATCGCCTCAATCGGAGCATCGGCTTCCGGATGAACCCGCAGGATTGCTTCTGAGACGAACAGTGAAATCAGAACGGCGGGAGAAGTGTGCAGGCTCTTGGCAAACGGAATCAGATCCTGTGAGCGGATGTTGATACCGTAGTCAAAGATGATATCCGCGTTTTTGCCGGTGCACTCGGGAAGATGGTACGGCAGTGTTTCGCTGCGTTTCGGCATCTTAAACTCCGGGTCGATCTCATAGGGGATCCCGATGGGGTCCTTCTCCTCCTCCGGTTTCATCTCTTCCTGATCGGTGCGGATGCCGTTTGGTTCATAGTCAATGCCGTCTTTCAGGCAGTAATAGTGATACAGAACGGATTCGATAAAGAAGTTGAGTCCCTGGCCGTCGCAGAAGCCATGGAACATCGCAAACCAGGTCGTATGGTCAGACCATGTGACATCAAGCATATGGTAATTGGTGGTTTCGCCGCCGATCCGGCGCAGACCGGGATAATGTGCAGCTTCCATCGGCAGCGGGTTTTCCGCATACCAGAATTGTTTTCCCTCCGCCTCAAAGGTATCGCTCATGTAGGGCATGCGCTTCAGGGTTCTGTTGACTGCCTGCTGAAGCAGTTCGCCGTTTACGGGATCGCGGTGGGTCACCTCGACCGCATAGGAACAAATCTGCCCGGGGAGAAAGAGATAAGGGGAAGCAGAGTATGCCAGTTCTTTCTTTCTGAACTGAGGCCGTTTTTCTTTCATGCGAGATCCTCCCTGTTGGTAAAAAGAAATTCTTCAATACTGAAATCATTGTCGTACAGGAAATCCATACAGTAGACCGGCTTGCCTTCCGGATAGTCGGTATGGAAATCGCTGACCGCCTTTAAGATGATCCTTGCGCTCATCGAGGTATCGCGGCGTTTGTCGATGAAATACTCTGTGCCGTGATCGCTGAAGGAAATCCGCAGCCATTCCGGCATCAGGGTGATCTTCATCCGAATCTCGCCGGAGGCGGAATAGGCATCCATGATCCGCTCGGTTAACATCTCCTCCACCGCCAGCTGCATCTGCATTGCCCGCTTGGGGCTGAAGCCCACCGTATCGGCAAGATTGTTTACCATGGTGGTGACGGGGACAATCGCATAGCTGCTGTTCTTGACCTTCACATCGAACACGGTGACACCGCCCGAAAGCTCTTCACTGACGGCAATCCGCTTCAGCCTGCTAAGCATGTCTACTCTCAGCGTGCGCTGATCGAGCTTTCCGTTCACATTCAGGGGAAAGCTGTCATAGAGAAAAATGTGGGAGGGAATCTTGAACCTTGCGACAAGACTCCGAAGACTCTCCTTCATGGCCGATGGATCAAAGGGGGCGTTTTTGTTGTGCAGGGTGACGCAGGCTTCTACACTCTCTCCGTAAATCGGATGCGGAGCTCCCATGACTTTCACCTGGTTCACATTCTCCAGCTGGGAGAGGGCATTTTCGATCTCGGAAGGAGAGATGTTCTCGCCGCCGCGGATGATCACATCCTTGATCCGTCCGGAAAGATGGAGGTAATTGTCTTCATCAAAGTAGCCGAGATCGCCGGTATGAAGCCAGCCTTGCTCATCAATCGGCTGTTTCTCCCGGGGAAGGGCATAGTAGCCGTTCATGAGGTTGCCGCCTTTTGCGATGACCTCACCGATCTCATTGACCGGAAGGAAGCCGCCTTTTCCGTCAGAGATGCGGATGTCGAGACCGGAGACCGCCCGGCCTACCGTCTGGGCTCTTTTTTCGACAAGATCGGAAGGCCGCACCATGGTAAGCGGTGCAGCTTCACTCTGACCGTACATGTTGATAAATGTCGCATTGGCATATTCCAGCTCCAGCCGCATCATCTGTACCGGGGTCGACATACCGCCGGCAATCATGCAGAGATGCAGGTAGGGAACCACACATTTCCTGAACTCCTTCGCTTCCGCAAGGGAGAGGTAGACCGCTCCGACCGCGGTCATATCCGAGATCCGGTACGCATCGATCTCGCGGATCAGAGTTTCCGGTTTGTAGTTGGCGGGCAGGCATACCGTGCATCCCCGGCAGAGCCATGTATAGCTCATCAGAAGACCGAGGATATGAAACAGCGGTACGGCTGTGCACAGACTGCGGCCGGCCTGCTCACCGAGGTTTTCAATCATCGCATCGGCGTCAAACGACAGCGCTTTCTGGGAGATCTCTACTGCCTTGGGCATGGATGTGGTGCCGGAGGTAAAGATGATAAAAGCGGTTTCCCCGGCTTCTTCCTCGGTACGCATCTCGTTTTCCGAATGGAAGGAGCCATACTGACGGAAGAGATTGACCCGGTCGGAATGAATGCTCAGACAGTGCTCTTGTTCAATGCCGGCAAGTTCAGCCAGGTGTTCCATGGCCCTGGGATCTTTCTTTTCCACCGCAGTTTCGCCAGAAAGGAGAAATCTGGTATCTGACATCTTCAGCAGTTCGGCTGCCTCTTCCACACCGCTGCTGTAGTTCAGAAGCACGGCTACACCGCCGGCTCTTACAATCGAAAAAAAAGCGATCAGCCAGTTGGCAGAGTTATAACCGAACAGTGCTACCCGGGTGCCTTTCTGCACACCGAGTTCCGAGAGCTTTCCGCTGAGTCCGGCAATCCCTTTATGCATCTCTTCATAGGTGCATTGTCTGCCGTTTCCGACAACCGCCATTCTTCCCGGATATTCCCGGCTGAGACGATTTGAGAAAAGATAATTCCGACTTGTTTCCATGTTCTTTTTTCCCCGTAAAGTGACTTTTTTTATAACACTTATACTACTTGAGAATTTAAAGCTTTCGACTATTTTATGTGCATATTGTAACCCATGACGCAAAAGAACGTACTTATTTTACACATGAAGAATTGAAAAAATTTCTTGATCTTCCAACACCCAAATCACCTATGGGTTATCGAGATCATGTTCTTTTGAATGTCATGTATCTCTTTGCGATGCGGAGCAAGAATCAGCAATTTACCTCCAAGCACATTTTCAAATTATCTGAAAAAGTATTTAAGGGAAACAGAAGAAAAGACAATGGATAACAAGAATCAGGATGACTCGTTGTGCATCCTATAAAAATCAAAGAAGACCGGTGGTGAATTCGGCCGGCAGACAGCGAAACGATCCCGCTGTCTGATACAGACCAGGCTTGCAAAAGGATAAAACGATCATGACTGAAAACACGAAGAAGTTTTTGGAAGCTCTCAGCAAGCAGGACAAAGCATTTTCGGAAAAAAGTGAAGAAAGCTGACAAGGCCGGCGTCATTGCCTTGGCAAAAGAACTCGGCATCACGCTCTTAGATGAGGATTTTGCAAAGCCGGAAGATGAGGGTGAACTCTCTCTGAAGCAAGCGGATTCGGCTTCCGGCAGAAAGAAATGTTACTGTGCCGTCGGCGGCGGTGAATCGGGTCCCAATGACGAAACCTGCTGGTGTGTTGCGGTTGGAACCGGCGATGGGTTCCCGCGCTGGCACGGCTGGTGCGACGCGACGGAAATCGAGCGCTGCATCTGTGTCGGCGGGGGTTATGGCGAATCATACGATTAATCGTTTCCTGACTGAAAAAAGAGGATCGGAAAACCGCTGCGCTGAGATTAATCTGCCTGGCGTTAAAAAGGATTTTCATAACAGCTGTTCTCTGGGAAAATAAATCCGGCATTTGACAGCCGTCTTAGCATCGGGCAGACAATGAGATCATTGAACCGGGCATATTCCTGATCTCTTTTTTCGAGGATAATCAGGAATTGCAGGTCCGCTGTGCAGACGACTTTACCGGAGATAACACCCTGAGTAAAAAAGAGAACGCGGATACTGGTCTGGCTGTTGGTGTCCTGCCTTTTTCTGCAGCGTTAAAAAACAGGTCAGACTGACCCGCAGAATTGAAGCAGGCATAGGATCCCACTGAGCTCTCAAAAGAAAACATGTCTTTGATTCCGGCTTTTGCAATATGGGCAGGGGGGATGACCTCTTCGTCAAGCGAGAACGATATCTCCGGTCTTTTTTGAGAAAAGTCGTAATTTGCACAGGAGACCTGAACTTTCTTATTTTTTGCGCTGTTATTTGATGTGAGCACGTCATTTTGCACCTGTTGCATGGCATAAATAACAAGTGTTAAGATAATATTAACGCAATTCAAACCATGCAATTATTTGCAAAAAACGTCAACAATCCTTTTATCACTGTACTCCGACGAGAGGAGTTATTCAGGTCTCGTATGCAAATGAATACTTTTTTGAGAAAGAATACTATGAAGGCGGCAATGATGCAGAATAAGACAACTGCAGAGTCTGAATCACCTTAAGGGTTTTTGGCATTGCTTTGATTGCTTTTCCTGCAGATTCCAAAGCATTTTCTGATGCAGGGAAAAGGAAAGGTTCGCTGAAACAGATATTTTCAGGTAAATAGTTGGAGCACAAGATATGATAGTAAGAAACTGGGATATGAAAAAGTTACGGGAGATAAGCATAGAAGGATGCCCTGAGATAGGACGAGGCGCACATGGAATCGTGTATCAGACCGCCCCGGATATGCTGGTCAAGGTTTATAACGAAAATGCTTCCATTGATTCCATACAGAAGGAAAGAGAACTGGCGCGCTGGGCGTTTGTGAAAGGAATACCTACGGCAATTCCCTTTGATATCGTGCGGGTCAATGATCGGTACGGAATTGTGTTTGAACTTCTGGAATCAAAATCCTCGGCTGATTATATCAGGGAATCACCGGAACATTTTGAGAGTTTCCTCAGAAAATCTGTAGATTTAATGAAGCAGATCCATGCGGTTACGGCAGAACCGGGTGATCTTCCGGATATGAAACAGCAGACATTGAGCTGGCTGCCGAAGGTTCATAAGTTCCTGCCTGACAATCTTTGTTCAAAACTGGATGCTTTCGTGAATACGATAAAGGATACGCAGACGATCATACATGCGGATTTTCATATGAAGAATGTATTGATATGCGGTGATGAACTGATGCTCATTGACATGGATACACTGAGTACGGGCGATCCGATTTTTGAACTTGCGACAGTGTTTGTATCCTATCGCGAGTTTCCTTCCATAGAGCCGAAAGCTGCGTATATGCTGGGAATCGACGTCGAAACAGCCGCAAAAATCTGCGATCGGATTTTTGAACTGTATCTTGATGAGGCGGATGAGGAGACGCTTCGTGAGACAAAGGATAATGCACAGCTGCTGGGCTGTATCAGAATCATTGATTTTATGGACCGGCATTCGGAACTTCCGGATCGAGAGAGGTGTGTTGACCGCTGTGTACAGGATATTACGGAACTCCTGCAGAAAAGAGCGTAGGAATATACCCGGAGATTCTGTCAGGATATACAGGCACAATCAGGCGTTTCCCGACAATCTCAGCTATATCTGCAGCCGCCGCACCTGATGGGGGTATATACCTAATTTGCAAAACGCCCGGAATTGTGCTCTTTCTCAGGCGTTAAAAGGTTTTGATGAATAATTCTGGTCAGATATAATTGTAGAAAGCAGCCGGGTATCACGTCTGCATGAAAGGATGTTGAAATGAAAGAGAAAAAGCAACGAAGCCATACGATTACAGAGAAAGCTCCTGTTCTCGCCATTGCGTTCTGGATTGTTTTTGCCTTTGTGCTGGAAATTGTCCTGGATGGTCTTTTTAAATCATTCTTTCCGTCCGACGGAACCAAAACGGGAATCGACATGATCGGTAATATTTCCTCGATCTCCATGGCGATCCTGCTTATGATTCTTATGAAAGTCTGGTATTCGCCGCAGTATAAGGGAACACTGAAATCTGGTTTGACGCTTAAGCTGACCCTGCTGGTCATGGTACCGATGATCATTAAGAGTGTTGTTGTTCTGGTTATTCAGCTGTTCCAGTTCAACTTCTGGTTTGATCCGTCTTTTTACAATATCGTAAAGGCGCTGGCCGCCGGATTCTGGGAAGAATGCGTATTTCGTGTGACTGTAATTCCGATCGCGATGGGATTCTTCAAAACGGAAAAGAAGATCTGGATTCTGCCCGCCGTCTCCGGACTGATCTTCGGAATTATGCATATGGTGAATATCAAAGGCGGCGCCACCATAACTAACACCCTTACCCAGGCACTTGTGACCTCGCTGGACGGATTCTTCTACGGCGCACTGTTTGTCGTTACGGGTTCGGCCTTTCCCGGCATCATCATGCATTCGGTGTATGATTTCATCTGCTTTGCCGGAGACAAGAGCCTTACCGACGGAATCATGACCACTTCTCTGCAGACATGGGAAATCATCTTCAACATTGTGCTTTCCCTGATCGTCTTTGCGGGCGGTGTCATGATAATAAAGAAAGTCGGCGATACCAGAATCCTCTCGGTGTGGAGGAAAAAATGGAGTCAGAAAGCAGCCGCGATTCAGGGGTAAATGTAACTTTCTGCCGGTTAAGACAAAACGGAAAAATGGTCCCGCAGCGAATCAGTCTGCCGGGATTAAACGTTTCGGTATAACAGATTGATGAAGTCATGATAGTTCTTTTCGAAAAGACGAAAAAAAGGGATGCATGCTTCAGAATTGTTCAGCAAAGCTGAAATCAGTACAGCAGCCAGCCGCTTCCACAGCGTCTGGCTCCATTCGTTCAGACGCTCTGTAAATGGGGAAACCAGCGTTCAGGAGATTACTGCACTGACAGATCCGGACACAGCTTTCTCTTGGTGTGAAAAGAGGTTATTTATGAAAAGACACGTTGCATTGATTCTGATCTTTCTGCTGCTCACCACGGCGCTTTCGGCCTGCGCGGGCAGAGCGGAAAAGCCATCGCTTCCGCAATTCCGCTATGCGGGCGAGGGAAGCGCTTCAAAACAGCTTGAGGATCTGTTCACCACCATCGATCTGCCTGACGCCACGATCGCCAAGCTTACGGCAGAGATGGAGGATGGGCACGTCACGTCGGCGGAGCTTACGCAGATGTATCTTGACCGCATTGCGGCCTACGACGACAAGCTGAACCTGAACTCGATCACGAACATCAATCCCAACGCTCTGGAAGAGGCACAGACGATGGACAGGGAACGGGCGGCGGGAAAGATCCGCGGTCCGCTCCACGGCATTCCCGTGATTGTCAAGGACAATATCGATGTCGCGGGAATGGCCACGACAGCGGGCTCCGCAGCCTTTGCGGGAAACATTGCCCCACAGGACGCATTTGTCGTGAAACGTCTGCGGGAGGCAGGGGCGGTGATCCTTGCGAAGGCCAACATGTCGGAATTCGCCAGAAGCGCCATTGATTCGCACTCCACCTTCGGCGGAAACGTGCACAATGCGTACGATCCCTCAAAGACTGCGGGCGGCTCCTCTGGCGGAACGGCGGTAGCGGTCACTTCGAACTTCGCCGCTGCGGGTCTTGGAACGGATACCGGCGGCTCGATCCGCTATCCTTCCGCCTTTGCGAATATTTACGGCCTGCGTCCCTCAAAGGGTCTGACCTCCACAAACGGGGTGTTCCCGCTGCGTGCGGCTAACGACACGGTCGGCCCCATGGCCAGGACCGCGGAGGACCTTGCCGTTATGCTGGATGTCATCGCCGGGACGGATGAGAAGGATAACTTCACTTTGGAGGCGGACGCGGATGCCCTGAAAGGGGACGGATATCTCGACGACTGCGCCGTGAACGGGCTGCAGGGCATGCGCATAGGCATACTCACGAATTCATTCACCTACCATCCCAGTGAGGAGTTTCAGAAAGAGCTTCGGGAGTATATGGCAGAAACGGGTCTGTCCCAGGAGGAAGCGGTCGTTTTAACAGCCAGGGAGAACGTCCGGGATATGGTGAACCGGACCAGGGAAAACCTCATGAAGGCAGGCGCGACAATCGTCGATCTGTCGAAGGAGCTTCCCGACGAAATGTTGGAAAAGCTCTATGAAGATATGGAATTAACGGACACGATGGTCTATGACATGGACGCTTACCTGTCAGAAAGACCGGATGCGGCCTACGCCAGCATCCGCGAACTTCTGGAATCAGGAAATCCGGAAGCTTCGGAAAACATCATTTATTCCAACCTGGACGACTCCTTATTGCCGAAAGAGGAGGAAAGCACCCAGGACTCCGAAAGCGGTGGAAAGGAAAAGCCGGAAAATCCTTACAGCTATGTCACCGAAAAGGGATATGCACGGCCTCCGCACTGGAAGACGTACCTTGAGAGCAGGGAGACGGTTCAGAAGATCCTCGAGGATAACAACATTGACGCCGTAATGTACCTTCAGTTTTTCGACGTACCTCCGGATGATGCGACAGCGGATGAGGATATCCTGATGAATTACGCAAGCTATTCCCTCTGGTTTTCGGTCTATATGGGCTTCCCCGAGATCATGATCCCCATGGGCTTTTCCGAAGCGACGGAGAAGGAGCCCTCCGGGTTCCCGCTGGGGCTCTCGCTCTTTGCAGGCTTCGGGAAGGACGACACGCTGGTGCAGATCGCCAATGCTTACCAGCATCAGGCGGGAAGCCTGATCCGCCGCATGCCCGAAAACACACCCGCGCTCAGGGATGAAAAGCTCAACGGTTTTCTTGAGGCGCTTATGGAAACGGCTTATTCCATAGATACTTCCCGCTTTTCCGGCACTCTTGCGGGGAAGGCGGAAATGATGAAAACCGCGCTGAAAAAGGCGGCAGATGCGGACAGGAATGATCCCTATGCCGTTTATGAAGCATCAGCGGCGCTGGCGAAAGCTTATGACGGACTATTGGAGGAGCTTGAAGGTGCTGTGAAATAGGCCTGACTTCCTGATGGGATTTTCCGTGCACCGTATGCCTGCAGATTCAATCTGCTTATGAAAAGCCTTGAAATCAAAGGCTTTTTTTGAATCATTAAATTACAGGCCGACAGTTCTGAAGAGTGAAAAATATTCGCGCTAAATCCTGGCATAATGTAGCTGGTCCGGAGAATTATTGAGAATTGCACAAAATAAAAATCTTCCCAAAGGGAAGAAAAGAGAACTCAGGATGGAAGGGTATACCTGAGGACTGGGTGATGATCTGTTATGCAAAACGATTTGAGGAGTTAAGCAGGGATGAGCTCTTTGCGATTTTGAAAGCGCGCCAGGAGGTGTTCATCCTGGAACAGCAGTGTCTGTACCGCGACATCGACGAAACCGACAGGAAATGCATGCATGTATTCGGCAAGGATGGTGATGAACTCATTACCTGTCTCAGATATTTTCCCTGCCCGTCGGATCCGGAAGAAATCCAGATCGAACGGGTGCTCACCGCCGTACGGGGACGCGGATACGGAAGAGAGATCATGGAATTCGCGCTGCGCCGCATCAGAGAAAAGCGCCCCTGTCTCGAGGCGCAGGTCTATGCGATCGGATTTTACGAGCGCTTCGGATTCCGGGTGGTTTCCGAACCGTTCGATGAGGACGGCATCCCGCATGTGAAGATGCGTCTTCAGCGGGATTAATCGCGGCAGAGGAAGAACCAGACCAGGAAGGCCGAAACTCCCGCGAGCACCAGAACCAGCGGCGCTGCCGCGGAAGAGGAAGTGAGTCCGGCCGGGGCGGTATCCGCTGCGGGTGTCTGGACAGTCGGTGCGGCGCTCGGTGCCTGCGAGGTGATCACCGGTGTTCCTTCCTGAGGGGTATCTGTTGTATAGGCCTTGATTCGCGCATTGCCGAATTCAAATACTTTGCCTTCGTCCTGCCCGTTGAGAACCGACGGGCTGTTCCATGTTCTGCCGCCGTCAAGGCTGTACAGGCTCTCACCTTCATTGCATACCATGTGCAGCTTCTGGCTGTTGACGTTGTCGTGGGTCTGAAGATCTTCCCGGATGCCGGTCTCCAGCGTCATCCAGCTGTAGGCTTCATTGCTTTCCTTCGCGTGCGAAACGACAGAGGAGACAATCATGAATTTCTGCCCCGGCTGAAGTTCGATGCGATCGTCGAGATTCAGCGTGTGGAGTCCCGTGTCCAGGGTCGTTTTCATGGTTGAAACGGGAGAGCCGCCCGGAACAGTTTCGTTCGCTTCGGGCAGATAGACTTCAAGCGTTACATCACTCTGATTGGCCGGGACATATACGGATACCGCCGTCAGGGTTTCATTGCCTTTGCTTTCGAAGAGATTGGCGGTCTTTGCGCCGGTGTCCTTCACCGGGAAAGCAAGCGGTATGAATTCCGGACCATGATAATAGTCATACTGGTAGATATGGTCATAGGAGTAGCCGGCATTCCGCGTTTCTGCGTCCAGTGCGGCTGCGCTCAGCAACGTGTGATCATAGTAGCTGAGCCAGAAATAACCGGTTCCATGGCCCTCTTCATCGGGGAGGCCGTAGTTTACGCTGATATTCATGCTGATTTCATCTTCGGTGCCTTTGGCATCTGCCAGAGTTTCATCTATACGGTCCCCGATGAGTTCTTTCATGAGTCTGTAATCGCCCCAGCTGTTTTTGATCAGCCAGGCGCCGTCTGCGGGAGGCAGTTCACCGGAATTGTTCGCAAAATTCTCCTTCGGATAATGGTCGTTCCATCCCACGGCCGTAATCGCATGGTTCATCCCGATGACAGAGGCATTGCTGTATTGGCACCAGTTCTGATAGTTGAAGAATGCGCCGTTTCCTGTCTCGCCGGGCAGCGAGATATCCGCATCATAAGCGAATACAAGCGCTCCGTTCTTAACCATGGCATCCTTGATTCTCTGAATCGCATCTTCATCGATGCTGTCAAAAATATATGCTTTTTTCTCAAGATCCGCATGATAAACGGCGGGAGAATCAAGATAGTACATATTCTGAAGATGGAAGGCAGCCGGTTCGCTGAAATCCTTTTCTTCATTGTGATAGCCGTACAGACCTGCACCTTCCTCATCCGCAATCAGCGGTTCATAGGGCTCGTCCTGTTCCGTTACGGCGCCGTTCCAGGAAGAGAGGACAATCTCTGAAGTGCTGAAGAATCCGCCGTGAATGAGCGGGGCATTCTCGGTGTCGGGATCAGAGGTGTTTCCTTCGCCTTTCTGCACACCGTCTCTCACCGGATGCATGTTTTCCAGAGCAAGAAACAGTTCGGAATAGTCATAGGTGTCATCTTCCTTATGGAAGGTCAGGGAAGCGTCGGCAAGCGCCGGAATTCCCTTGGATTTCAGCAGGGCATTGCTTTCCAGCGAAGCCATGGTAGAGAATGCCCAGCAGGTGGTGAAGGGATTCTGGCTTTTGATCGAAGAGGAGTATCCGTTGATGAGATAGAATTCCTCTGCCTCCGATAATTCGTTCGCATCCGATTTTCCCGGCATGGGATCCGTCATTTCGCGAATCAGGAGATTGAGGGTTGCGGGCGCTTCCTGGTTTCCGTAAAAGGACTGAGTGCCGTCCATGATTTTGTAATCCCTGATCCAGTCGTTAACTTCGCTCCAGTCGGAGCTGTCGGTGATTCCGTCGTTGTTGAAATCAAAATAGAGACCGTTGTCTCCTGTCTCTTCCGCAGAGACGGTGTTTCCGAAAAGTAGCAGTGCGGAAACAGCACTTAACAGTAATTTATTTTTTTTCATGAATCCATTGTATGGGAAAAGAAGGAAAGTGATAGCCATATTCTGACAAAAAACAAAACCGCGCGAAATTTGGTATGCTTTGTTCAGAGAAAGGGGGGCTTGCCATGAAACGATGGAAATCTGCCTTGACGGGAGTCCTGACGGGCATTCTTCTCACTGCCTGTACCGGATATGACAAAGATGCGGAAGGAAACGGAATCACCTACCATATCACCGCCAGCGGAAGAAAAGCCTTTGTCTCGGAAGTGAAGGCGGATTTCAGCCTGGAGGCGCCGGAAAAGACGATTCCCGAAACGATTGACAAAGCGGCTGTGAAAAAACTCGGCGGTTTCTTCGGAACCGGCGTGCCCGCGCCCTTTGAGGTCATTGCGGAAAACGAATATTCGTTTATCGCCTATGATCCGTATGCGTCAGATTTCGGTTCACCTGTCACCGTAAAGGATGTTCCGGTGACGGTGCATCTTCCCAAAAGCATTGATGAGACAAGCCATTTCCAGGTGTCCGGCTGTTATGGAAACCGGAATGCACTCGGCGAACTGGAATTTGTCCGCCCCCTGGTGGCTCTGGACTGCGATCCTGCCAATCCCGACTTTTATTCCGAAAACGGAATACTGTATTCCCGCAAAGACAATTCGGAAAAGATCAATCTTACCGCCCGGGAACCTCTGGCACCGACGCTGGCACAGCGGATCAACGGCCGCTATGTGAAAGAAAATGAATACGATACGGAAGTGATCGAGTTCTTCACGGTATTCGATACCGTGTTCTCCCATTCCAACTGGTATATGGAGGGCGATGAGTATATGTATTCCGCCGGCGAATACACACCCTGCGATCCGGCGGATCTGTATAAAACGGATGCGGCGTATCTGGATGTGAGCGGAAGGATTTTCTCTTCCTTCGCGATGGCCGGCCAGTATACGGAAGCGGACTGCCCGTATTACCGCCTGGAGCCGAAAGAGAACAGTATTGTGATCACCGCGCTCGATGAAAACCGACAGCCGTATGTGGATTCCGGCGTGGAACTTGAGCGGGATATGAATACGCCGAGCCAGTTCCCGTATGACTTCAGCGACTGGGGCATTCTCTTTGAGGAAGGCGAATCGCCGCTTCAGAGCTATCATACCGGTCCCGGCAGACTTGCGGACGGCGTGCGCGAAAGCGATGCGTCGATTCTGAAGCTTCATCGGGACGGGATTATTACCGTGCATGTCAAAAATGAATCACCGCTGTTTTTCCGCGGCATTGCGGCGGTGATCCGCAATGCACAGAACAGTAAGAGCGATCTCTGCTTTGTGATGCGGCAGGTCGGCGGAACCCTGGAGCCGTACTTCGGCCGGGTCGGCGTCGAGCTCAAAGACGGGGATGTCATCGTGCTTCACCGGAAGGAAGGGTATGAAGCGGGGCCGCTGATCCCGGAAGGAGAGGCGTCATGCGAATACCGTTAAACCGCGGGGAAGGAACCGGGATTCTCGTGCGTCCGGCTCCGGAACACGCAGAGGAGATCCGTGCGTTCCGCAGGGAGCTGCTCGAAAGCGGCAGTGCGGCCGACGGCACCGGCGGCTTCCCGGCTTTGAAGATCCCCTGGAGTACATCGAATACTGCGCCCGGGCAGAAATGCGGGAAACGCAGATGCCGGGGCTTGTGCCGGCAAGCCAGTTTCTGTATATGAACGGGGATGACGGCCGGATCATCGGAATGATTCAGGTGCGCCATGAGCTGAACGATGTTCTGGCAAAACTCGGCGGCCATATCGGCTACTGCGTGCGGCCCTCCTGCCGGGGCAGGAAAGAGGCGGCGAAGATGCTTAAGCTTGCGCTTGAATACTGCGATGAAGCACTGCATCTGCCCTGGGTCATGATCTCCTGCCGAAGGGACAACCCGGCCAGCGAACATACCATTCTTGCATGCGGGGGAAAACGCGACCGCATTGTGATTGATCCGGAAACAGGAAAGGAAGCGTGCATTTATATCATCACACGCGCAGGGAAAAACTATGAGTGATCTTATTCAGCAGCAGTTCTGAAGAGTGAAAAATATTCGCGCTAAATCCTGGCATCATGTAGCTGGTCCGGAGAATTATTGAGAATTGCACAAAATAAAAATCTTCCCAAAGGGAAGAAAAGAGAACTCAGATGGTTGGCTTGATATGCCAAAGCTGTTTAAAGAATGCCTGTGCATCAGGTGAAAGTGAGCGATACCAGTCAATCATCTCCTGTTCTTCAGAAGATCTTCGTTTAGAAGTTTTCTTTACGTCTGATGGATCAACAAGATCAGAATACATAGGGTCATCAGAAATAAGGTCGCTAAAAGGAATACTTAAAGCATCTGCCAGCTTATGAAGTGTTTCATTAGAAATTCTCTTGATCGTTCCATTCTCATATCTGTTAACAGTACCTTTATGCAGGCCTGCAAGCTGTGCAAGCTGCGCGCAGCTGAGGCCTTGCTTTTTTCTTTCGTGCAATATCCGATCCTTCACTAACATAAATGGCTCCAAGTACTTGAATACATTCTAAAATCCGTATATTCTTAAGTCAACAAAGACGCGCGACGTTGCGCGTATATGCAGATTATGAGCTATGGATTAACACAAAAACAAAGAAGGACAATGAAGAATGACCATTCTCCCTTTGCGGGTATGATGCGGGTCATGAATCACTTTTTTCCACACCTTGCCGATATGTTCAATCAAATGGAAGATCCACGACATCCAGCTTACATTCGTGACTTTGAAGATTCATCAGTGGGAAATGGAGGAAAAGGAAGTAAATATCCTGTTGCCTTATTTATCCCGTCATCTCGGTCATCACTCGCTCGATGAGACCTATTACTACTATCAGAGAATCAGAGAATCGTTAATTCATATCAAGCAGAAAGATACTGCTTGGCATCAGATCTGTGTGTTTCATTCAGAACACATGCACTGAATGAAGCGGATCGGAATTACATTGAAAGCAGAACTGCACTGCATTTGTGCAGTGCACTGGTCGGCTGACCAGTCTATAGGGCCTTTTTGCCTTCTTACACTGAAAAACGAATGATATCAGCCATTGCACAAGGATTATTGGCTGCTTTTTTTGATTTCATCATAATTTTCGAGGAAGGGTCGACTTTTGATAATGTGTGTCAGGATTTTAATCTTCAGAACTGACAAGCCGATTACTTATAAAGTATTTCTGCATTGATATGATATAATGATGTACAGTTTTTCAGATTCGGAGGATTTTATATCTTATGAAGAAAGTTTTATCTTGTCTTTTTGCATTGTGAACGGCAGCTGCTTTAACGACCGGTTTTATCTCTGTCTCAGCAGAAGAGGCGGACCTTTCAGAAGACAGCACGACTGAACCTGTACAGGAAACTGAGAACAAGGAAAACAGTTCTGACCCTTCTTCGGAAAATGAGAACTCTGTTCAGGAAGACTCTCTTCCCGAACCCGGTGAACCAGATACCCCGGAAGATGCGGATCAGACCGGGGAAGTTCCGTTCAGCACCGAAAATGATGAAACTGTCAATGATCCCGAAGAAAATGAAGAAAAAGAAGAATCTCTTGCCATGCAGTCCGAGGCATTGGATTCCCCTGAGCCGCTGACATTCACCGTACAGCCGCAGCCGCAGACCGTAAACTATCCGGATCCTGTGACATTTCACGTTGAAGTATCCGATCCTGACCGGGTCGCTTCCTGGCAGTGGTATGTAACAGATATGGCCGAAAAGGATCATCTTCTGGACGGTGTAACGGCCGCAACCGATACGCTGAAGTATCTTGCCACCACAAAATATGATAACGGACAGAGGTTCTACTGTCAGGTTACCGATACAGACGGCAATGTCATCAGCTCTGACAAAGCTGCTGTCACCATCGCAAACTCCGATGAAGTCCTGAGTCTGTTATATGTAGGGGAATATGCCCTGTCCCCGGGGGATTCCATCGATCTTTCCGAAACAAACTACGGAACGGGAGTCATTTCCTTTGATCAGAACGGCAGAGATTTCACCTTTGATCATGTTGCCATGAAAAATGACTGGGTTTCCTCCGGATCCATTCTGACCCTGGCAACCAATGTTGCACTGTTCGGTGAGGCACATACAGGAGACGTCAGTACTCTCACACTCATCGGAGAGAATGATCTTGACAATTACTACTATTCCGAAAAAACGAACACCAGCGGAGTTCCCCTGGAGTACTATATCCTCGGCGCGCAGGAAAATCAGATGACGTGTGTGATCGATGGTCCCGGTACACTGGCGATTCACGGCTGAACAAATGCAATCTATTCTTTGGCGGATCTCACAGTGAACACAGGTATCACCGTAACTCCGAAACACCTTTACAACGATGGAATCTGGGCAAAGAATATTACGATCAGTCCGAATGTCGAATTGAATCTCGATGTATTGGGAACAGCGATTATGACGGAAAAATCTCTTACGCTCGGTGAGGGTTCAAAACTTAATATAACCACCCTTGCGCCGCATTACGCAGGGGCAGAGACGGAAGCGGGAGTGATCTATGTAAAAGACGGCAACGCTTCGATCAGGAACGCGGAGATCAATATCGATGCCGGAGCGGATCCGGAATTCTTTGAACCTTACGGCAAGTATATCGGTGCGTTTCACGGAATCCGGGTCGAGGGCGGTTTATTCGCTGAAAACAGCCATATTAATATCAATATGTGGGCGAAGAAAGGCGATAAACCTTACGCTTCAACCTTTACCGGTATGGTAACTGAACTTCATAATCCTATTGAACTCACCAGCACGGAAGTGAATGTCACGATTCATTCGGAAGATATCTATAATGCCAACGGTCTCTACACTTCCGGAGCCCTGACGATGAAAGACAGCACCGTATCCGTCGATCTTCAGGCAAATGACCGAATCAGAGGCATTTTCTGCGGTGGTGAATTCACCGTGACCGATTCCGATGTTGAAGTGATTGCGGAAGAACTGAGCGGTGCGAAAACCTACGGTATTATTGCCGGAGAAAGTTATTTCTCGCTCTCAGGCAGTCACAGAATTCACAGTGCCGCCGCAAACGGCATTGGCTTCTGTGCCGATACGCTGGAGAACGGCGCAGCGGACAGAGAATATGAGGAAGGCTATCAGTCTGCTCATATCTTCCTGAATGACAAAACAGAGTGCCTGGTTCCGGATAATTATCTGATCAGTCTGACCAGTATTGAGGATCCGTTCGTGTATTATGAATATTACGAAACCTATTATGAACCGGAGGATACTTCCGCTCCCGCTGCCGAAGTTCTCATTGCAGCGAATGAGCCGGAGTATACCTACACCGACGGTACAGAACACTTCTGGAAGACGGGAAGCAGTGACGGTCTTGACGCTGTTGTAAAACGCGGAAACAATGATTCACATGCATTTGAGAAATTTACCGGAATTCAGGTGGATGGAACGGATGTCTCCGCTTCCGATTACACAGCGGAAGAAGGAAGCGTGAGAATGATGCTGAAACCGGAGTATCTCAGCACCCTGGACTTCGGAAGCCATACGCTCACCTCACTGTTTGAGGACGGATCGGCAGATACGCAGTTCACGATCGGATCAGAAACCCCGGAAATCACCATATTCATCACCGGTAATTCCGTTTCTTCCGTGTATAACGGGAACGAACAGACAGCGGAGGGATTTGAAGTTTCCTGTGCGAGCAGTCTGTTTGATGAGAACGATCTGTCTCTTAAAGACGGTGTCATCTATGAAGCCTCCGGCAGGGATGCCGGGATCTATTACATGGGCCTGAGCCCCGACTCCTTTGTTTACAGTGATAAGACAGTCGGCGCAGTCCTGGTCGTAGAAGACGGAACACTTATGATTTCTCCTGCACCGCTCACGGTAAGAACGGGATCCGCATCGAAATACTATGACGGCAAACCGCTTTATAATTCACAGGCGAAGCTTTCCGGGCTGGTAAACGGGGAAACCGCGGAAGTAAAGGCGACCGGTTCGCAGACAGCCGTCGGTTCCAGTAAAAACACCTATGCCATCTCCTGGGATACCGCGAAGAAAACCAACTACATCATTATCGAAAAGCTCGGAATTCTGACCGTCAGAGAAAAGGGAAGTTCGTCTGATTCCGGAAGCAGTCCGTCCTCCGCCGGCGGGCAGTATTCTTATTCTCCGCAGGTGATCAATACTGCCGATTCGCATGAGATATCCCATTGGGCAAGGACGCTTGTCATTTCGATCTGCACCGCAATCCTTTCGGCATGGATGATGAAACAGAACAGGCTCTGATCTTCGGGAAACCATATCTGCGGTTGACAACACCATTGATGCATCTCTTGCACAGGGAAAAGGAGTTCGGCATGGCATGCATGCCCTGCACTCCGTATGGAGGGGGCATTGCTCATACGTATAAGAATTTGAGAACAAGGAGGATGCAGTTATGCATGAAAAAACATTACTGACTGATGATGAAATAGATCGCGTTTCCGGCGGTGTGCTTCAGTCTACGGAACATACTGTTATGATCAGCAGTTCCAATTTCGATTCGTTTATCCATTCGGCCGAAAATGTCGCCGTGATGTTCGGGGCTTGCTGGTGCGGTCCCTGTCATATGATGTCCGAGACATCCGAGCGTTTTGCGGCGAAGAATCAGCACGCTTCCGTCGGCTTCGTTGATGTGGATGAGCCCTCAAACCAGAAACTGACAGATGCGCTGGGAATCAATGCAATTCCTGCCATCTTTTATTACAAGAACGGAGTACTCAGCGACCGGACAGCCGGCGTTGTTCCGCTCGAGCGCATGGAGCGCGCATTCCAGTAATTGTTCCTTTGATTCTGAACCGGAAACTCTCAGCTGGTGAAATACATATGGGTCTTTCCTCCCTCGTCTCTAAGACAAAGATGGGAAGACCTTTTCTTATTGTCTGTATTTAAAGTCTCCGCAAAGCTTCAAAGACCAGACCGGGAAATCCAGACAATGAATTCCATCGTTTTCTCATTCGCTTCTCTGCGTTACAAAGCATGCATGATTTCATGTTTCATCAGAGGAAAATAATGATTATCATAAAAGACAGTAAGAAATTCCCGGTCAGAACAAAGGAGCCGGGAATCATCCGTTCCGGGAGGCAGCCATGAAGAATTTCACCCATTGCATGCTCAGCTCTTTGCTTGTCATCACGCTTTCCGCCTGCGTCAGCCATGCGGAATCCAATGCGAAAACGGAACTGCACAAGGAGAATATGAAAATCGCATATCTTGTTGGACATCTTGGCGACAAGTCCTACTGCGACAGCGGAGAGCGCGGCGCCAGCCAGCTGCGACAGGAAGGCTATCAGGTAACTACCTACGAAATCGGCGATGATCCCTCAAGATACACCGATCTCATCCTCGATGCGATCGAGCAGGGAGACAATCTCATTCTCGGCATCTCCAACTTTCTGGAGCCGATGGATGATCTTTCGAAGGACTATCCCGATGTGAAATTTGTTCTGATCGATGTATACAGAGAACCCGAGGAGCTCCTCGCAAATCAGGCAGCCATCTACTATGCCGAGAATGAAGGCTCCTATCTGATCGGTGAGCTTTCTGCGGCCCTTACAAAAACCGGAACGGTTGCGATCGACGTCGGCCTCGATGTGCCGGTAGTCCAGGATTTCGTGACCGGCTATGTCAACGGCGTCAAAGACTGGAATGCCGCCAACGGAACGAACGTGAAGATCGTCAAGGGAAGTGTGGGCTCCTGGAACGATCCGGCAACGATGAAGATGATCGTGCTCGATCAGGAAAGAAACAGCCATGCGGATCTGTTTTACCAGGTTGCCGGCACATCCGGTGACGGGCTGTTTGAAGCATGCCGGGAAACGAATACCTGGGCGATCGGGGTCGACTCCGACCAGTATCAGGCGTTTATCGACTCCAAAAACCCGGAGAAGGCGGAAGTGATTCTCACCAGCATGATCAAAGAGGTCGGCAACTCTCTGGTTTCAACCGTGCATGCGATCGATCAGGGAGAGGATATCTGGAAAAAAACAAAGATCCTCGGCCTTGCGGAAAATGCCGTCGGCTATGTGAACAACGAACACTTTCAGAAAAATGTGCCTGCAGAGATCAGAGATGCGCTGGAAAAATCGGCGGAGGATATCATTGCAAAACGGATCACTGTCAGATCCTATTACGGGTTCAATGACGAGTCCGAATATGAGGCCTATGTCGATTCCGCCCGCTGAGATAATTCAGCTGGTGCCTGACAAATGGGGGATGCGTCTTCCCGGGCGATTCTGCGCGTTCAATGCAGAGAGGCCGGTATAACGCAGTTCCTGCGGTTTCAGTGACTGCAGAAGACAATCCAGTCCCCGGGTTTTACAGAGTGAAAGAGCTTGATCAGTGAAAATAAGAAAAGGATGAACGACATATGAAGAGGTACTCATGAATCTGCTGGAAGCGATAGAAGCACGTCATGCGGTGCGTTCGTATCTCGACAAAAAAGATCACGCTTGACATCCCGGAGAAACCGGACCGGTGTGCCCTGGATTGCAGCAGGGATGGTGATGTGCACATTTTCATTCAGTATGATGATCCGGAAGGATTCAATTCCGGACTGGCCCGCTACGGCAGTTTCAGAAATGTTCAGAACTACATCGTTCTGGCGGGAAAGAAAGGCGGCGATTTCAGTGAGCGGTGCGGGTACTGGGGAGAGAAACTGGTTCTTTATGCACAGCAGCTCGGTCTCAATACCTGATGGACTGCACTGACCTTCAACAGGAGCCGGGTAAAAAACCCGCTTCGAAGCGGTGAAAGTCTCTGCATGGTCATTGCGCTCGGCTGTGGGGAAACACAAGGGATTCCTCATAAAGGCAAAAGTTGCAGCCAGGTCTCTGACTCTGTCAATGCGCCGGACTGGTTTGTTTCCGGCGTCCATGCGGCCTGCGCCGACTGCGGCCAGCCGGCAGAAGTTCCGCTTTTTACTGCCGGGATGATACGGCAAGTGTGAAGATTGCGGGACTCGGCATTGAGACAAAGACGGATCCCGGCATAGTGAAATACCATTTTGAAGCACTCAGCGGCCATGAGGCAAAAATCGGATAAAGGAGAAAAACAACTATGGATGCGATGGAAGCGATTCTGACAAGACACAGCACCCGGAAAATGAAGCCGGAGATTCCGGACAGGAAGCTCATCGAACAGGTCATCGAAGCCGGCCGGGCCGCGCCAAGCGGCTCCAACAGCCGGCAGACCCGGCTGATCGTCATCACAAATCCCTGCTGTCTCGATGATCTCAGAGAAATCGTGCAGGCAGAATTTGCGGCAATGGAACTGAAGGAAGATCTGTATGTCTCTCTGCGCAATTCCATTTACCTTGCGAAAACGGGAAACTATGCATTCCACTACAATGCACCGGTCCTGATCGTAACAGCAAACAAGATCGGATACGGCAACGCCATGGCAGACAGTGCCTGTGCCCTGGAAAACATGATGATCGCGGCGAATGCCCTGGACCTCGGCGCCTGCTGGATCAACCAGCTTCACTGGCTCAGTGATCACAGAAAGGTGCGCGAATACATCGAAGGGCTTGGAATGGAACAGGATGAATTCATCACCGGCGGACTGATTCTCGGCTATGGGGCTGAGGGAATGCCGGTCCGGGGCGCAAGGCCGGATACGGGCAATCCCGTGAACTGGATGGAATAGGAAAATGATGAAAGAGCAGAGATTCAAAAATACCGTCCGGCTATGATTCTTCTCCGCTGCCCGCCAGCCCCGCTCTTTGATAGAGATGACATCTTTGCAGAACCGGAACGTCAGAAAGAGATGGGAAAGATCTCCGGCTGCGGCGCCAGGATCGAAACGGCCGGGGAAGGGCTTCTGGCAATGAAGTAAAGCATCGCGGCCATTAAGGTGGGTTTCAGCATGTTTCCCCCCGCAGCCTGATGGAGGAACTGTCTGCCGGGACAAAAGGAAAAGGAGATTGCATTAATCGCAATAGTCACGCCAGCCAGCGCTCTTCTTCCGGCAAGTACGCAAAGACCACCGCTTCTTTCACCGGTAAGGTGCCTTGTTTGCCAGGGGAGACCTTCTTTGGTGTTTCCTGTGAGAGCAGGCTTACGGCAGTGAAAGCACTCATGGAAGTGTCCTGGACCAAAGCGCCTGCACCGATTGCGATCCGCTGGATTTTCATGCACGATACCGTTTTGAATCTCATTTGCAGAGACGCCGGACTTCCCAGGTGGTTTCCAATATAATAGCGGCAGAAATCGAGCCGCTGAGTGCAGCCTTGATAAAGGTTGCGGAAGAACTCTCTGACCGCTGTCTCAGGGACATCATTCATCCCCGGCGGCAGCTGAACCCTGTATGCATGTTCAAGAGGGAGAGGTCCCCGAAGCCGGCAGAAGAATTCACCCCGGACCGTTCTCTGCCATGGGCTGCCCGGAAGAAAAGCGGAACATGCATACATGAATGCGGTTCTTCCGCAGGAGAACAGGATCATGAAAGTGCCCTGTACTCTCTGAGATCAAAGCCGCAGGGGTTACAGCCCGTCAGTTATGCCCGCGAATGGCGGCGTTTCTCCGGGGAAAAGAAAAACCATGCTATGATAGCGGTAAATGATGGAGGGCAGCTTTTTGCCTGAATCGGTTATTCAGAAGTTTCATGAACCGGTCAGTCATTGAGGCTTCCGTTCATAAGGATCGAAACGAAAGAGAGAAATCATCAGGTATGACGAATGAAAAGGAATTTCTTGAGAACGCATTCCGAAATGTGCGGGAGCTGGTTCCGGAGTACTGGCAGAAAACCCTGAAACAGCGGCTGGCGGAAGGCGGAGCCGGATCGGTTTATCATGGCTTCTCCTCGCCGGAGGAGCTTGAACAGGCACTGCTTCAGGCGGAATGGACCCTGGAAGATGAGTCTCTGCCGAATCCCTATTATTCGGAGTATCATGACGTTCTGTTTGTCACTCAGGATATCCCGGACGGCACCTACGGAATGGCCCGCATCGATGATCTTCCCGAGGGAACCCTCATCTATGCAAGGAATCCCAAGCACATCAATAAGGTCACCCTGATGGTAAAGGGAAATCCCGAACAACCGGCGGCGGAGTCGCGTCTGATCTGCGGGGTCCGCAACGGCATCATGCGGGTGGTTACTTTCTTCCCGGGGCCGATGATTCCGCTGATCGGCAAGGAGGTTCCGCCGATCAAAATCGGTGAAGTACTGACCAGAGAAGAAGCTCTGAAACTCGGATATGGTTTAGCAAAGCTGGCCGCAGCCATACCGGATTAAGAAAAAGCATTATAATGGAATTACATGCATGCACAGTTACAGAAAAGAGAAAGGAGAAGACCATGCAGAAAAGAATTCTTGCCCTGGTAAGCGATGATTTCGAAGATCTTGAACTGTGGTATCCGGTTCATCGTCTTCGCGAAGAGGGATGTCAGGTAGATCTTGCGGCGGAGAAAAAAGATCATCTGTACCACGGCAAATACGGCGTACCGTGCACTTCCGAGGTTTCCTTTTATGATGTGAATCCCGATGATTATGACGGGATTCTCGTACCGGGCGGCTGGGCTCCGGACAAGCTTCGCCGGTTCCCGGAAGTCATTGCCATCGTTCAGAAGATGAATGCGGACGGCAAGGTGATCGGTGAAATCTGCCATGCGGGATGGGTACTCATTTCCGCGAAGATCCTGAAGGGGAAAAATGTCACGAGCACTCCGGGCATCCGTGATGACATGGAAAATGCCGGGGCGATCTGGCATGATCAGCCTTCGGTTGTCGACGGAAATCTCGTCAGCGCCCGCCGGCCGCCCGATCTTCCTGCCTACATGAAGGACTACATCAAAGTATTGAACGGAAAATAATTCCGCGCAGTGATCATTGAATCCCAATGAAAAAACAGACAGTTCCGGAGTACGGAGAGCTGTCTGTTTTACTGCTTACCAGTCGGAACCCCAGTCGGTATCGCCGGCATCCCAGGAATCGTAATCGGAAGAGGAGGACTCACTGGAATTCAGTTCCTCATAGATCGCGGAGTCCTTGAAGTCACTGACCTCCCAGTCGGTGTCGTAATCCTCGCCGAGGAAGTATTGAGAGATATCGCCGCCCTGGCTTTCCGATGGGGGATCGGTTTCGATCCAGCCGAAGTCGGTGTCGTCATGGTACCAGTCATCTCCGTAGTGATAGTAGATATCGCCGTTGTTGAACTGGTAATAGCCGTCGCTGCGGTGTGTGATCACAGAATACCCGCAGGTGCCGAACATCACGACCAAAAAGACGGCAGCGGCCGCAAAGAAGGATTTCAGCGTCTTGTTTCGCTTCTTTGCGACAACGGCGCCTTTTTCCTCTTCGCCATCGGGGTAGATGCCGCGGTTGTGGCATTCGTCGAGCAGCTTTTCAAAGAGCTCGTTGACCGCATATTCTTCATCCTTTCCCTGATAGCGGACCGCCCGTTCGCCGGTGTCCTTGTTTTTGTATACGATGTAGGTTCCGTTGTCTTCATAGATGCCGAAGGCTCTCGGTTCCCGGAAATCCTGACCGATGAAAAACCGCATCCTGAGCAAAGGCATGTTGCGCTCTTCGCAGTACTGTTTCAGCTCCTCGATGGTTTTCGGATGAAAGATATGATGCGCCTCTGCTTCCTCTGGGCGGTAGTTGGGGTTGGGGGCACCGCATTGCGGACAGTCCTTGTCCGTGGAAAGCAGTGTGGCGCCGCAGTATTCGCATTTTCCAGTTGTTGCCATAGCTCGCTCCTTTTCTTAAGAGGCTTCGAAGCGATGAAGGACTTCCTTCAGCTTCAGCGTGATCTCTCTGACCGCATAGGCTTCATCACTTCCCTGATAGCGGATGAATCGCGACCCATCCGATTTGTTTTTGTAGACAATGACATTTTCGCCGTCGCGATAGATTCCGATCGCCCTGGCGCCGCGGTAATTCTCGCCGATGTGGAAGTGAATGGCTTTCAGGGGGATCTTCTTCATTTCGCAGTATTCTTTGAGCTCCGCGATCGTCTCCGGCATCGGATTGCTTTTTCCGGGCAGGACATAAGCATGGTTGGCGGCTCCGCAGTTGGGACAGAACCGGTTTTCCGACAGGATCATCGCGCCGCAGTACGGGCATTTTACACTTGTCATGGGTTCTCCTTTTTTTCTGATCCTATTCTACCAAAGAGAAGGGGATGCGGTTCCTCTTTGCATGCAAAAAACGCACCGAAGTGCGTTTTATCTTGAAAGCAGAGCTTCATCGCTGGCGAAGGTTTCGCCGCTTGCCTCTTCGAATTTGCGGAGAAGATCTTCCACCGTGAGGTTTTTCTTCTCTTCGCCGCGGACATCGTAGAGCACATGTCCTTCATCCATCATGATGAGACGGTTGCCTACCGCGATCGCATCACGCATGTTGTGGGTGACCATCAGAGTGGTGAGATGATCTCTCTCGACGATCTGCTGGGTGAGATCGAGCACCTTGCGTGCGGTCTTGGGATCCAGCGCCGCCGTATGTTCATCGAGAAGCAGAAGCTTCGGTTTCTGCAGGCTTGCCATCAGAAGGGTGAGGGCCTGTCTCTGACCGCCCGAGAGCAGTCCGACCTTGGAGGTAAGACGGTCCTCGAGACCGAGATCAAGGGATTTGAGACGTTCCCGGAACATCGATCTCTCTTCCGGTTTTACATTCCAGCTGAGGCCTCTCTTCTTGCCGCGCTTGTACGCCAGGGCAAGATTCTCTTCAATCTGCATGTCGGCAGCGGTGCCGGTCATCGGATCCTGGAATACGCGGCCGATCAGATACGCGCGTCTGAAGTCGGGAAGACCCGTGACATCAATGCCGTCGATCACGATTGACCCTCCGTCTACCGGCCAGACGCCTGCGACCGCATTGAGCATCGTGCTCTTGCCGGCGCCGTTTCCGCCGATCACGGTGACGAAATCATTTTCTTCCAGTTCCAGTGACACATGGTCCAGAGCGACCTTTTCGTTGATTGTGCCGGGATTGAATGTCTTGCATACATTCGTGAGCTTTAACATCGCCGTCATGTTCATCCCTCCTTAGCGGACTTTGCCGCAAGCTTGCCGGCTCTTGAGAAGGAGGACTTCGCATGCGCCTGCATGTTGGGAACGGAGAGGAAGATCGCAACGATCACCGCTGTAAACAGCTTCAGATAGTTGGAGTCTAGCTTCAGCCAGAGGACAATAACGATGACGAGATAGTAGATGATTCCGCCCACGACCACAAAGAGCAGTCTGCCGGCGAAGTTCAGATGCTTGCCGAGAAGGGCGTTGCCGAGGACTTCACCGATGATGACAGCCGCAAGGCCGATGACGATCGCACCGCGGCCCATATTGATATCCGCAAATCCCTGATATTGTGAGAGCAGTCCGCCGGACAGCGCGACAAGCCCATTGGCAAGTGCCAGTCCGATCACCTTCATGACGTTGATGTTGATGCCCTGGGCCTTTGCCATCTCGGGGTTCGAGCCGGTCGCACGCATCGCACTTCCGTGTTCGGTTCCGAAATACCAGTAGAGCAGGAGGATGATCAGCGCCGCGATCAGAAATCCGGTCAGAATCGCCTGCGGGACGTGGCGGCTGGTGATCGAGAGGACATACTTGTCAACCGGCAGACCCTTGTTGGCAGACATGCCCATGATCGCAAGGTTGATCGAATACAGGGCAAACTGCGTCAGGATTCCCGACAGGATCGCCGGTATGGAAAACAGCGTATGCAGGATTCCCGTCGCAAAGCCCGCCGCCATGCCGGCCGCACATGCGATCAGAAGCGCAAGCCAGGGATTGACGCCGCTCAGAATCATCATGACAGTCACCGCACCGCCGGTGGTAAACGATCCGTCTACGGTAAGATCAGACACGCCGAGAAGGCGGAAGGTAATGTAGACGCCGAGCGCCATGATTCCCCATACTATGCCCTGAGCCACGCCGGCGGGAAGGGCACCGATCAGATTTCCAAAATTGAGACTCATAGTTGTTCATTCTCCCAGTAATATTCAAAGATACAAATGAAGGGGTGCAGATGATGCACCCCTGGTTAGGTTGGTTTCCGTAAGGTGATTATTCCGCGCGGGGAGCGGCCTGATAATCGGACGGTACGGTGATGTTGAGTGCAGCACAGCGGGCCTCATCATATTTCTTGACAGGGTTCTGGTAGTACTCAATCGGCATTTCGCTGACATTCGCTTCGCCCTTGAGGATCTTGGCAGCCATCGCACCGGTGGTCTTGCCGAGCTCATAGTAGTCAATGGAGAGAGTAGCGATACCGCAGCCGGCCATGATGCCTTCTTCGCCACAGATGATCGGAACACCAGCCTGGGAAGCGACCGGGTCGATGAGACCGGTATTGCTTGCGCAGGTGTTGTCGGTCGGGATGTAGAGCGCATCGCACTCACTGACGGCACTGCTGGTCACTGCCTGAACATCGTTGGAATCCGTGAAAGTATAAACGTTGACGGTCTTGCCTGTTTTTTCAAGAGCTTCCTTGACGACTTCGGCCTGATACTTGGAGTTGGCCTCGGCAGAGCAGTAGATGATGCCGATCGTCTTTGCGTTCGGGACCAGTTCATCGAACATCGCAGCCTGCTGATCCAGGGGAGCGAGGTCGGAGGTGCCGGAAACGTTGGTTCCTACGGTGCCGGTGAAGTTATCGATGGAAAGCGCTGTTCCGTATTCGGTAATCGCTGTGCCGAGGACCGGAATGGTAGCGGTGCCGTTGGCAGCTGCCTGAAGGGCAGGGGTAGCGATCGCAAGAATCAGATCTGCTTTTTCGGTAACAAAGCTCGAAACGATGGAAGAACAGGTAGCGGAATCACCGCTGGCGTTCTGGAGGTCAAACTTGACCGCGTCGGCTCCGAGCTGGGCGACCAGTTCATCCTGGAATCCCTTGGCGCTGGCGTCGAGGGCGACATGCTGGACAAGCTGGACGATACCGACGGTATAAACCTTATCCGAAGTACCGGTATTCTCCGTGCTGCTGGGTGCAGGGGCAGATGTCTCCGTGGGAGCTGCGGCAGGTGTGCCGGCGCTGGTATCTGTTCCGCAGGCGGACATCGCGAGAGTCATTGCCGCAGACAGAAGCAAGGTTACAAACTTTTTCATTCTTTTCATTCTCCTTGAAAGTTTTACAACACTCCGAAATTTTATTACATGAATACATCCCCGTCAACATCATTAGGCATTTAACATGATCAATCAGGAAAAAGTTTCGTCAATCTCTGAAAAATTTTCATGTATGATTTTATGGAAAGGAAACAGCACGATGAGACCAGGACAGGGATGTATTGAATGCATGCTCAGAAAAGAGCGGAAGAGAAGCAATGATCCGGCGTATCTTGCGGAAGTGGAGAAGATTCTTTCCGATGAAAGCAATCTTATATCCGCGCCGTATCTTTCCTGGCTGTTTTCACAGGCCGCAAAGAAGAGGATCGGCGAAGAAACCGATTACACCGAAATCAAAAAACAGTACAACGATCTCGTGCTTTCCCGCAGTGAGGAATTCAGAACAAGGATCGAAGCATCCGATGATCCTTTCCGGCGTGCCCTGGAATTCTCCCGCGTGGGCAACTACATCGATTTTGCGGTCATGGATACCGTCGACCCCGATACCTTTCTCTCCCTGTTTGAAAACAGTTCGCTGCGGGAAGAGGAGACGGAGGTCTACCGGCAGTTTCGAAAGGAATGCACGGAAGCCGAATCCTTTCTTCTCTGCGCTGATAACTGCGGCGAGATTGTTCTCGATCTCTTTCTGATCGAACAGCTGAAGAAACTCAATCCAGAGGTCAGAGTATCGGTGATGGTCCGCTCGGGTCATCCGGTCAATGATGCGACAGGAGAAGATGCGGAACAGATCGGTCTCGACCGGATTGCGGAGATCCTGACGCCGGTGATCGAAAGCCCCGGGGTCGTCAGGGAAAAACTCAGCGGCCGGGCAAAAGAAGTCTTTGATTCGGCTGCTGTCGTTCTTGCCAAGGGACAGGGAAATTACGAAGGGATCAGCGGCGCCGAGCGTCCGGTCTACTTCACCTTTCTCTGCAAGTGCGATGTCTTCGCCGACCGCTTCAAGGTACCGAAGCTCACGGGGATGATCATAAGGGAAACCGGCGGTGTGAGGGATCTCTGATCCGACTGGAAAGGGATGCGCTTTCCCGCGTCGCCGTTCGCTGAAGCGTCTTTGTATAAATCAGAATAAAACTACGCTGTCAATCGGCGGAGTCATTTTCATGATGCGGGAAAAGGGAAGCTGCCGGAGCGTTTTCTCATAGTTTTTCAAAGCCATATTCTTTGGATTGGAATGATGCGGGGCTATTGCTGGCCGATCACAAACAGGCGGTCTTCGTGATCAAATACGATCTTATCCTTGTTGGAGGGATTCGCTGTGACTTCTTCCTCATGCCGGTATCCGAGCAGGGTATAGCCATAGGAGCGGATGATGCGCTTCAGGGTGCCGACCGTATATTCCTGGCCGACATTGAGATTGAAGGTGCGGATCGGTCTTGAAAGGACTTCGTTTCCTTCCCGGGAAAGAAGCTCATCAAAGATCTCTTCAAGCCGCGGGTCGGATGACATCTGAGCGAGCAGCAGCGCTGCGATATCGGAACTTACGATATAGTCGATCCGGCTGTCGCGCACTGCCACCTTGTGGGAGCTTTCGAGGTTGAGCTCAGCCGCGATGTTGTAGGTATAGCCTTTTTCTTCCTGAAGCTGACGCAGTCTCAGCAACAGCAGAATCACATCGGTATCCGCATCTTCCCGGTCCGTGACACGGTCGGCGAGAATGATGATATGTGAAGCCCCGGATACGATTTCATCGAGCTCTGAGATGAACTCTCCGAAATGGAAGGTGAAGTGATACCGCGGATAGTTTGCCGGAATGTCTCTGACATCCTTGTTCTGGTCCCCGACAATCACAATGTTTACGATGTCTTCCGAAAGGACATCCAGAATCGGATTCAGCAGGATATTGTTTCCGAAGATGACAAGGGCCCCGTTCTCTTCTTCCTTCACCGGGGTAAGACGCAGGTTTTTGATTTTCCTGCGGGATCCTTCCACAAGTCTTGAGGCGCCTTTGTTTTTCTCAAACAGGATCAGCTCATCGCCGTCCTGTACTTTCAGCACCGGGGACGGATTCAGTATGTTTCTGCCTTCATGCCTTACACCCGCAAGGACTGCACCTTCGAGCTGGCCGGTCAGTTCCATGACGGTTTTGGAACTGTATGCGGGGTCCGATTCGAAATAGAATTCATTCCGCTCAAAGTTCAGCAGTTCCTTGAATATGACCGAAAGACCGGGTCCGGTTGAAGTAAGGGCAATGATTCTTGCCATGAAGTCATCCGTCTGAAACATCGTGATGTTGTTTTCCTTCAGGGTGCCTTTTGGAATCATGTATTTATCGCTGGTGACACAAGCCACAACTCTTGCCCTGCATTCGGGAAATGTCATCTTCAGCGACAAGACCGCGAGAATCGCCTTGATCCGGAAATTGTCATTCAATGCGTTGATGATTACGATATCGGATTTTTCCACCGCGCAGCTGTGCAGATCATTGAAGTTGGTGATATCCCCGTTGCGGCAGAGAACTTCCATGTTTTCCGGAATGTCCACATTGTTTCTGAGATCCTGTTCCAGGGCGGTCTTTCCGGTATTGGTAAAGATGACGATGACCCGCTTGCGCTTTCCGGTTTCAAGAATCAGCTGATTCAGAAGTCCGTGTTCACCGAGGTTGTATCCCAGTATGACGGTATGTCCTTCTTCGATGACGGTGGTATTGCCTTCTCTTAGATCCTGGAGTTTCGATTCGATCGCGGAACTGATGACACCGATCAGAATGCTGGTGAAAAGAAGGCCGGTGATTGCCGTGACCGTATTCAGTATGATATAGCCGATCGAGCCGTCCCCGCTCGAAGGCATCCAGGCATTGATCACCGTCGCAAGGGAATCCCAGAATGCCTCAAAGGGGGTATCTCGCAGATGAAAGATCAGAATCAGTACGGCGACAAGCGTTACAACGCAGACAACGGAGACGGTAAGCAGCCGGATCATTCCGGCAGTGCCTTTTGACATCTTTTTGTCCAGCCAGTAGCGGAACCGTTCGGACAGAGTGTATTCCTTCATGATCAAACCTCGCTGAATCACAATACTGTCTTAACAATACCGCAACGGATCAGAATTAGGAAAGAGTGCGTGCAGAATCCGGATCCGGGCATGCATCAGTGCCGATTCACTATTTGAAGGCACATGCCGCGTCTTCAAAATAAAGAAAAAATCCTTTTCATCGGAATAGGGAAATGATAAGATATGCAGGAAATCGCTGAAGAAGACAAGTAGTGTTCCGAGGGCTCTGGAAAAGAGAGCAGAGAAACGGTGAAATCTCTGCAGAGCTGCGGTTCATGAAGCTGCTTTGAAGAGCGCCCAATCCGCGCCGCATGCCTGCGTTATCGGCTGAATTAAGTGCGCATCTTTCGGATGCGAAACAGGATGGTACCGCGTGAAGAACGTTCCTGCATGAGTGCAGGTTTTTTTATGGGAGGGTAAAACATGAGCACAAGAAAAGACCTTACTGGAAATCAGGTACGGCAGATGTTTCTGGACTTCTTTCAGTCCAAGGGATCCATGGTCGAACCGGGCGCAAGCCTGATTCCCCACAATGATCCGACACTGCTCTGGATCAATGCCGGCGTATCGGCGCTGAAGAAGTATTTTGACGGCACCGAGAAACCCAAGTGCAACCGCATCTGCAATGCACAGAAGAGCATCCGCACCAACGATATCGAAAACGTCGGAAAGACGGCGAGACACCACACCTTCTTCGAGATGCTCGGCAATTTCTCGATCGGAGATTACTTCAAAAAGGAAGCCATTCCCTGGGCCTGGGAATTTCTGACGAGCCCCGAGTGGGTCGGCTTTGAAAAAGAACGCATGTATGTCACGGTCTATCCCGATGATGAAGAGGCCTACAACCTCTGGGTTCAGGTCGGCATGGATCCGAGCCATATCCGCAAAACCTATGACAACTTCTGGGAGATCGGAAGAGGACCGGGCGGCCCGGACACCGAACTCTACTATGACCGGGGCCCTGCCTATGATCCGCAGGGACTGGGCGAGAAGCTGTTCTTTGACGATATCGAAAACGACCGCTACATCGAAGTTTGGAATATCGTCTTCTCGCAGTATGACTGCCGCCCGGGCGAAGTCGACCGCAGTGAATACAAGGAACTGCCGCACAAGAACATCGATACCGGCATGGGACTCGAGCGTCTTGTCGCATTGATTCAGGAAGGCGAGACCAACTTCGATACCGACCTGTTCCTGCCGATCATCCGCGAAACCGAAACCTATGCAAAGCATCCGTATTCCGATCCCGCATACAAGATGGCTTACCGGGTCATCGCCGACCACATCCGCACCGTGACCTTTGCGATCGCCGACGGGGCGATGTTCTCCAATGAGGGAAGGGGCTACGTGCTTCGCCGGGTGCTGCGCAGAGCGGTGCGCTATGGCATCAAGCTCGGCATCCAGGGCGCCTTCATGTACCGCCTGGTGCCGGTCGTTGCCGAAAACATGAAGGATTACTATCCGTATCTCCCCGGAAAAGTCGAACTGGTCAGCCGGCTCGTCAAGCAGGAGGAAGAAAGCTTCCACAGAACCCTCGCCAACGGCGAGAATCTGCTCAATACCGAACTCAGAAAGCATGAGAAGGAAAAGAGACTCCCGGGCGAAGTGGTGTTCCGTCTCTATGATACCTATGGCTTTCCGAAAGAGCTCACTGCCGAAATCGCGGAGGATGCCGGCTATACGGTGGACTTCGAAGGCTTTGACAGAGAGATGGCAGCCCAGGTGAAGCGCGCCAAGGAAGCCCGCGGCAACGAGCAGTCGATGCACGGACAGTCCGCGGATCTCATGGACTTTGAGACCCCGTCCGAATTCACCGGCTATACCGACAATGAATGCGTAGGAAAGGTGATCGGCCTGTTTATGGACGGCGTGCTCACCGATGAGCTCACCGACAGCGGTGAAGTCATTCTCGACCGCACCTGCTTCTATGCCGAGTCGGGCGGACAGTGTGCCGATACCGGCGTATTGTTCGCAGATGGCTTTAAGGCAAAGGTCACCGATGTCAAGAAGGCACCGCACAACCAGGCCCTGCATCACATCGAGATCGAAGAGGGCACATTGAAGGTCGGTGATACCGTAACCGGCATCTATGACTACGAGAAGCGTCAGAAGACAAGAGCCAACCACAGCTCCCTGCATCTTCTGCAGAGCGCGCTCAGAAAAGTGCTGGGCGATCATGTGGCCCAGGCCGGCTCCTACAACTGCCCGGAGTATGCCCGCTTTGACTTCAACCATTTTGAAAAGGTCAGCGATGAGCAGCTGCGTGAGATTGAGCGTCTTGTCAATGAGATGATCGAAGCCGATGCGGATGTCGTAACCGAAGTCCTTCCGGTGGAAGAGGCGAAGAAGACCGGCGCGATCGCGCTGTTCGATGAGAAATACGGCGACAGCGTCAGAGTTGTCACAATGGGTGATTTCTCCAAGGAATTCTGCGGCGGCACCCATGTCTCCAATACCGGCAGCCTCGGTGTATTCCGGATTCAGAGCGAAGAGTCGATCGGTTCCGGCGTGCGGCGAATCACCAGCGTCACCAAAATGGACGCTTATGATTCCTTCAAGAAAGAGGAGATCTATCTCAAAGAGACGGCTGCGCTTCTTAAGATGAAGAACTACAGCGGTCTCAAGGAGAAGATCGAAGCGCTGATTTCAGAGAATGCGGCACTGCGCAAAGAGGTAGCGGATTCCAAGCAGAAAGCCATGGCAGCCGATGCGGACGCCAAGCTTGCAAAAGCAATCGAGATCGGCGGTCTCAAGGTGCTTCTGCTGGAAGAAAACGGCATGGACACCGGAGCGATGAAGGGCTATGCGGAAACGCTGAGAAACAAGCTCGGCGATTCCCTGGTCTTTGTCTCCAACGTCAACGACGGAAAGATCACATTTGTCTGCGCTTCCAGCAAGGCAGCGATCGCCAAAGGCCTCAGGGCCGGAGATCTCGTCAAAGCTGCGGCACTGATCGCCAACGGCAACGGCGGCGGCCGTCCCGATATGGCACAGGCCGGCGGCAAGGATGTCTCCAAGGCAAAGGAAGCCATCGCTGCCGTAAAGGCGAAGATTCAGGAAGCCTGAACCGAAACTCAGGAAAGAGGGAAGTCTCTGATTTCTCTCTTTTTGCATGCATGAAAAAGAAGTGTCCGTGACGTGATCGCTCCGCCGATCGGATGAAGCCGGCGGTTCTTCCGTGAAAGCGATGATTTCAATGGCGTCTGTATATTTTTTATAAAAAGAAGAGGAATGCATTCTATACTTTTCCGGTTTCGTGAACTAAAATAGGATTCAGGAAAAGGAGGTATTCCTATGAGTAATATCGATATTTCTCCGACCGTGAGTTTTGATGCGGATCAGGTGAGACGGGAAAACATCCGTCAGGTGCTGATGCTGGTGGAATCTGCCCTGAAAGAGAGAGGGTACAATGCGATCAATCAGCTGGCCGGCTATCTGATTTCGAATGACCCGGCGTATATTTCTTCACATAAGAATGCCCGTTCCATCATCCAGTCCGTGGAACGTCATGAGATCATCGAAGAACTCGTGCGCTTTTATCTTGAAGAAAACCACAGCTGATGATTTATCTCGGTCTCGATCTTGGTTCCGTTACCTGCGGCGTAGCCCGCTCTGAGTCGGGATTTATTGCGAGCCCGCTGACAACCATCCGGTTTCATCCGGATGATTATGACACGGCGATGGACCGTCTTCTGGAACTGGTGCAGAAGGAACATCCGGATAAGATCATTCTCGGATGGCCGCTGCTGGAGAACGGAGACCGCGGTGAGCGTGCTCAGATCTGCGAACAGTTCGGAAGAGTTCTCGAAAATGAGAGCGGGGTTCCGGTAATCCTTCAGGATGAGCGCAATACCACAAAGGAATCGGAACGGATTCTGATCGAAGCAGATGTATCACGAAAAAAACGGAAAAAGGTGATCGACCGCATGGCGGCAGTCAGAATTCTGCAGTATTATCTTGATGCAGAAATGAACAAAGGCGGTTGAGCACCTTTCTTCATGCTGAAAGGAGTTAGTTATGGATGATACGATTGTACTGGTAAGCGATGACGGCCAGGAATATGAAATGCGGATTCTTCTCACATTCGAGAATGAGGAAACCGGCAGGCACTATGTATTTGTCACAGACCTTGAACCTCCCGAGGACGAGGAGGAACAGAATGTTCTTGTCTATACCTATGATGAAGACGGCAATCTCGATCCGGTAACCGATCCGGAGGAGTTTGAGATGTGCGAAGAAGTCCTGCTTGCCTTTACCGAGGAAAACGATGGCTAAGAGAAAAACAAGTACAAGTACAAAATCGAAAACACGAACCAGAAAAAAGAGAAAGCTGAAGCTCGGACGGCTGCTCATCGTCATTCTGATCCCCGCGCTTCTTCTCGGCGGTTTTGTCATTTATTCCAGCTATAAGAATGCCCTGAAGCCGGTGCAGGAAAAAAGCGAAGAAGTCTCTTTTGTCGTCCAGCCGGGAAGCGGAGCGAGGTCTGTCGCCAACGATCTCGAAAAGGCAGGGCTGATCCGCAATGCGAACTATGTGTATTTTCATATCAGGAATGAAAATCTCACCGACGTCAAATCCGGCACCTATACGCTGAATAAGAACTGGGCGCCGGACAAGATCTTCGAAGTGCTCACCGACCCGGCAGCGGCGGAGGTGGATGCGGCAAGAGTCACGATCATCGAAGGCGACTGGGCGAAACACGCAGCCGCAAAGATCGCCGAAGAGACCAACGTCTCCGCCGGTGAACTCCTGGCACTCTGGAATGATGAATCCTACATCCGCTCTTTGATGGAGAAGTATCCGTTCCTTACGGATGCGCTCTTCAATGAGAACATCCGCTATAAGCTCGAGGGATACCTTGCCCCGAACACCTACATGTTCTACCGGGAAACCGACGCGAAGACGGTGACCGAGAAGATTCTCGATCAGCAGCTGGCGGTATACAACATGTACAGGGAAGCGATCGAAACGAGCGAATACTCGGTTCATGATCTTTATACCCTGGCATCCATCGTCCAGTATGAGTCGGGCAAGCCCGATGACATGAAGATGATTGCCGGCGTCTTCTACAACCGTCTGAAGAACGAATGGCCGCTGCAGTCGAGTGTCACCGTCTGCTATGCGATGGATGAGGACAACGGTGAAAACTGGCTGGCATGCGAAGCCAACGCCGACTTCGACAGCCCGTACAACACCTACATGTATCCCGGACTTCCCCCCGGACCGATCGTCAATCCGGGACCGGAGGCGATCGATGCCGTACTGCATCCCACCGAAAATGATTACTTCTTCTTCATGGCCGATGTGGATACGGGAACGGTCTACTATGCAAAGAC
>JAFWCM010000104.1 GCA_017536885.1 Solobacterium sp.
AGAACAATACAGATGCCCGCGAGCGGGAAGTGGAAGGAGATGATGTGAAGCGCGGGAACACCGATTCTCAGCATTTCCTCGCTGGCATTGAAGAAGCCGAGCAGCTGGGAAGGGAACAGGTTCATGATCAGGGTTCCAAAGCACATGATCAGAAATGCGACAATCAGGGAGAACACGAGCGCTTCGTCAATCCGCTTCTTTTCCTCGGCGCCGTAGTTATAGGCAAGCACCGGAATCAGGCCGTTGTTGAGACCGAAGATCGGCATGAAGAAGAAACTCTGCAGTTTGAAGTACACCCCGAAGACCGCAGCTGCGGTAGTGGAGAAGGCGATCAGGATGAGATTCATGAGATAGGTCATGACCGAACCGATCGATATCATCAGGATGGAAGGAATGCCTACGGCATAGATCTGCCTGACGATCTCCAGGCGGGGATGAAGAATCTGTTCAAAGGACAGGTGAATCTCCTTATTGCGTTTCAGGTTCAGAAACAGTCCGATGAAGGCCGCGGTGATCTGGCCGATAATGGTCGCATAGGCCGCACCGGCAACTCCAAGTTTCGGAAGGCCGAACATGCCGAAGATCAGGATCGGGTCGAGGATGATATTGATGATCGCACCGGTGGCCTGGGAGATCATCGAATAGAAGGTAAGACCCGTGGACTGAAGAAGCCGCTCAAAGGTCATCTGGAAGAAGATGCCGAAGGAGAGACAGGTCACGATCCGAAGATAGGTGCTTCCGAGAAGGATGATCTCCGCATCCCCGGTCTGGGAACGGATGAACTGATGGGAAAGGGTTAATCCCAGAAGAACAAAGAACACCGTATTGAAAAACGTGAGAAGCAGGCCGGTGTTTGCGGCGGCGTCCGAGCGGTCAAACCGCTTCTGGCCTAGCGATCGCGAAAGTAAAGCGTTGATGCCGACACCGGTGCCCGAGCCCAGCGCAATCATCAGATTCTGCATCGGGAAAGCCAGGGTGACGGCCGTCAGCGCCTGTTCCGAAAGCCGGGCGACGTAGATACTGTCGACAACGTTGTATAAGGCCTGCACCAGCATGGAGATCATCATCGGCAGCGACATGGACAGAATCAGCCGTTTGACCGGCAGAACGCCCATTTTGTTTTCTTTTCTTTCTGTAGTCATAGACTGCATTATCGCATAATAAAGCAAGGCATAGAAGAAAAACGTACGTGATTTCACCTGATTTTTCTGTTTCCGGGGAGAATGGCGGAAAGGACGATGACCCGTATAATAAATAGAACAGGAGGACAGAAACGATGAAACAGATCGAAGAACTCAGGGCGATGAGCAGAGAGGAACGCATGAAGTATCTGAAAGAGAACCGCAGTGAACTGATGGAAACAGCTCTCGAAACGGTTAACGGCGGTTCCGCAGACGTGGAAAACCCGAATTCCGAAGGGATTTATAAAGGCAATTACTATACTTCCTGGGGATATGTCTGCGCTGACAGAATTCATTGCTGAGACGGACGCAGGAAAGTAAGACATGGGGTATGGCACAGAGACCGGAGTGAAAGGATCTCTGTGTTTTTTTCCAGTGGGAGGTAAAAATATTCAAAACCGGGTATCCTTTGGTCATGGGAAAGAAACCGTTATAATTTTCTTATAAACTATGGAATGAAAGTTTCCGGAAAGGATCCTATATGCAGATACCCGTATTTCAGAAAAAAGAACCGGCACCGGCGATCAACTTCGATGATGAGAAGATCAATGTACTTCTGCTGGGCAATTCGGGCTCCGGCAAGAGCACGCTGATCAATGCGCTGCTGGGGCGCGAGGAAGCCAGGACCGGGACCGGGCAGGCGGTGACAAAAAATATCGAGGTCTATGAAAATGATTCCCTGCCGTTTCGGATGATCGATACCGTCGGATTTGAATACGGATTATTCCGGCAGTTCAAGATTGTCAGAGACCTCGCGAAGTTCAGTGAAGAGAGCGTAAAGAGAAAAGAAGCCAGCAAGTTCATCCATGTGATCTGGTACTGCGTGGACGGAACGGCGAAGCGCATCGATCAGGATGCCCTGGGCTATATCCACAGCGTGACCGCCCGCTGGAAAGGAGTGCCGGTGATTCTTGTCATCACCAAATCCTATTCCGAAACGGAGATGGAAGAGAACCGGCAGATGGCGCATGATGCGGTCGTTGCCTATAATGCCAGACACAGGATCGGAAAGATCAACGTCAGTGACATCATCTGCGTAGTTGCCAAGGAATATCAGATCAGCGATACCGTTCTGGTATCACAGAGAGGTCTTGATACCCTGCTGGAAAAGACAAATGCGCTGGCGCCGCGGGCCAAGCAGCTGGCAGCCCGGACGATTGACGAGATCGATCTCTCCCTCAAGCGCAGAGAATGCACCAACATCATCTCCGGCGCTTCGGCGGCCGCTGTCGCCATTGGAGCGGTCCCGCTCCCGGTGCCCGATGCGACGGTTCTGACCACGGTTCAGGTAAACATGCTCAACCGGATTTCCAGGGTGTTCGGCCTGCAGGAGAAGGAGCTTTCCAAGGAGATCTCGAAGTATATCATTCAGATCGGTGTGACCACGGCGGCGGGACGGATGCTCGGAAAGTCCCTGAAGGCGATTCCCGGCATTCAGATTGCCGGAGCTCTGATCGATGCGGCGGTAGCGGGATCCATCACCTTTGCCCTGGGCACGACAGCAGAGCTTGTATTTGAGAAGATCTACAGCGGTGAGTTTGACGCTGATGCGATGGATACGGAGATCCGCCAGATCTTCGATCAGGTGATGCCGGAGATCGAAGAAAAGATCAGCGAGTTCCTCAAGAGCTCGGCCGACAGTCTTTCTGATGTGAGGATCAGGGAGTTCTTCGAAGCTCTCTCCGGCAAGAACACAAAAATTCGATAACTTAAGTCAAGCCCTATTTGAAAAAATTTTGAAAAATTTTAATCAACGAATCAGCGCATGATGAAAACATCCCTGAAACGACATGCAAGCATACTTTTGTGCGAGTGTGTCGTTTTTCAGTAACATAACCATGAATTGACATTTAGCGTGCAGGCGAAAGTGATTGTATCAGCGCCGCCTCCTCTCGCTTCGCTCGGTCTGCTTACCGGCTCAAAGGAATCCCCATTCCGCTGACCTTCAGAACGGTCAGCTCCATCTCCCTTTGGTTGGGTTCCTTATTCGCCTGGCAGACCCCAGTCGGCGGTTGTCTGATACTCATATGCATTACTCCGTGCGCCTGCCGGGGCGCACTCACCAGGGGGTACACATTATTTTAAACTGTACCCAAGAAACCTAATCATGGATACCTAAATTCTAAAGCTGATTCCTGGTTATTTTGATACGGTCAAACATATCGAACACAAAGGCCGGAGAGGCCCGCGAAATATAAAAGAGTACCTGCAGCGATAAACAGGTCCGTACCTTCCGCACAGCGGATAAGATACGGACCTGTTTCCTGCGTTAACGGGATTTTCGGGACTCGAGGTCTTTTGCGATTCTGTGGTCTGCCTCAATGGCGTTTAAGGCAACGGTAACCGCAAGCACCAGCAGTTCGTTTTCCGGATTGCGGATCCGCAGTTCATAGCAGTCACCGAAAGACATCAGCTTTTTGTGAACGGAGGCAATCTCGCTGAACCCCTTGGTCAGGGTGAAATTATGTTCGAAGACGGAACCGTTGACCTCCCAGTTCACTTTGGCAACCCGGTGTCTCTGCCAGGGGAGGATATGGAACATGCGGGCGTGAATCACCGCCTGCTTTTTTCCGTGCACATAGATATCATAGGTATCCTTGCTCAGAGAGATCGGCGGCTTCTCGACCCAGGAAACAAGATGACTTTTCTCATCGCAGATGATAATCTTCTTGTTCAGTGACAGCGGCATCCCGGTTACCCGGTACCGCTTCTTTCCCGTGCGGTCCCTTACGTAAAATTCCTCATAGACGGAAAATACGCTCTTGTCCATATATAGCTCAATCATAGTTACCTCCAGTCTGATACATGGGTTTTGAAAAACTTCATTATTCGGCGCGCAGGGCATCGATCGGATTCAGACGGCTTGCCCGCCGGGCGGGAGCCCAGCCGAATACGGCTCCTACCGTCAGGGAGAAGAAGAAGCCGAGCATCACCGCGCCGATGTTGATTTTGAAACTGGCATTCATTATGAGAGCGGCGACGAAGCTGATGAGCTCACCGAAAATAATACCGATGGTTCCTCCCAGCAGGGAGAGAATCATGGATTCCAGCAGGAACTGCATCTGAATAACACCAGGCTCGGCACCCAGGGCCTTGCGGAGTCCGATCTCTCTGGTTCGTTCGGTGACGGATACCAGCATCATGTTCATGATTCCGATTCCTCCGACCAGAAGCGCAATGCTTGCGATTCCCCCGAGTAGTCCCGACATCATCGTCGTCGCTGTGTCCATGACGGAAACGACCGAGGAGAAGTTGAAGATATAGAACGCATTCTCGGCGTTGTTGAAGGCGTTGCTTACATACTTTTCGACATCCGCGAGGGTGTCGTTTATTTTGGCGCTGTCTTTAACATAGACTTCGGCGCTGACGATGGAATTCACACCATTCATCAACAGACCGTTCTTATACGGAATGAAGATCTGTCCCTGCCGGTTTGCGTTTTGTTCAAACGCATAATCATCTGCGATGCTGGACGCTTTCTTCATGACTCCGACAACGCGGTACTGAAAGCCGCCGATGCGGACAAAGGAGTTCAGAGGATCTGCGTTCTGAAACATTGTATTTGCGGCATCTTCATCAATGACGCAGACATGGATGGCTCCGCCCATATCCTTGATCGTCAATGGTCTTCCGGCCAGGATATCATCGGTCCGATGGAAGAACTGTTCATTGCGGCCGGCGACGACGATTTTCTTATAGATGGTTCTGTCTTTAACCACACTGGTCCTTACGGTAACCATCGGGGACACGCTCAGGACATTGTCAATCTTTGAAATGTCTTCCAGTTCGGCATCGGTAAGTCCCTTCTTGGTGGGGGTGCCGAAGATATTCACCTGCAGGCTGCCGGCACCTACGGAAGAGAGTTCTCCGAGCAGGGTGTCTGTTGCAAAGCCGACGATCGTGATCAGAGAGATGACCGATCCGACACCGATGATGATGCCGAGCATCGTCAGAAACGAGCGCATCCGGTTGGCCTTGATGTTGCGGATTGACATCTCAAAGGTCTGTACCAGCATTCCGATATTAAGCATCTGAGGTCTCACCTCCTTCATAGAGGCTTCCATCAAGGATGCGCACGATGCGGTTGGCATGGGAGGCGATGTTGGCGTCGTGGGTAATCATGATGATGGTGCGGCCTTCGGAGTTGAGTTCATGGAAGATCTCCATCACCTGTTTTCCGGTCGCCTGATCCAGCGCGCCGGTCGGCTCATCCGCAAGAAGCAGGGAGGGAGTGTTGACGATCGACCTTGCGATCGCGACACGCTGCTGCTGGCCGCCGGAGAGCTGCGAGGGCATGTGATACATGCGGTCTTCAAGACCGACCCGTTTCAGCATCTCCTTCGCCTTTTCCCGGCATGTCTTTCTTGAGGCTCCGGTATAGATCATCGGCAGTTCCACATTTTCCATGGCGTTCTGATCTTTCAGAAGATAGAACGACTGAAAAATGAATCCGATTTCCCGGGAGCGGATATGCGCGAGCTCGGCTTCGGAGAGATCGGCGATGAGCTTCCCGTTGAGGTAGTATTCGCCGCTGGTCGGAGTATCCAGACAGCCGATGATATTCATCAATGTTGATTTGCCGGAACCGGAAGGACCGAGCACCGCAAGGAATTCGCCCTTGTGCACAGTAAGCGAGATGCCTTTCAGTACGGTGGAAACTTCGTCTCCCATTTTGTACTGTTTGACGATATCCTTCATTTCCAGCAGAATTTCCCGAGATTCCTCCATGCCGGTTACTCCACAGAGACGACATTGTCCGAATTGGGAAGTTTGACGGAAGCGGTATAAAGAACGATATCCTCCGGGGAAAGTCCCTGGACAATTTCGGTATACAGGCCGTCGGTATCTCCGGTAACCACATCGACCTCTTTCATTCCGCTGCCGTCTTTGACATTGACATAGGAGGTGTTGTCGGTGCGGAAGAAAATCGCTTCCGCCGGCAGACACATGGCATTGGGATGATCAACCTGCTTGAGCCGCACTTCTGTGCTCATGCCGGTGCGCACCACATCATCGGACGCAAAGTCGACTTCGGCGCTGTAATAGGAAATGCCTTCCGTCACATCTGCGGTTTCGGAGATATAGCGAAGCGTTCCCTGATAGGACTTCTTAATGGCGTCCACGTAGATTTCCACCGGCATTCCCTCTTTCGCATTGATGACGGAATATTCGTCGATCTTGATCTTGATGGACATGACATCCAGGCCGGAAATCACAGCGGCAGGGGTGTTGTTTGCGGCAACTTCGCCTTCCCTCATGGAGAGAGAGGTAATTGTGCCTGAGACCGGGGCCTTGATGATATAGTCGTTGAGCGCATCCTGAAGATGAGAAAGCTCGATGCGGCTGCTCTGATCATTGGCGTTGGCCTTGATCTTGGCGATTGTGTTCTCATAGTCCTGAAGCTGCTGCTGAACCGACAGGGCGGTGGAATCATAGCTGAGCCTTGCGGCTGCCAGATCATGTTCGGAGCTTTCAAGCGCCTGTTCCAGCTTGTCCTCTGTTTCCGAACGGGTAGTTTTGGCATTGGTCAGCGCTGTCTGCGCGGTTTCAAATTCCTTTTTTGCGGTTTCGTAATAACTGGTGGCATTCGTGAGCAATTCAAAGGCGATATTGGCCGGTTCGTATTTTGCATCAGCGATATCATAGTCGGTCTGTGCCTGAGTCTGGGCAGCGACCGCTTCGGACCAGGCAATTTGTTTGGCTTCCTTTTCCGGTGAATCATCGGGCTCCGATTCATAGGCAAGGCGGGCAAGCTCCGCCGCGGTAGTGCAGGAGTTCAGAAATTCCAGCGCGGCCTCCCGCTCCGCTAGAGCTTCGGTATATTCGTCGAAGATCTTCTGTGCTTCTTTATCGGACGGCAGAGCCGCTTTTGCATTGTCCATTGTTTTCTTCGCAGCCTCTGCCCGCCTTTTTGCGGAACTGACGGCTGAATCCACCGAATCCATTCCGTTATCCAGGGCATCCTTTGCGTGCTCTACGGCAAGGTTTGAATTATCCAGAGAGCGGCCGGCACTGATCATAGAGGAGTTCAGGCCGTTTTCCAGCGCGGTTTTATAGTTGAGATAAGCGGTCTCCGCATCCCTGATGCTGTAATAGTTGGAGGTGCCGGACTGATTCATCATCGCCTGCTTCAGGGCAATCTGATACTGGGCGGCCGTATCATCCAGAGTTGCGATCACCTGCCCCTTTTCCACATGATCGCCTTCACTGACGCTCAGTGAAGTGACGGTGCTGGAGACACTGGGAATAATCCGGTATTCGGAGTTTGACTGCACCGTTCCGTTAAAGCTGTTGTAATTCAGCAGATCATGAGATTCCAGGCTGGTCTGCGAATAAGCCTTCATGGGTGCCGATTTTGTACGGAAGAAAATGATCGTTCCGATCACTGCAAGAACCGCAAGCGCGGTCAGTAGTTTATGTTTTGAAATCCAGTTTATCAATTTCTTCATAGCCTGACTATCCTTTTAGTGTTACTAATTATATCGTATAAGGAAACAGGGTGCCCAATGTACTTCAGTCATGGGCATCACATGGCATAAAGGGGCGAGAGGGGAAAAGATGAAAAACAGAACAACGGCAGTCATTCTGATCATTGCGCTGATCTTCTTTCTGGGGATCGGCGGAGTTTACGGACTGCGGCAGGTTCAGACTCAGAATATTCCGGTTTCTACTTCCGGGGATATTCTCTATGCCTGTACGGATCATTCATTTACGCGCAATGGAATCCTCGTGCATCTTGACTGTATGACGAAGGAAGGAGAACGTCCCGAAAAGCAGATTCTTCTGACACACGGTGTGACGTATTCCTCGCATGAGTTTGACGCAGACTATGAAGATTACAGCCTGGTTCGCTTTCTGGCGCGGAATGGCTATGCGGTATGGCGGATCGATATCGCCGGTTATGGTCAGTCCGGAAGCGTCAGTGACGGATTTCTGCCCGATACGGAGTATGCGGCGGAGGATATCGCCGCAGCCGTGAATGAGATTGTCCGTCTCAGCGGGAAGGATCAGATTGATATGCTGGGATGGAGCTGGGGAACCGTCACGGCAGGACGCTATGCCGCAGAGCATCCCGAATACCTGCGGCGGCTGGTGTTATACGCCCCGATTCTTACCGGAATCGGAGAATACGAAGTGACAGAGGAGTTTCATCACAACACCTGGAGCCATGCCATGGAAGACTTTCAGATGGATGAGGAGGGACAGCTGGATGAGACTGTCACGGATCCCATCCTGGCAGAGATCTACTGTTCCAATTGCTGGAGGTATGACGGGGACCGCAGTCCCAACGGAGGCAGAAGGGACATCTGTGTGGATAAGACGGAGACGCTGATCGATTTTTCCGCACTCCGCACTGTGACTCTGCTTCTTTACGGAGACAGGGATCCCTATCTGAACCTTGAACGAATCGAAGCGGACAAAAGCCTGCTTCCGGAAGGATCGAAAGCGGAGAAGTTTTCCGGCGGTTCGCATGTGATGATGTATGAAAAGCCCAGATATCATGAGTTTCAAGAGACGCTGATCTCATTTCTTTCCTCTTAGAGAAACGGAACTTCAGCGAAAGGAAAAACACACGGGAAGAATGAAAAATCCCTGCAGAAGAAGCGGCTTCTGCAGGGATTATCATTTCTGCGATTGAACAAACTGTTCGATTTCCTTTTCCAGAAGGCGGAATACATTGGCGATAAGATATCCGTCCGCGATCGCATGATTCATGCGCACGGTCACCGGCATCAGAAGCCGGTCTCCTTCCCGGCGGTATTTTCCCCAGTTGATGATCGGCATAAAGTACAGATAGCCGTCCGGCAGTTCGATATTCAGCGAATCATACGAAAGCCAGGAAATATAGGAGGCGTCAAACCAGTTCGGATGGTTCTGCCCGTCCAGGCCGTATTCCCGGGTCTGTTTCGCCCTTTCAATATCTTTGAGGGCATTGTCATAAAAGGTTTTATAGTCTTCATCGTAATGCGAATATACCAGGGTGCAGGTTTCCGTATCTTCATGGAATATGTAATGCACGGGGTGGATCACATCATAGCAGATCAGCTCACTGCTCTCCCAGAGCCAGGCCATCCGGTAGTCGTCGCGGGAGTTCAGCACCTTAGCGAGAAGATACAGAAAGTTGATGTAAAACTTCGTTCCTGTCTCCTTCGAATATGCCGCAAGATCACTGACATCAATTCCTGCGGTCAGAGAGGTTGAGCACTTGCAGTCCTCGCTGAAATGGCGGAAGACACCGTTTCGATAATAGTTCTCAAGATCGATCACTTTGTAGTTCATGGTTTGTCACCCTCCCGGAAAGAAGCGGAGAAGGGTTCTGCGTCAGAACTGCTCGCTTCTTCTGTTCTTTGAAAAATCATAATCCATTCCGGATCGGATTCCAAACCGGTTTCTCGCCGGATCTTTTACCGAACCTGAAGAGGAAAACGCAGAGACTTTCGGCCTGTGCTATACTCACATCATATTAATGAGGTTCATCGAAGCACGGTGAATCAGGCAAGGAGTATTCAACATGATTGGCAGACAGGTGATTCCCATCAACAAACCCATAACCCTGCAGGAGCTCGAACAGATCATGCAGGAACACTGGGATAAGGAACAGTACGGCAATTTCAAAATCGGCCGGCCGACCAAGGCATCGATTGAGGAGTATATCCTGCTTCCCGCGACACATCGGTATCTGATTATCGTCTATCCGCGGAAAGCGGGCGGTCTTTTCAGCAAGGAAGACAAGGTGATTCTCTCTACCGCTGATACCCCGCAGGGAGCGGAGATCGCAGTTGCCGAGTACTTCCCCACCAGGGGCCCGCTGACAAAACTGCTGCAGACCAGCAGTGTGCTGAATGCGGAGAAAGAGCGGAAAGGTCCCGCCGAAGAAGTCCTGCAGGCATGTACTGCCCACATGAAGGAAATTCTGAAAGAGAGCGGTCTGCTCAAATAAGAGAAACTGCATGCATGACAACGGTCAGACGGCTGTTGTCTTTTTTAATGAGCGGTTCTTTGATCCGATGCCGGCAAATCATATCCGGCTTCAGATTCGCGAAGACTCCACGGAACGCTTCCGGGTATTCCCATGCAGCAGAATCGGGATTTTCAAAATGAGGCTGAAAATTCTCAAAATGGGAAAATGAGAAAAATCCGAGAAAAATCAGCCCGGACAGATCAGGGTTGCCGCTCCATACCGGTTCTTCAGACTTTCCGTCGTTTTCTGATCAAAAAAAGACCATCGGTTCAATGAGAACGGATGGTCATGAAAATCGATTGATTTCTCAGCGGGGACCCTTCCCGGTAACGAAGGACATTTCGCTGATCTGTCCGGATTTTTCAAAGTATGCATTGGCACGGATCTGGTCTGCCTTGACGCCGAGACCTTTTTCATAGATCACCCCGAGCTCATACAGGGCTGACTGGATGCCGTGTTCCGCGGCTGTTTCAAGGCACTGCTTTGCCCTGGCATAATCCTGTCCGATGCCGTCGCCGTTGAGATACAGCACACCGAGGCGGTACAGGGCTTCCCAGTTCTGTTTCTCCGATGCCATCTGGAAGAGCTCCGCTGCCTGAGCGTGATCCTCATTACAGCCGGTTCCGTTCTGGTACAGGAGACCGAGTTCGAACTGTGCCTCCGGGTTGTCGCGCTCTGCCGCAATCCGGTAATACTCATAGGCTTTCTTGTCATCTCTCGGAATGCCGAGTCCGTCCTGGTACATATGGGCAAGACTCATCATGGCGTCCACATTTCCCTGTTCGGCCGCAATCTTGAACAGCTCTGCCGCCTTTGCGGGATTGGCGTCCACACCGATTCCGCTCTGATACATGAGGGCCAGATTGCGCGCCGCAAACGGGTCTTTTCTGTCGGCTGCCTTCTGGTAGTATTCCGCTGCCTTGCGATCGTTTTTCTCGGTGCCTCGTCCGACGGAGTAGAGATAGCCGAGAATGGAGAGGGCTGCGGTGTTCCCGCGCTCGCCGGCTTTCAGGAACCATTCCATTGCCTTCTGATCATTCGGAGGAAGACCGCGGCCGTTGAGATAGAGCTGGCCGAGGTTGTACATCGCTTCGGCGTTGTCGTTTTCTGCGGCTTTCTGGAAGAAGGAAGCAGCCTTCGCAAAATCCCTGGCTACCCCGGTTCCTTTCAGATACATGATGCCGAGATTCAGAGCGGCATTCGAATTGCCGAGATCCGCTGCCCGCTGATAATACTCTGCGGCTTTCCGGTCATCCTTCTGAATTCCCTTGCCGGCGGAATACATGAAGCCAAGATACGTCAAAGCGGCCGCATTATCCTTGTCCGCCGCTTTGCGGAAATAGTCCAGTGCCTTGCGGTTGTTCTGAGGAATGCCTCTTCCCGAAAGATACATCATGCCGAGATTGGCGGCTGAGACCGCATCTCCGAGATCCGCTGCTTTCTGATAGTATTCCGCTGCCTTGGCCTCATTTTTAGAGGTGCCTTTGCCGGCATGATACATCCAGGCAAGGGTTGGCAGTTCGGCGGTATCACCGTGTTCCGCCGCTTTCAGGAACCATTCGAATGCCTTGGAATCGCTCTGTTCCACCCCGGTGCCGTTCATATAGAGGCGGCCGAGATTCATCATGGCTTCCGCATTCTGCAGCTCCGCTGCTTTCTGAAACAGCGCTACGGCTTTTCCGTAGTTCTGTGCTACACCGATTCCTCCGGCGTAGAGAAGCCCGAGGCTCACCATCGAAGAAGGATCCTTGCGATCCGCTGCTTTCTGATAATACAGAGCGGCTTTGAGTTCATCTTTCTCGGTTCCTCTGCCGTTGAGATACAGATAGGCGAGCATCGGCAGAACTGCGGTATCTCCGCTCTGTTCCGCTCTGGTGTACCATTCAAACGCCTTTTCGTCGCTTTGCTGAACCCCTTTGCCTTCCTGATACAGATTGCCGAGATTCCGCATGCCGTCGGCACTGCCGAGATCGGCGGCTTTCAGAAACATTGCCGCTGCCTTTTCGTAATCCTGTTTTACGCCGGGTTCATCCATCCAGGCATTGGCTAAAAGAATCATGGAGGAGATATCATCGAGATCCGCAGCTTTCTGCAGGTACATCAGTGCTTTTTCGTTATCCTTGGGAACGGTATTTCCTTCGAGATACATGGTTCCCAGCAGCTTGCTTGCGTTCCTGTGCCCAAGCTGGGCAGCCTTGGCAAAGCATTCCAGTGCCTTTTCCTGATCCTGTTCCGTTTCCTGATCGCCGAGGGAATAACGCATGCCCATCTGCCAGAGCTCATTGGCGGAAGGTTCTTTTTCCTTTTCTTCGCCAGCCGGTTCTTCCGTCTCATCCACTTCCCCGGCCGGTTCTGTCTCTGTCTCTGCCTTTGCCTCTGCCTCTGGTTCTGGTTCCGGTTCGGCGATTTCAGCGATCTCTGCGTTAACGGGTTCGCTCAGGGCTTCCGGTACGGGAATGAATTCATCCTCTTCTTCCCTCAGGAGTTCCTCTTCCGCAGGAACAGCTTCGTTTTCTTCTTCTTCCGCATCGAACAGAGACTGCCGGTATTTGCGGAAGCGGATCGGGTCACTGAACAGTGCCAGGGCATCATCCATCATGCGGAGCTTTTCTTCAGCCCGGTTATGGATGACAGGATCCCGGTCATTCCAGTACATCAGCCATTTTTCCCGCTGCTTCAAAAGCTGCTCATAGAGTTTTCTGCGATTAGAGAATACTGAAAGATCATATTCTTCGAAATAATTAATCATTCGTCCTCCTTCTGAAAGTTTCCAGAAATAATTATATCGCTATGGCTGCATTACGGCCGGCTGATTGAACACACTTCTCCCGGAACTTGCTTTACCGTCGGGCCGCATTACAATCCGGATTGGTTTATGCCTGCTTGTGTCCCGTTGTGCAATGCCGCAGGATCAGGGCTTATCCGATCGGTTCTGCAGGGTTCATGGCGGGAAGGGATAAGGACTTCAGGGGAGGAAATCGCAATGCAGTTTACGGAACAGGGAAACAAAACGGGAAAGACTCTGATGCTTTTGCCGGGAACCGCCTGTGATTATCAGACAAATTTCGCATCGGTGCTGGATCGGCTCGGGGAGAAGTATCATCTGATCTGCGTGAATTATGACGGCTTTGACGGAAGTGATCTGATCTTTCCCGATATGATTGCGGTTACGGAAAAGATTGAGAAGTATATCAGAGATCATTATGACGGAAGGCTTGACGGCGCTCTCGGCTCATCGCTTGGCTGCAGTTTTGTCGGCCAGCTGATCCAGAGAGAACAGGTTCATCTCTTTCACGGGATCTTCGGAAGTCCGGATCTCGATCAGAGCGGACAGATCAGTGCCTGGCTGCAGTCAAAGCTTGTCGTACCGCTTCTGACCGGCTTAACCGGCAGTGAAAAGAAAAGGGAGCTGACGAAGAAGAGGCTGAAACGCACCTTTGAGATGAGTGATGAAGCGGCAGAGAGGTTTATCGGCTGTTTTTCGAAATTCCGTCCGGAGTAGGTAAGGAATGAGTATTACTCTGATCTTCTGACCTGGCTCAGAGATGACATCCATGTCGAACATACGAAGGTTCATTTTATCTATGCGAAGAAAATGGGGGAGAAGTATCGGAAACGCTATCTGGAGTATTTCCGTAATCCCGAGATCCGCGAGTTTGACATGGTCCATGAACAATGGCTGTTCGGCGGCGAACGCTATGCATTGCCGGTGCTGAAGGCGATCGATGAGTTTATGGCGGAGCCGGTTTGAAGTCTGTAAACCGTGATTGCTTTGAATGCAGGAAAACAAAAACGCGTATAATGAAACAATAAACAGGAACAGGAGGGATTTATGAGCGAGCAGCCTAAAAAACGCATGTATCAGCTTTCGGAGAAACATCCGATTCTGTCAATGGTTCTTCTGATGGTCTTAGCTGTGCTTATGCAGACACTGATATCGGGAGTCTGCGGTTTACTGGGAGTAGCCCTGCATATTCATGCGGATATCGCCGGCTATACCGGCGTAATCCTGGGTTCCGTTCTTTTCCTGATACTTATGAAGAACCTGTATTCTCCGCAGTATCAGGGTGCACTGAAGTCCGGGATTTCAAAGAAGGATACATTGGCGGTGATGGCTCCGATCATTATTTACACGGTGGTTGTTCTGATCTTTCAGCTCATCCAATACAATTTTTACTTCAAGCCTTCCATCCAGTTCCTTCTGATGGCTATGACGGCGGGGTTCGGAGAAGAGGTCATGTTCCGTGCGACATTGATTCCGATCGGCATGGGATTTATCAAAGGGGAGAAGAGAGTCTGGTTCATACCGATTGTGACAGCGCTGATCTTCGGTATTGCCCATATTACGAATATCACCGCCGGTGCGTCCGTGTTCAACGGAATTCATCAGGCGGCGGCAACCACGCTGGTAGGATTTTACTTCGGTGTGCTCTACATCAGTACCGGCAGTGCAGTCCCCGGCATCATCATGCATTCGGTTTATGATTTCATCTGCTTCTGCGGAGATCCGAGTCTTACCAACGGTGTTATGACCGGGACGATGTCAGCGTTTGAGATTGTCTTTACTATCGTAATATCAATTCTGCTTGCGGTCAGTGCCGTATTCATTCTGAAACGGATCGGCACTCCCCGTATTCTTCAGCTCTGGAAAGAAAAGTGGAGTCAGGAGTAAAAGGACCGATTGATTTTATCCCTGAGATACAGAATTCTGTGAAAGCTAAAGGGACTCATGTCCTTCCGTAAGCAGGAAGTGCATGAGTCCCTTTTCAGTTCAGTTCTTCCTCATACCAGAACAGTTCATCCAGTGTTTTATCCAATACCCGGCAGATCCGTATGCAGAGATTGATCGTCGGATTGTAGTCTCCTTTTTCGATGGCGCTGATCGTCTGCCGGGAAACACCGACCGCATCCGCAAGCTCCTGCTGGGACATGTCCTGCCCAGCCCGGGCTGCTTTCAGCCTTAGGTTTTTCATGCGTCCTCCATTTTCCCTCTGCTCTTTTTCACAAGGCCGATCACGGCAAGAATCACACACATCACAAATACCATGAAGTTGACAAACGGAGCCTGAAGGATGCCGTTTTTTATCATCCGCCCCTGTGCCCAGGCAAGGATAGCAATGAACAGATTGAACAGTCCGATGGCGATCATCATGACTTTAAAGCGGGTTGTCTCGGTATTGAGACCAATGTAGGCATCGTGAAGAATGCTGTAACCTGCCTGCACGGTAACGCCGATCAGGATCACAAGGAAGTGTTCTGCGGTCGGGTCCATCGGCAAAGGACCGAAACATTTCGCAATGCCCAGGATCGCTTCCGCGGCAATCAGTGTATAGAAGCCGTACATGTATGCTTCCCCTCTTGCGATCTTCTGCATCTCATCATATTCCGTGCGCAGTCTGCGGTTTTTGTTTACATATCTGAGAAGTGCCAGGGTGATCATGACACCGGTAAGTAAGCCCATAATCAGGGCGAATGCTTTCGGGTTGCTGGAAGTTGTCATAAATTCTCCTCCTGCCGGTTCTCCGGCGCAGTATCAATATGCATCTTCAGGATAAAAATGTCAAGTATATACGACATAAATCATCTATTAAATGCATTTTGGATGAAATATACGCAATAAGAAAGATCTGAAATCAATGCTCGGCCGGCGGATATGATGATGGGATCCGGATTCCTCAGAAAGGATGCTTTGACTGACCGTTAACTCTCTGAGTCCTTGCAGAAAAAGGGCAGTTCATGCATGCAGGAAAGCTGCGGTGAACGGAACAGAGGAAGGAAACGCAGAGCAATGAACTGCATGCATGGAAAATAAAACTTTCCCGCAGAGACGGCGGGAAAGAAGAGAGAACTCATGCCTGGTAATGGGAAGGATCGTGACCGGAAAGAGTAGTCTCGGATACACCGAGTCTGCTGAAGGGAGGGATGCCCGGTAAATAGCCATACACACGCATTAATGCTTATGAAATGAGATTTGGGCATGATGAAATAGGCATCATCTGATGCCGGTGATAACGAATTGTCTA
>JAFWCM010000105.1 GCA_017536885.1 Solobacterium sp.
AAAACCGCATAAATAAGCCCAAATATTAAATTGAAACCAGAAAAACTCATTCTGTGCTCATTCGGGTTCTACCGTTAATTTGTATCGTTTTTGCTTTAGAAATCGAGCTGATCATCACGCTGCTGCTGTCTCTGGCGGCAAATTACAGCCCGCGGGAACTGCAGTTTGTGATGATCGACTTCAAGGGCGGCGGTGCCGCGCAGCTGTTTGCCAACGCATCCTATTCAATTGCCCATGTGGCAGGGGTTCTCAGCAATCTTGATATCTCCGGTATGGAGCGTGCGCTCGTCTCGTTTAAAAACGAATGTCACCGGCGGGAGGTGCTGTTCAAGAAGATGTCGGATTTCGTATCTCAGCCGGTTATGAATCTCTCTTCGTATCAGCGTCTCTGGTCCGCGGAGAGCGAACTGCCGTATCTTTCGGCACTGGTCATCATCGTGGATGAGTTTGCGGAGCTGAAAAAAGACCGTCCCGACTTCATGCGCGACCTGATCTCCGTGGCCCGGATCGGCAGAAGTCTCGGCATGCATATGATTCTTGCGACCCAGAAACCCAGCGGCATCGTCGATGAGCAGATCTGGTCCAACAGCCGTTTCAAGATCTGCCTCAAGGTTCAGGAAAAACAGGACAGCATGGAGATGATCCATGCGCCGGATGCCTCCTGGATCCGCCGGCCCGGGGAGTTCTTTCTGCTCTGTGACGGGATACTGACCCATGGCTATGGCGGCTATGCGAATGCGTCGGTGGAAACCCGGGATGAGGGGATTGAGCGGCTCGATGCGATGGCGCATTCGATTGCCCAGGTCGGATTCAAAACCCAGTCTTCTCTTACCCAGGCAAGTGCGGTCATCGAAGAGATTCTCGAATACGGAAAGGAGATGAAGCCGGAAGCGCTCTGGTGCCAGCCTCTCGGCATCATTCACCGTGAGGATCTTCCGGAAGAAGCTGCGATCTGGATCGGGGTGGCGGATGATTATTACCGCCATGATCAGCCCCCTGTAAAGTTCAGCGGCCATACGATGGCAGTCTTCTCCATCGACCGCACAGCGAAGGCCTCTTTTCTCAATACGCTTTTGTACGGACTTCTGGAAACCTGTGAGAAGGAGGATGAAATCTTTCTTCTGGATGATCTTTCAGCCGCATCGACAGAGCTGCTGGCCTGCCGGAATATCATCGATATCCTCTCCTCGGCAGAGCAAGAGAAAACGGAAAATCTCCTGGCCCATCTGGAGAAGCGAAGCGGCAATGAAGGCAATACCGCAACGCTGATCCTGACGGATGTGCCGTCGTTCTACGAGGCGGATGATACCTACCGGCAAAGGCTGCACAGCCTGATCGAACAGTCGGAAAAGAGAAACCTGCGGATCCTGTTGTTTCTGACATCCTCCAACTCGATCTCCTTCCGCGACCTCTCGCTGATTTCGTTTCGTATCGCTCTGAAAAACTCCAATCTCCAGGATCTCTCCGGCATCTTTGAAATCCCGGTCCACAAAACGGTAACCGAAGACTGCCGGGGACTGATTCACCGATCGGAAATTTTAGAGGTATCGCTGCTTCAGACAGAGGAAGAGATGATCCGGATCAAAGCAGAAGAACTGAATTCCGCCTGGGGTCCGACAAAACCGTATGAGATTCCGTATCTGCCCGAGACCGTCCGCTATGACTCCTATCAGGGCGAGGGAATCGGGCTTGGCATCGGCATCTCCAGCTATGAATGGACTGATATTCCCAAAGGTCATAAGCTCCTTGTGCTTGCGACGTATGAAGAGGAACTCTACGAATTCCTTGCGGTGATGAAACAGGCAGCTCCCGCTCAGACGGTGATGATTACAGATCCCTTCGAACCCTGTGAAGCGAAGGAAGGGGAAATCGTTTTTATGAAACAGGACTCCTATGTCTCCTGGAGCCGGAAAAACGAGTTCTCCTCCATTCTCTACATCGGCAGCGGATTCCGGGATCAGTTCCGGTTCACCACCAGCTACAAGGGAGAGTTCAGACCGAATTACGGCGTGTTCTACGAGAAAGGAAAGAATCAGGTGATTCAGTATGCGGAACAATACGGAAAAGATACGGATCTGGATGGAGTTTCCGGTGCTGTGCAGGAAGTTCGAATGCCTGCTTCCTCTGAAGCGGTCACTGAATGACTGCATTCCGTATCTCAACGAACTGTTCGCAGCGGAGTTTGAAGGGGTTTACCGCCTCGATGAAACCACATTGTTCTACGAGGCGGCGAGCACCTGTCTCATCAGCCGTTCCGTGACATTGTCCAATCAGAATCTCAAAGACGGCATGCGGCTTCTGGTGTACTGAAGCAATACGGAAGGTACAGCTCTGGCAGAGGGGTTCGATGACTCGGTAATATTCGAGTCCCTCTGTCATTTTATATCCCTGATCCGGCATGGATCATCATCGATCCCGATGACTGCGCGCCAAAGAAAGTCACTGTTCTGACGGTAAAAAAAGATTCACTGATGATGAAGCAGTGAATCCCTTTTGTAACAACAGAACTATGGTTTCTTTGATCTGCCCGGCGCTTTTCATCAGCCCGCTGAAACAACCGGCAGCTCCACATCCACGGAAGCGGGGTCAATCCGGAAGGAATACTCCGGATCAATCCGGGTATCATCAAAATCCCGTGTGGCGTCTTCTATATCACTCATTCTCGCCCGGTAAGGGTCTTCCGCAAGAATGACAAGCTTCAGCTGATGTCCCGGCATGAGGGTATAGACCTTCGGAATCATATACAGCGTATAGTCATACCATTCGCCGTCCTTTGCCGTCCCGTATGCTTTGTCTTCGGAAGGGATGTATCCCGCTTCGGGATCCATGAGATCCATCCAGGCTTTTGAGATAATCTTCGCGCTGGTCGGCGAGGCTACAAATTCCTTCAGTTTCCCGGCCTTATGGCCGCCGCCGAACTCATAGGTATCGATCGTTTTTTCAGGAAGAACGTCGCGCAGACTTCTTTTGGTCATATAGGCGGGGAAGGGGGAACCGTCTGCCGCCACATCCAAAAGAACCGCACTGACCATGCGGTTGTCCGCACCGCTCGTTGCCGGTGAAAGCCTTACATGAACCTTCGGGACTCCGTAGATGGTAATGCCGTCCGGCGCATCCAGGGTGAAGACCGCTTTGTGTTCGGCATCTTCCTTCATGAAATACACCTCGGGATCCACCTCCGGGCCAAGATAGTCCTGATAGAAGTCCGCATGATTTCCGTTCTGAATCAGGATCGGCTGTGTGTCTGCGTTCGTTTTTGCATGCAGTATTGTGTCTGCCGCCTGATCCCAGGAGTCATAGGTTTTCCAGGTTCCGTCGATGTTGCTCTGAACACTGACTTCCGGCAGGGTTTCAATGCCGTTGTCCGCATCGTAAAGATAGTGGGAAAGCCAGAGATTGATGAGATCATCGGCCAGAACATCATTCACTTTCTTTCCGAACAGAAAATTATGTCCGTCCTGATGAAGAATGAGCTTTGCCGGCTTCCCGGCTTTCCGGAATGCATGGAACATGTGATCTGCCTGCTTTAAGCAGACATTGAAATCATTCAGGCCTTCCATGATCAGAGCGGAACACTGTATCTTCGACGGATCTCTGGTATAGTCCATGATTTTCCAGACATCCGTATAGTTCCCATTGGCTTCCGTCTGGTCTTTTGCGGTCTGCCTGATCCAGGCACCGTATTCATTGTTCACCACTGTCCAGTTATCATCCAGAAACTCCGATCCGGAATTATAGGATGCGAGAAGTTCCGTATAGTGCGGCACGCTGTAGATCGAAACACCCTGGGAATTAACGTATTCGTACCAGTTGGAAATACCGGCTGCGGGGATGATGGTTTTCAGACCTTTCACACCGGTCACTGCGACTTCAAAGGGAAGCGTACCGCCATAGGAACAGCCTGTCATCGCAACATTTCCGTTGGACCAGTCCGCCGTCACCGCAATGCATCTGGTTTTATCCGTATAGGCGATGCGGTCACCCGTAAGCCACTCCACCACGCATTTATGGCTGTCTCGTTCAAGATCGAGACCGCACAGCTCAAAGCCTTCCGATCCGTACGTGCCGATCCCGCAGGCTTCTATGACCGCATAGCCGCGGATCAGATAGTAATCATAGTCATCGGTCATATAATATCCTCTTGCATTGCTGTCGGGAACGGAATACAGGTACTCGGACGGATCTGCGTTTTCCGCCGCTGCCAGGCTGGAAACCTCTTCTGCGGGCGTGCGCTTCATTCCCGGTTCATACAGTCTGCGGTAGTCAAAGGAATCCTCTGCATACGGATAGGAATCAACACCTTTTGTTTTTTCCACCGTTCCGGCAGGGTATGGTGTCGGATCGTAAATCGATGCGGCTTTGTAGTTTCCTTCCGCCGCGCTCCTGGGTACCTGCACAAACACCTTGACAAGATCCGCCATACCGTCGCCGTCCGTATCATGATCGGTCTCCACATAGACGCAATAGCGCAGTATTTCACTTTCGCTGTTGGGTGTTTCCGCCGACGAATACTTCAGGATCGGCTGGGCCATGCCGTCTTCAAACCGCATCCCTGCCGCGGTAGTTTCGGTTTTTTCTTCTTCCGGTTTTCTGGCTTCGGTGCCCGAAGCACAGCCGGAGAGCAGGGCAGAAGCGAACAGGATCACCGCCGCTTTCCGAAGCAGAACTCCGTTTCTTCTGTACAATGAATACTCCATTTCTTTCCTCCGTTTATTCCGGATCCGGCGGGTTTCAGGAGAGGCAGCGAATCGTGTTCCTTACTCCCGCTCCTTTGATCCGCACCGGTTCCGTTTTCATTGTCTCCTTTGGGAACAGGGGAGATGAATGCCGTTTTCTTAACGCTTTCAAATCCCGCATTCCGGCAAAAAAATCATAGTGCCTTCCTCTGCGGCGCCGCTCATCAGAAGAATTCTGAAACAACCGCATTCTTCCGCGATCTTGCCGTCCGGTTCATAAAAAGGCAGATGATGATTCGCATCGCAGAGGATCTGATTCCGGGGATCGCAAAGCTCCTGACTTTCTTCAAAGGACTGTGTTTCATGAAGAGAAAGACACCGATGCAGAAGCGCATTTCGATCTTCTCTTCTCGCTTCTTTGATCATACGTGCATATTTTATCGTTATTTTTCCAAAAGAAAAAGAAATGCCTCGATCGGCCGGGCAGGGAAATACCGGCATCTTCTCCATTCTTTCCTGCTCTTGCGCAGGGATCCGTTCGGATTCAGAGAAAGCAGTTTCATTTTGCCGGATCAGCCCCGTCGAAACTGTCAGCGAAGAAAAAGACACTGAGATCTTCTGACGGTTTTCCGGAAGCCCGGGCATGCGTTGAAAAAATCAAATGAAAAATGCCCGGAATTCATGTCATGGCGTGCACTCATCTGCACAAAGGTTGTCAACACGTTCCGGGCATTGTTTACCGGCAGTCAACTGCCGGCACATTAGTTATACCACATTGCCGCTCCGAGCGGTTTTATCATGACCGTCCGCGGCAGGGGTTTGTCACCTTATTGGAACCGGCGGCGGTAGGTGCAGCTCTGACAGAGGGGTTCGATGAGTTTATGCCGGGCAAATCCCTCCGTCATCTTCTGATACCGGCGCGATGCCAGGATCTCTGTGAGGTCTTTTTCAAAGAGATTGCCGAGGACGATCTCTCCCTCCGCATCAAGACAGCAGGGCACGACGCTGCCGTCACTCAGCACGGCGATCTGATCACGGCCGCCAAGGCAGGTCCCGCTGGTTTCAGAGATCTGAGAAGAGGAGTCGGGCCAGTCGAATTCATGATCGAAATTCACAAATACATAGGGCAGAATCCGATAGCTGTTCGGCGTTTTCGTCGGCTGAAATTCATATCTTTGATGAAGCCTGTCCAGACAATGGGAAACCGCGGGATCGCTGTTGAGATCCTTCCGCCAGAACCGCAGTTCAATATAGGGCCTTCCCGATGCCGAGGCGTTTTCCAGCATGGGAAGCAGGGTGTTCATAAAAGGCTTTTCACTCCCCGGTTTATGAAAGGGAAGCGACTGGAGCGAAAGGGAACAGCGGTGCAGGGCGCCAAAGGAAAAAAGATCCGGGAATCTCTCTAGCTGGGTGGCGTTGCTTACCAGCGCGACCTTCACATTCTCCTGAGCGCACAGTTCCATGATCTTTCGGAATTCCGGATGCAGCAACGGCTCCCCCTGAACATGCAGGTAGATGTAGCGGGTAAGGGGAGTGATCTGTTTCAGAACAAAAGCAAACTCCTCAGCGCTCATGAACCGGGCGGGACGGTGGTTTTTCCGGCAGAACGAACAGGAGAGATTGCAGACATTGGTTATTTCGATATACGCTCTTCGAATCACAGAACTCATTATAGGCACAAAGTCCCCGGCGGAAAAGACAGAGAAAAAGCCGGGGATGACCCGGCTTACAGTTCAGTCTTCCTGGAAGTGACTGAGAAATTCTCTGGTACGTTCGCTTTTTGGATTGGTAAACATCGTTTTGGGATCGCCTTCTTCTTCGATGACACCCTTGTCCATGAATACCACCCGGTCGGCGACCTGTCTTGCGAAGCCCATCTCATGGGTGACGACGATCATCGTGAGGCCTTCCTCGGCGAGCTGCTTCATGACGACAAGGACTTCCTTGACCATCTCGGGGTCGAGGGCGGAAGTCGGTTCATCAAATAACATCAGTTTGGGCTCCATGCACAATGCCCGGGCGATGGCAACCCGCTGTTTCTGACCGCCGGAAATCATGTTGGAATCGGCCAGGGCAAACTGTTCCATGCCGACCTTGCGGAGATAGAATCTCGCTTTTTCCTCGGCTTCCTTTGCGGAGCGGTGAAGCACTTTCTGCTGGGCGATCATGCAGTTTTTCAGCACGTTCATGTTCTTGAAGAGATTGAACTGCTGGAAGCACATCCCGACGTTTGCGCGGTACTGATCAACGTTTTTGACATCGAGAATATTCTGTCCAAAGACGTGAATGGATCCGTCATCCGGCTTTTCGAGAAGATTGATGCAGCGAAGCAGGGTGGATTTGCCGGAACCGGAAGATCCGATGAGACAGACCACTTCCGACTCATTGACATTGAAGTCCACGCCCTTGAGCACTTCCAGAGTGCCGAAGGATTTCCTCAGCCATTTGATTTCTACTACGGGATTGCTCATGACTTTCCTGCCTTTTCTGTTGCGAGGGACATACTGCTGGGATCGGTATCCGACTGCGGGAAACTGGTTCTGGGCCGGTTCAGGCGCTTCTCGATCAGATTGAGAATCAGGGAAGCGGTGCTGGTCAGAATGAAGTAGATCGCAGCGGTGATGCCGTAGGTTGCGGTGAACTGGAAGGTGCTTCCGGCAATGGATTTGGACTGAAACATCAGGTCGGCGATCGAGATGATCATCAGAACCGAGGAGTCCTTGATGTTTACAATGAATTCATTGCCGATCGCGGGAAACGCGTTTCTGACCGCCTGGGGAAGCACGACGTTCATCATCGTCTGAATATTGGACATGCCGAGAGACCTCGCGGCTTCGGTCTGTCCGGGATCTACGGCCTGAATGCCGGAGCGGATGATTTCCGCCATGTAGGCACCGGTGTTGACGGAGATGACGAAGATTCCCGCCCCGAGTTTATCCCAGTGAACGATGTTGAGCAGTGCATAATACAGGAATACCGCCTGAACCATCATCGGGGTTCCCCGGAATACATCGATGTAAACCTTGCCGGCAAAATCGAGAATCTTCTTTCCGATCAGGGCAGATTTGGAAGCGGTGTAATCCAGACGGATCGCGCGCAGGCCGCCGACAAACAATCCGATCACAAGACCGATGATCGTGCCGGTCAATGAAATGATCAGGGTGTTCTGAATGCCGATGGCCATGCTGGGCCAGTATTTCTGCAGAATATCCAGCACCTGACGGAAAAAGGATTCCTGCATGAATTATTCCTCAGTTGCAGGCTGACGTTTTACCGCAGCTTCCATGATGCTCTGCTTCTCTTCTTCGGTGATTTTGTCCAGCGCTTTCTGAACATCGTTGAGAAGGGCATCATTATTCTTTGCGACAGCGATGGATACGGTGACGCCGCCCTCATCTCCGGCGGATTTGAAGCCGTGTCCCTGTTCGAACTGCACATAGACAAGATCCGGGTTGGCGGTGACAACGCCGATCGCTACCGGAAGCTCGGAAGTCACGGCATCGATATCGCCATGCTGCAATGCGTTGATTGCGGCCGGGAAGTCGGTTGCGGCGGCGACGTGGTTGACGCCTTCGATGTCATCGATGATCGTGTCATAGAGGGTTCCCATCTGGCCCTGAACCTTCTTGCCGGAGAGCTCCTGAATATCCTTGATGGAACCAAGGCCGCTGTCAGCGCGGACGATGACCACTTCCGGAGAGACATAGTAGGGAGTGGTGAAATTGACCTGCTCGGCACGTTCGGGAGTTTCCGTCATGCCGGCGATGATCGCATCGAGGCTTCCCTGCTGAAGATCGATGATCAGGGCATCCCAGTCGGTCTTGACGATCTGTACGTCTCTGCCGATCGCATCGGCGATTTTGCTGGCGATGACAACGTCATAGCCGTCGCAGTAATCATTGCTGGTGAGCGGCTTTGTGAATTCGCCGGAAGTTGTGGTAGTCCAGTTGAACGGAGCGTAGTTGCATTCCATGCCGACGCGGAATTTTTCTTTGGCACCGGAAGAAGATGCGCTCTGAGTTGTGCCGGATGAACCGCATCCTGCAAGAAGCAGGGCGGAAGCGAGTACTGCGGATGTAATGAATCTTGTTTTCATGTTCCTGTATCCTCCATAGTCTTTCCGAAACAAAACCGTATGCTATCACATACGGCAGTTCATACCATAGGCAATAGCTCCACTTCACTAAATGTGAAGGAGTTATGAAGATGTTCTCCTCATCCCCACAGAATCTCACCGCCGTGAGGATTCTGTTCGGCGGCGATTGCCTTTGGGACCGTTCTCAGCCTGCCGGCTCCGGGCCTTACTCTTCTGCGCCGCTACCTCTATCTGTTTTGTTTACAAAGATGATTCTATACGATCAGATAAAATAGTCAACGAAAAGTTGAAATGATTTTCACTTCATTGAAAACTTTTCATTTTTGCATTACGGCCAAAAATCAATATAATTTTTAAAGTATGGATGGAATACTTCTGCTCGACAAACCGGCGGGAATGACCAGTTTTTCAGCTGTTGCCCGATGCCGGAAGATCTTTCATGAGAAAAAAACCGGACACACGGGAACACTGGATCCGGAAGCGACGGGACTGATGATCGTATTGCTTGGGAAATATACCAAGCTTTTGCCGTTTGCCGTCAAGGATCACAAGCACTATCACGCGACGATCCGCTTCGGCATCCGCACCGATACCGATGATGTGTTCGGTACTGTGATCGAAGAGAAAGCACCGCGTAATATCAGCGTGGAAGAACTGCAGAAGGCAGCCGATGTGATGATCGGGGAGAGAGAGCAGATTCCCCCGATGGTCAGCGCGATCAAGCAGAACGGGAGAAAGCTCTACGAATATGCAAGAAAAGGCATTGAGGTGGAGCGCAAACCTCGCAAGGTGCGCTATGATTCCCTTCGTGTCTTTGAAGAAGACGGCGTCATGCATCTCGATGCGGTGGTTTCGGGAGGCACTTATATCCGGACGCTGATTAAAGATCTGGGCGAAGCGGTGGGGGAGTATGCCGTGATGGCATCCCTGGTCCGCACCGGCATCGAATCCCTCAAACTCTCCCAGGCCAATTCCCTGGAAGAGCTTGAAACATCCCCGGTTTTCACGGAGCCGAGGAAAATCATCGATCCTTCGCTTCCCGTTCTTGAATGTCCCTTCGAAGCCGATGTGATTCACGGACGCAGTATCCTCCTTGACAGAGAGGATCCTTTGATTCTGTTTGAAAAGGACGGAGAACTGCTTGCGGCCTATGAGAAGAGAGAAGACGGACGCTACCACTGTCTGAGAGGTCTGTTATGAGAATTGCCTATATCGATCTTGAGCGCACCAACAAAGCGAAAAATCAGATTGCCGCATGCATCGGCTATTTTGACGGGATGCACCGGGGACATCAGACACTGATCCGGCGGACCAAGGCTCTGGCCGAAAAATACGGCTGCGGCAGTGCATTGATCACCTTTGATCCGGATCCGTGGGTCACGATCCGGGGCATCCGCAATTCCGATACGGAACATATCACCACGATGCGGCAGAAGATCAATCTCGCGGTGGAGCTCGGCATCGAGAATATTTATATTCTGAAGTTCACCTGGGAGATGTCACAGCTTTCTCCCGAGGAATTCGTGAAGCGGGTATTGGGCCAGCTGAATCTTCGTGCCCTGGTGTGCGGGTTTGATTTCCGCTACGGGAAAAACGGCGAAGGCACGGCCGAAAGCCTGCAGGGCAAGGTATTGTATCCGGTGGAGATCGTGGATGCGGTCAAGGAAAACGGCGAGAAGATTTCCAGCACGAAGATCTGCGAGCTGATCAAGGCCGGAAACATCGATGAGGCTTCCTTTCTGCTCGGGCATTCGTTTGATCTGGAAGGAAAGGTCGTCGAAGGCAGGCACAAAGGTACAGAGATGGGATTTCCGACCGTGAATGTGCGGATCTCGGAGGAATATGTGATCCCGAGGCACGGCGTCTACGCTGCCTGGGCGAACATCGACCGGAAGTATTACGGGGCAATGGTCAACATCGGCCATAACCCGACCGTCAACTACACGGAGAAGATCTCCGTGGAAGCGCATATCTTCAACTTCAATGAGATGATTTACGGCAAGACGATCTCCGTATCCCTGCTGAAATTCATGCGGCCGGAGATCAAATTCCGCTCGAAGGAAAATCTGATCATGCAGATGGAACAGGATTCGAAGGTCATCACGGAATACCTGCGCACGGAGGCGATCGGCACCTTATGATCCTCGATCCCGAGACTCTTCCAAAACCGTTTCTTTCCCGCATGGAACAGATACTGGGCAGGGAATATCCCGCTTATCTTGCCTCGCTGAAAGAGGCACCGTTCAAAGCGGCCAGGATCAACACCCTGAAGCATGAAAACACACCGCTTCCCGGCTTTGATATGATTCCCTCCGGCTTTGCGGAAAACAGCTGGCTCATCCGGACGGAGGGCAGGCTCGGCGGCACGCCGGAATATCTCTCCGGGGTTCTCTATCCCCAGGAGCCCTCTGCATCTCTTCCGGTCACGGCCCTTGGCGTAAGGCCGGGCATGATGGTGCTGGATCTCTGTGCGGCGCCGGGGTCCAAGAGCACCCAGATTGCGGAACTGCTGGATCACAGCGGTCTTCTTGTCTGCAATGAGATCGTCCGCAAACGGGCGGAAATTCTCAAGGAGAACATCGAACGCCACGGCATAGCCAATGCCGTCGTTCTCAACAGCACGCCGCAGAAAATCGCAGCTTCCTTCGGTGCGGTCTTTGATGCGGTGCTCGCCGATGCGCCATGCTCCGGCGAAGGGATGTTCCGCAGGGAAGAGGATGCTGTCGCCATGTGGAGCCAGGAGAACGTTCTGTTCTGCGCAAGGCGCCAGAAGGAAATTCTCGAAGAAGCCGCAAAGTGCGTTAAGCCCGGCGGACGGCTTTTGTACAGCACCTGCACGTTTTCCGAAGAGGAAAACGAGGAGAATGTTCAGTGGTTTCTGGACGCCCATCCGGAATTCGAGCTTGTTGAAATTCCGGGAAAGGGGCATCATGGAACTGCGGTTTTAAAGGAAGCGGAAAAGGTCCGCCGCATCTATCCCATGGATGGCGGCGAAGGGCAGTTTCTCGCCTGTTTTCAGAAGGAAAAAAGCGATGATATGCCCCGTACTTCCTTACCGGTATTGAAAAGCGATCCGGTGCCGAAGTGCGTTAAGGCGTTTTTGGAAACGGAACTGACGAGATCCTTTCCGGTTCTGTATGTGCATAAGGATCAGGTCTACGGCGGCACGCATGCCTTTATCGACTGCCGGGGCAATGCATTGCTGAGACATCAGACCTATCTCGGGGCGGTGAGCAGGGATCGCTTTGAACCGAGCCATGCGCTCGCGCTGTCTGCTTACGCTTCCTTTGTGAAGCAGATTGATCTGAACGAAGAGGAAACAGAAAAGTATCGAAGAGGAGAAACAATCCGGAAGTCATGTCCTAAGGGATGGATTGCCGTCCGGGCAAAGGGGTTTGTGATCGGGCTGGCAAAAAGTGACGGAATGATTCTGAAAAACCATTATCCGAAATCATTTCGCATTAGATGACAGGAGCAAGAAATGAGACTGGATCTGTTTGATTTTATTGATCGGTGCATGGAGGAGTATGATCTCCGCAAGGCCAGTTTTGAGTATGCCGAAAAGGTGATATATGAGCATTTCAAGGGGCTTGTAAAAGAGGATAATGCCGATATAGTAGCGGTGTTTTCCCGGGTGAAGAGCAGGGAGAGCCTGCGCGAAAAACTGCTGCGCAACAAATTCTATCTCAACTATGAAACGCCGCATCAGGCACTTGGCGCCCTGTCCGATCTCATCGGCGTTACGCTGGAATGCCGGTTTATCCGCAGTGAATCCGAACTGTACAAGAAGATCAGGACGTATTTCACCGACATCAATGAAGAGGGTTATGCCCTGTCTCTTTCCAACGATGACATCGTTCTCAACCTCGGCACCCCGCAGCCGCAGATGCAGAGAAACGGATTTGCGATTTACCGAGTGGACGGACGCTATCGTTTCAGCAACGGATACATCGGTTTCGAACTGCAGATCAAATCCCTCGTGCACCGCTTCTGGAGCGAGATCGAACACGAGGTGGTGTACAAGAATCAGGAAATTATCCGCAATGACCGGTTTATGACCAGAATGCTAGGCACGATCCGCGACAGCCTCGATGTCGTAGACCATCAGCTGGAGACCGTATACAACGAGATGTTATTGGAATCGAGAGAAGCGCAGATCGGCTTCGATGAGCGCAGCTTCAAGACCATGGCAACCTCCTCTCTCAACGAGCTGTTCATCCGCAAGATGAACGAGTCGGTGGGATTCTCCACCAGCTTCAAGCATGATTCGGAAATCCTTTCGCAGTATATCTACATCACCGAATTCATCTACGGCGGCAATCCCGAAGTCAAGATGGTGGAATTCCTGGAAGGGCTGTCCATTCTTTCTCATTCCAAGATCGACTTCTCCTCCAAGCTTGTCGCCACCTCGGAGATTGTTACCGACGAGCCGTTTGTAAAAACGCTGGGGCAGTATTTTCTTGATGTCATGAACGTGGATTTTGAATGGCACGCATTCTTTACTGTGCTGTGTGCCCTGCAGACGGGCAATGTCAGTGAGGATATCGAAAAGTTCGCCACGGTGATCCGTTCCCTGATTATTCAGCCGAAGTGGTATTCGGAACGCTTCTCTTCCTGGAGTGAGGAAGAGGCGGCAGAGGCCCGGGCCTTCCTGGCAAAATCCCTTGCCCAGGGCATGATCAGCTCCAACACGATCCATATGATTCATGAGGACTACATTCTGAAACTGATCAACTATTTCTGGAATATTGTGGATACCGCGGAGAACTCCTGCCTTGACTATGAGAGCTTCTGCGCCCGGAAAGAAGAGCTCAGCAACCGCATGGAACATGAAATCCATTTCCTGCTTCACTAGGAACACGGGGAGAATTAAGGTATAATATCCGATATGACAGGAGGTCATGCTTTATGGATTATGTAGTTCTGAAAGAGAATAACGGACAGGGAAGAATTGTAATCAACAAATCGGTATTCCAGGCGATTGCCGATATCACCCTGAAGGATATTGAAAATATCAGCCAGGACCCGGCAAACTTCGCGTACAAACCGGTAACGATCCGGGTGGATGATAACCGTCTGCGGATCGAAACCGACATCCGCGTCAAATACGGCGCCAGCGTCAACTCGACCTGCGGTCTTGTGCAGTCGAAGATCTATGAGAACATCGCATTCATGACCGGATTCAAGCCGAGTGAGATCAAGGTCAACGTGATCGGCTTTGATATCTGATCTGAGTTTTACTGAGGATGCAAGGACAGTACTTCCGATTATCGGAAGATCTCTGAACACGATTAAAGCCTGCCTGCATGTACGCAGGCTTTTTATTCGGAACCTCCCGGCACAAACTGAACCATACATGCATGATCCGGCATGAGCACGGACTCCTCTGAAAATGGTTCTTTGAAGATGAAATCTAACCGAAGACGAAAAGAAATTGAAAAAAGTGATTGACAACTGAGAACGGGAAAGATATTATTTTCCAAGTAACGGAAAGCAGAAGCACCGCTTCTCGCCCGAGGGCCTTGCGGACCTGGGCACCATGCCGGATCGATGATGATTCTTAAACATGGCAGGTGCGGTTTCTGTACCTGCTTTCTTTGTACTAAGGAGGTCTTGCTTGAGTAGGAAGTATATTAAACCGAAACGGAATGTGCCGGAAGAACTGGTAAACGAAAACGTCAGATTCCCCAGAGTGCTGGTCATCGGCCAGAATGGAGAACAGCTCGGAGAAATGAATCGTTACGATGCAATTCAGACAGCGCGGGATCAGGGGCTCGACCTTTACTGTGTCGCTCCCAATGCGAATCCGCCTGTGTGCAAAATTCTCGACTTCGGAAGATATCACTTTAATGAACAGAAGAAAGCCCGTGAGGCCAAGAAGAAGCAGCACACCACTGAAATCAAGCCGCTTCGTCTTTCTCCGGTCATCGACCAGCACGACTTTGAGACCAAACTGAAACAGGCCAGAAAATGGATGGAAGAAGGTCAGAAGGTTAAAATCGACATGCGGTTCCGCGGTCGTATGATTACCCGAAAAGAAGTCGGCGAAGCAGTGATGAACAAGTTTATCGAGCAGATCTCTGATCTCGCTGTTGTTGAGAAACAGCCGAACATGGAAGGCAATACGATGTCTGTCGTTTTGTCTCCCAGAAAGAAGTAGTTGTCTACAGGAGGAATTTGAAATGAAAGCCAAGGCTAAGAAACCAAAGAAAATCCGGATGAAGACCAAGAAGACTTTCGCAAAGCGCGTCAAGGTCACAGGTACCGGTGAACTGAGAAGGGGACATAACTATGTTTCTCACTTCGCAGCAAACAAGACTCACAAACAGAAGAAGCATCTCGGAAAAGCAACTCTGATGAATAAGAGTGACGTGAAGCGTGACCGTCAGCTTCTGCAGGGTTAATGACAGGAGGTAAATCATGAGAGTAAAAGGATCCACACCGACAAGAAACCGTCGTAAGAAAGTACTGAAGCTTGCCAAGGGTTACTTTGGTTCCAAGCATCTGCTGTACAGAACTGCCAATGAGCAGGTCATGCATTCCCTGAAGTACAGCTATATCGGCCGCAAGCAGACCAAGCGCGATATGAGACGTCTCTGGATTGCCCGCATCAATGCCGCAGCCAGAAACAATGACCTCAGCTACAGCAAGCTCATGCACGGCCTGAAGGTTGCCAACGTCAACATCAACCGCAAAATGCTCAGCGAAATCGCAATCCATGATGAGAAGGCATTCACCGATCTCTGCGATACTGCGAAAAAAGCACTTGCGGCCTGAGAAAAATAACATATAATATAGGAGCAGCAATGCTTCTATCCTGGCATATTGGTGAAGCGGTTCAACACACTGCCCTCTCAAGGCAGCATTCACGGGTTCGAATCCCGTATATGTCACTTTCCGGCGAATGGGGCCGGAACACTGAAATGTCGTGTCA
>JAFWCM010000106.1 GCA_017536885.1 Solobacterium sp.
GCCTTGGACATCAGCCGGGCCTGCAGACCAACGCTGGCATCTCCCATTTCGCCGTCGAGTTCCGCCTGCGGCACCAGGGCCGCCACCGAGTCGATCACCACGAGGTCAATCGCACCCGATTTGATCAGGACTTCGGTGATTTCCAGAGCCTGCTCTCCCGAATCGGGCTGGGAGAGGATCAGTTCGTCGATATCCACGCCGAGCTTGCGGGCGTACATCGGGTCGATCGCGTTTTCGGCATCGATGAAGGCGCATCTGCCGCCTTCCTTCTGGCATTCCGCAATCGCATGCAGTGCCAGGGTGGTCTTGCCGGAGGATTCCGGACCGTAGATTTCAATAATTCTTCCCTTCGGATAGCCGCCGATGCCAAGCGCCGCATCGAGTGCCAGGCTTCCCGAGGAGATCGCATCCACCGACACATCCGCCCGATCTCCCAGGCGCATGATCGATCCCTTGCCGTACTCTTTTTCAATCGCCTTCAGGGCTTCCTGAAGCAGCTGATCCTTTCTGGAATCGGTATCCTTCTGAGCTGTTTTCTCTTTTGCCATGTCAAATTCTCCTTACTGCTTTCTTTTACCCGGGAAAATTCCCTTCTCCCCGGTTTTCTTTTATTTTTACCTTAAATGTATTCTTTTTCTGTCTGATTCTTCGCTTATTTGGATTCCATGATGTCTTCTTTCATCTGGTTGAAGTAGGCTATTCCGCTGGCGGCGCTGACAAAGGTGCTGAACCAGAGGAGTACTTCACTGACCGGTAAGCCCCAGAGCTCAAAGGGAAGATTGTTGAGCAATATCAGAGCGATGACGATCGTCTGGGCGATCTTCTTGACCCGGCCGAGCATATGCGCCTCGAAATCCTTGCCATTGGCGGCTGCGATCATCCGGCAGCCATCCACCACGATATCCCGGCAGATGATCATGATCACCGGCACCGGGGAGATGATGCCCCGGGAGGCAAAGAGGACAAACATCGTCGTCGCCAGCATCCTGTCCGCAATCGGATCGGCAAACTTTCCGAAGGTAGTCTGAAGGCCGCGGCTTTTGGCGATGGACCCGTCAAGAAAATCCATGAAGGCACTGAGGGCATAGATGCCGAGGCAGATCAGATTGACTGCCGGCAGGGTGACGGATCCGATCACGTAGGACTGCAGTTCGATATTGAACTGAGCATACGGAAACAGATAGATCAGCACCAGAATCGGAATCAGAACAATCCGGAACAGAGTCAGACGATTCGGAAGATTCATACCTCTTTTTCTCCTTCACAACGGTACAAGTATACCATGCAAAAAAAATAAAGAGAGCATTACTGCCCTCTTCTGCCATGCATAATCTGTAAGCCATGTTCTGTCTCCGCTTCCGCGGATGGCAGCCATTTATCTCTGCCCGAAGGCACCTCCCCTTAACTTCAGTTCGCCGCGGGGAATTCTCCTACCAAATTTGGATTTCTCGCTTGCGGGGTTTACCTCGTTCCACCCGAAGCGTTTCCGCTCCGGCTTCGTCACTGTGGCACTTTACGGGCATCCGTCATGGGTTTCCCTTTAGACTTCCGCTCCGCCGTCAGCTTGCGCTGCCCGGTCTTATGAATTCGGCCGGCACAAACACTACAGGCATCGCAGCCTGTGCGAGCATGGACTTTCCTCTGATTCACGAAGAACCAGCGGCTGCCCGACAATGCATGGATCAATGCTTATTGCGATTCTGCTGGAACACCTGTTCTTCCAGTCTTGAAAGACGCTTGAGGATATCCACATTTGCGGCACCCTGCGCGGCCGGGGTCGGATTGTTCTCCATCGCCCTGGTCCTGCCCTCTTCTTCGATCAGCTTCGCCCTAAGGGACGCATTGGTCCTTTCCAGCTCCGCGATCTTCTGGTTGAGTTCCGCCGTGATATCCTGATATGTCTGGTAATCCTCCATCACCAGATCAAGGAAACTGTCGACTTCATCCGGGCTGTAGCCCTTGAAATCAATATCGAACTGTTTATCCAGAATGGTCTGTAAATCAAGATTCACCTTACCTGACATATCCCGTTTCGCTCCTAGCGATCCTATTTTCGCATGAAATCACATTTTTAAGAAGTCCTTTTGTGATCTTATGCAAATTTTTATACGCGGCCTCAAAGCCCCCGCCACGCTTTCTTTATTTTTTACGGTTCGCTATAATATCGTGTGGTACGGAGGAAAAATGGTTAATTATCCCAACGGAAAAAAGAATTCCTATCATGCCCTGGCAAGCTCTGCGGGCGGACGGGGCATGGCACTCGAAAAGGATATCAACGAAACCAACAGCAGATACCTCGAAGAGGATCTCGCCGTCATACACAAGAAACCGACTCCGGTTACCATCGTCAAGGTGGACTATCCCAGCCGCGAACACGCCAAGATCACGGAAGCCTATTTCAAGCTTCCGAGCACCACCGACTACAACGGCATTTACCGCGGCCGGTATGTGGATTTCGAGGCAAAGGAGTGCACGCTCAAAACCTCCTTTCCCCTCAAGTCGATCCATGCTCATCAGATCAGGCATCTCGATGCCGTTCTGCGCCATGGCGCCATCGCCTTTGTGATCGTACGCTTTACCCATCTCGGCATTACGTGGTTTGTGCCGGCGGAAGATATGATCCGCTATGTGAATGAAACCACCCGCAGTTCCATCCCCGTTGCCTGGTTTGAAGAGCACGGGGTGAAGATCCCATTCAACTATGTGAAACCGGTCGATTATCTGAAGATACTGGACCGGCTGTATTTTGAGGACAGGCAATGAGCAATTCCAGAAAACCGGTGCCGTATCAGGAGAATCCTCCCGTGCGCAGGCGGAAGAGTTCCTCTTCTTCCCGGCGCAGTACGCACCCGACAGATAGCGAAGAGAGACCGAGAAAGAAAAAGAAAACATCTTCTTCCTCTTCTTCCCGGCCGCGTTCCTCTTCTTCGAAAAAACGCAGAAGCCGCCGGCGCGTCAACCGCCGCAATCTCTGGACCGTCATATTAATCGTGATGATCTGTCTTGAGATGATCGTGGGCGCAGCAGGTCTTTTTCTCATCGGCAATATGCTTCAGAACAAACCAAAACTTGTGGTCGATGATTTCTTCTCGGCCGAAAGCTCGCATATCTATGACCGCAACGGCACACTGATCGCCGACGTCGGCACCCAGCTCAGGGAAAACGTGACCTATGACGAGATCTCCGAATCCGTGATCGACGCGTTCCTGGCGGTGGAGGACAGCCGCTATTTCGTCCACAGCGGCTTTGATCTGCCCCGTTTCACCAAATCGGCGATCGACAACGTCCTCAACAAGCTCAGAGGCAGAAGCGGATTATCGGGCGGATCGACGTTTACGATGCAGCTGGTCAAGCTGACCTATTTCCAGAACGATGAGACCGGCGTCACCGCCAGCCGCAACATCGAATACAAGGTCCAGCAGATCGCTCTGGCGCGGGAGCTCGAAAAGGAGTCCAACAAGAAGGCCATCTTTGAAATGTATCTCAACAAGATGAACTTCGGCGGAACCGGAAATATCCGCGGCATTCAGAAAGCGGCGGAATACTACTACGGCAAGTCGGCGGGCGAGCTCAACCTCGATGAGGCGGCGATGCTTGCCGGCGTCATCAACGCCCCCTACACCTATGACCCCCACAACTTCCTCGACAACGCGACCAAGCGAAGAAACACCGTGCTTTCTCTTATGGTACGGCACGGCTATATCACCGATAAGGAATACAGGCTCGCCAAAGCGGTCAAGGTAGAAGATACATTGATCGATCCCTTCGGATCGCGAAGCGGCGGCGGGGAGGCGTATGCCTTCCAGTCCTACATCGATACCGTCATTGAAGAGGCGGCTTCGATTACCGGCCAGGATCCCCTCTCGGTGGCGATGGATATCTACACCTTCATGGATCCCGAAGTGCAGAAGGTCATGGATGACATTCAGGCGGGACGCTATGAACAGGTTGTCTTCCCCGATGAGCTCATGGAAATCGGCATGATCGCCGAAAACAACCAGAGCGGCGAGATTGTCGGAATCGGCGGCGGACGCAACTACGGCCGCGGCGGCTCGATGCTTTTGAACCATGCGACGGATCAGTACAAGCAGCCCGGTTCGAGCGTCAAGCCCTTCCTCGACTATGCCCTGGCCTTTGAGTATCTCGGCTGGGCGACAAGCCATGTGATCACCGACAAACCGATCTCGTATGAGGGCACCGATATCGTGATCAAAAACGCCAACGGCGTATACAACGGCGATGTCACCCTCTCCTATGCGATCTCGGCCAGTCTCAACACCCCGGCGATTCAGGCTCTGCAGGATGTGATCAACACCGCCGGATGGAATACCGTGGTCACCTTCATCAACAGCCTCGGGTTCTCCCAGGTCACCTATGACAACTTCGACGTCGGCTTTGCGATCGGTGGCTCCAACTTCACCGCTTCCTGTGAGGAGCTGATGGCTGCCCATGCGATTCTGATGAACGGCGGCAACTACATCCGTCCCCATACGATCGCGAAGATCACCTTCCGAAACGGCCTGAACGAACCCCTGACCCCCACTTACGAGGCGGTTAATGTGCTCTCGCCTCAGGCAGCCTACCTTGCGGCCAACCTGATGTATACGGCGGTCCACGGCGGCGTGTTCAACTACCTCGACATCCTCGAGCGTCCCTATCAGACCTTCGGCAAGACCGGAACCTCCGACTGGGGCGATGAGGGTCTGCAGTACAACATCCCCCAGGGCGCATCCAAGGACAAGTGGATGGTCTGCGATACCAGTGAATACACGATCACAACCTGGGTCGGATATGAAAAAGGCGTCAAGGACAAGGACACCTACTTCTCGAATGAAAAATCCCGGCTGAATATTCCCGGCAATATCTGTTCACTGATTCTCGATGCCCTTCACCGCGACTCAACCCCTGGCGATCTTGTCATGCCCGAGGGCATCTCAAGCATCACCCATATCCTCGGCACCTGGCCCTACGCCGCCCCGGCGGAAGGCATTGACGGAAGCCTGCTTACCACGGGGCTTGTCAAGAGTCAGTTTGCGGGCCTTGCCTCACCGGAGAAAGCGGAGGCGCCGAAATCTCTTGCGAGCTTCGATGCGGTGTACAAAGACGGAAAGGTCTACATGGAATGGAGCGAATATCCCGATCCCGAAAAGCTCGAGGTCGTCGGCACCGAAAAGGATATCTCCCTGAAGGATTCCGCCGGCAACGTGATTGTCGCGGCAACCGGCAAATGCCTGTTCGACTGGAGCTGGGTCTCCGGTCCGATCCGCTACAAAGCAGTCATACGCAAGGGCTCTTCGGAACTCGGGGAGCTCACCTCGGAGGAGAATACCCTGGTTGAAAATGCGGAGAAGCTCGACGCCGGCGCGACCTATGAGGCGTGCGGATTCTACGGGTATGAGAAAACCGGCGGAAAATCCAACGAAATCTGCGTAAGTTTCAAGGCCGGCAAGGACAAGGAACCAGAACCGAGCCCTTCTCCTTCCGCGGAACCTTCCCCCGAGCCTTCTGCCGAACCGGAAGAGACGCCCGAGAGCGGCGGGGAAGAAACCGCTCAGCCGACCACATGAAAACCGACGGAACGCGTCGGTTTTTCTTATCTCTTCTGATGTTTTGTTTCCCGGCATCTGCCGTTGAACGGACAACGCTCGCATTCCGGGTTTCTCGCCTTACAGAGATAGCGGCCGAAGAAGATCAGCTGATGATGGGCGTGAATCCACTTTTCGCGCGGGATTTTCCGCTTCAGCTTATTTTCCACCTGAAGCAGGGAATCCTCCTCTTTCGCAAGTTCCAGCCTGCGGGAAACGCGGCTGACATGGGTGTCTACCGCAAGGCTTGGAATATTGAAGCACTCCGCCAGGATCACATTGGCGCACTTCCGTCCCACCCCGGGGAGCTCTTCCAGCTCTTTTCTCGTATCGGGCACCTTTCCCCCATGGCGTTCGACGATCGCCTCGGCCATGCCCTGGATTGCTTTGGCCTTGTTGCGGTAAAGGCCAAGGGAAGCGATCAGTGATTCGACGTCCTTCCGCTCGGCATTTGCCAGAGCGTACGGGTCGGGACAGGCCTGAAACAGAGCCGGGGTGACGCGGTTGACAGAGGCGTCCGTGGTCTGGGCGGAGAGCACCACCGCGACCGCGAGCTCATAGGCATTGTTATGATTCAGCTCGCATCTGGCATCGGGATACAATTCATCCAGTGCGGCAATGACTTCTTCCCCTTTCATCGTTTTACCCCTTTTTCGATATCATCCACGCTCAGGCCTTTGGCGCTCCATTCGCTGAGCACCTTGGCGACATAGGGCATCTTCAGCGCCTGATACATGCCGGCTTCCTTGAGGGCAAGGATGATCATCCGCTTGTCATAGATGCGGTTCCACTCGGAAATCTGTTCCATCTCCCGCTGCGTCAGAGGCCGCTTGAACACACTTTCAAACAGTTCAAACAGGGAGGTGTCAAGGACATTGGCCTCCCTTGCGGTATCGGTCTCGAACAATCCGTTCAACAGAAACGAGACCCGCTTGGCGCTGGCCCTGATTTCGAGATATTTCTTCGCACAGAGAAGCGAGATGACTTCATTCACCTCATCCGTGCTCATTCCCGTTTTGGCGTGCAGGCTTTCGATCGAAATCGGCAGCCGGTTTTCGTTCATGAAATCAATCACAAGAACCATGACGGTTTCCTGATGAGAAAGACCCAGCTGTTCAAGATGATCGAGAATCCAGTCACGGCGGTTTACAAAATGCTGGTCATACCATTTCATGGAAATTCCCTCTAACTGATGTACTGAAAATTATATTGGTCCCTTGAGGAAACCTCAAGTTTTTAAGCGTCACTCTTTTGCGGAAGGCCCGGAAAAGAAGAATGTATAATGAAAGAAAGAATTACTTACAAAATATAAAAACGGAGGCAGTATGAGCTACGCAGATCTGGAATTTATCAAAATGTGCCGGGATATCCTGGAACACGGCACGAGCACCGAGGGGCAGAAGGTCCGCCCGCACTGGCCGGACGGCACCCCCGCATATACGATCATGAAATTCTGTGAGATCAACCGCTTTGATCTTCGGAAGGAATTTCCGATGTTAACCCTGCGGAAGACGGGAATCAAGAGCGCCGTCGATGAGGTGCTGTGGATCTGGCAGAAGAAGTCGAACAACATCCACGATCTTTGTCCCCATATCTGGGATGAATGGGCCGATGAGACGGGATCGATCGGAAAGGCGTACGGCTATCAGATGGGATTAAAGCACCCTTTCCGGGAGATCAGTGAAGAAGGCCTCGTTCATGCCTTCCCGGCATATTACGCCTTTGCGGAAAATGACAAGGGCGAAAGGATCTTCGCCGATCTGAAGACAAAGCGGGAAGCGGCGGTATTCCGCAATGGCAAATGGCATATGGATCAGGTCGACAAGGTCCTCTATGATCTCAAAAACGCACCCTTCGGCCGCCGCATCATGACCACGATCTGGAATCCCGAAGACCTCGACGAAATGCATCTGCAGCCATGCGCATGGTCCGTCACCTTTGTCGTCACCCAGGATCCGGGCAGCCCGAAGCTGACATTGAACATGATTCTGAACCAGCGCTCGCAGGATATCCTTGCGGCCTGGGCATGGAACACCTGCCAGTACGCGGCCCTGCAGCACATGATCGCGCAGGTGTGTGATATGGAAGCCGGCGAATTCGTGCACATCGACGCCAACGCCCACATCTATGCCCCGCGCCACATCCCGGCAATCGAAGAGCTGATCTCCCGCACCCCGAAGCCGGCACCGACATTCTGGCTCGACCCCGACATCCATGACTTCTACCGCTTTACCAAAGACAGCGTAAGGCTTGAAAACTACGAAGTCGCGGGAGAGCAGATCACCAATATCGAAATCGCAGTCTGAAAGGAGGAAACTCATGAAAGCCATCGCCGCCGTCGATCAGAACTGGGCCATCGGAAACAACGGCCAGCTGCTCGCGCACATCCCCGCGGATATGAAACAGTTCCGCACGACCACAAAAGACGGTATCGTCATTCTCGGCCGCAAGACGCTGAGCACCTTCCCCCACGGTGCCCCGCTCAGAAACCGCATCAACATCATCTTCTCGCGTGACCCCTCCTTCCGCTGTGAAGGCGCGGACATCGTCCACGACATCGAATCCCTGCTGGACCTGCTTGCGGGAAAATACGCCTCCGTCCCAAAAGACAATATCTTCGTGATCGGCGGTGCCTCGATCTACCGCCAGCTGCTTCCCCTTTGCAGTGAGGCGGTGATCACCCGCATCGAAAAGAGCTTTGAGGCTGATGCCTTCTTCCCCGATCTTGACAAAGACGAACAATGGGAAAAGACGGAAGAAGGAAAAACGCAGTACTTTGAGGGCATCCGGTTTCACTTCGACCGCTACCGGAAAAACGACGATCCATGCGCATTGAGGGATTGAGAATTCATTGTGATGCAGAGGGCAATTGACGAAGCCCTCTGCTTTTTTCGCTCTGCAGAAAGGATCCCGGAATCAGGAAGGAAAGAGGTGCTGTGAAGTATTCGGCGGCAGTGTGATCAGTGTCAGGCCATGCCTTTCCTGCCTCTTTCGGAAACAGGTTCCGGCATGGGTTTCGGTGGTTGTTTCTCCTGTCCTTCAGGGTATAATAGGCAGGTATATGTCTAAGCGTTTATTGTTAACAGCTCTGACCCTGCTTGTGGTCTATTCCGCAGTGGTGATCGGAATCAAGATATTCGAACCGGAAAAACCGGATGAGGGAACGGATTCCCTGATTGCCGCAAAGGCACTCAACTACGAGGCACTGCGTGATTATACGATCAACAGCGGCTCGGCGGTCATCCATTACTATCTGTTCTGGTCGATGGACAACAACGACTGCAAATATGTCGCGGATACGGTTCTGAAAGACTGTCAGGCAGAGACCGGCGTCAATCTCAGTGAGCTGATTGAAATCGTGGATATTACCGAGCTGGAGAGAAACCTTCAGACCAACCGGCTGAAGACCGAGTGGAATGTCAGTTCCTATCCCGCCTTTATCGCCTGCCGCACCAAGGCCGGCCGGATCATCATCGACAACTCCCTGGAGTGGAATCCCGCCCAGCCGATCTCGGTGGATGATCTCAAGAGGTGGCTGACGCTCAACGGCCTGTATGAGGAGAAGAGCGGCATCATCATCGAAACCCCCATGCCCTGATCAGGGCATTTTTTATAGCCGCGGCCGGTTCACCTGTCTTAAAGCGGGATTATAATTACTTCTGTGAATTCCAGAAGAGAGACAACTACATCGGATTTTTCTCAGGGACCGGTATGGAAGATCATCCTCGCCCAGTCCGTTCCCCTGATGGCCGCCCAGATCGTACACCTGCTCTACAACATCGTAGACCGTATTTTCATCGGCCACATGCCCGGGGGAAACGGAGCGATCGCCTTAACCGGCATCGGCCTCTGCTTTCCGATCATCACGATCATCGCCGCCTTCACAAGCCTTCTCTCCTACGGCGGAGCGCCGCTGTTTGCGATTGCCCGCGGCGCCGGGGAAGACGAACGGGCGGAGAAGATTCTGAACCAGGTTGCCTTTCAGCTTCTGTGCTGCAGCGTTGTGATCGCCCTTCTCTCCTATCTGTTCCGCAAACCGGTGCTGTATCTGTTCGGGGCATCGGATCAGTCCTTCCCCTACGCCGATGACTATCTTCTGATCTACCTTGCCGGTACGGCATTCTCCATGCTTTCCACCGGACTCAACAGCTTCATCAACGCCCAGGGATTTCCCCGTCACGGCATGATGACCGTCACCGTCGGAGCAGTCACCAATCTGATCCTCGATCCCCTGTTCATCTTCGTTTTCCGGATGGGGGTTCAGGGTGCGGCTCTGGCAACGGTGATCGCACAGTTTGTCTCGTTTTTCTGGGTCATGCGCTTCTTCTTTTCCGACATCTCCCTGTTTCACTTCCGCCGCGAGCTGCGGGCACCCGACCCGGTACTGCTGAAGGAGATCGTCTCCCTCGGGGTGACCGGCTTTATCATGCAGGGCACCAACTCGCTGGTGCAGATCGCTTGCAATGTCATGCTGAGAATGTACGGCGGCGATCTCTATGTCGGCATCATGACCGTCATCAACTCGATCCGCGAAGTCATGTCTCTGCCCTGCCAGGCCCTGACCCAGGGGTCCCAGCCGGTGATCTCCTACAACTACGGAGCCCGGCTGTATTCCCGCATCCGCGCCGCGATCCGCTTCAATACAGTCGCGGCCGGGATCTACACAATGGCTGCCTGGCTGATTGTGATCTTCTTTCCCCGTCAGCTCATGGCAATCTTCACGGAAGATCCGGCGATGATCGATGCCGGGGCAAAGGCATTGTTCATCTACTTCTTCGGCTTTGTCTTCATGACCCTGCAGTTTACCGGCCAGTCGGCCTTCACCGCCACCAGATGCGTGAAGCGGGCGGTGTTCTTCTCCCTGTTCCGCAAGGTGATCATCGTCGTTCCTCTGACCTTCTTCCTTCCTGTGTACTTCGGCACCGACGGCGTGTTTCTCGCCGAGCCGATCTCGAATGTGATCGGAGGTCTTGCCTGCTTTATCACGATGATCCTGACGCTGTACCGGAAGTTTCCCGCCGATGGGGAACCCATGCCGGAGAATGCATGAACACGCTGGGTGCCGATCGGAACATGCGCATGCATACTCGGACGGAAATCCGGCTATAATAAA
>JAFWCM010000107.1 GCA_017536885.1 Solobacterium sp.
AGCGCAAGGGAAATTGAATGGTGAGAGCAGTTCTATGTTGAAAGCTGTTCTGAAGAAATACTGGAAACTCCTTCTTTCCGCGGCGGTGATCACAGCACTCGGCACGGGAATTCTGACCGGTCTTACCGGTTCTTTTGTATCGCTGAAGGAGAATCTCGACCGTTATGTAGAAGAATATCAGTATCCCGATGCCGTGATCACAACCCAGGTCCTCTCCAGAAAACGGAAGGAAGACCTGGAGAAGATCGAAGGGGTGGAATATGCGGATGCGCGCCTCGCGGCGGATACCGTGATCGAAAGTCCGGAAGGAAAGATGCTCTCCGTCCGCGCTTTTTCATTTACGGAGAACGACCGGCAGAAAATGCATGTCTGGTCCGGAAAAGTGCCTGACGGCAGCTCTGATGAACTGGCTGCGGAAGTGCTGTTTGCCAGGAATAACGGAATTCATGCCGGCGATTCCGTGAAGATCCGCACCGGTGATGAGTACAGGACCGTTACGGTAGCGGGGCTTGTTTCACTGCCGGAGGATCTCTCAGTGCGGGAGAACCGGTATGCCAGCGGACTGAATTCGGATTTCGGATATCTCTATGTCCCGAATTCCGCATTGAAGCGTGAGACACCTGCAGAGAAGAAAGAGGCACAGGAAAAGCTCAGCGAACAGCAGAAGGAGCTGGAAGAAGCGAAAAAAGATGCGGAGTTATTCTACCTCGATGTGCTTGAAAAGCTCGCAGAGGGAAAGAAAGAACTTCAGGATAAGATCGCGCAGTTTCGAAAAGCGGAAGAGGAAATGGAATCCGTTTATGCGGATCTTCTGGAAAAGGAAAAAGAACTGCTGGACAGGCAGTCGGATGTGACGGCGAAAAAAGCGGAGCTGGAAGCGAAGAAACAGGAAGCCCTCGCCCGGCAGAAAGAACTGAGAGAACTCAGGGAACAGGCGGAAGAACTGCTTGGGGAGATCCGTGATGCCCTGAAGGAAGCGGATCAGAAAGAAGCCGAGCTTCTTGAACTGAAGGATGAGGCGGAAGCGAAAAAAGCGGAGATTCTCGAAAAGAAAAAAGAAGTGGAAGAACAGCTTCAGAAGCTCCGGGAAGCGAAGGAAGGCCTGCGTCAGATTGATGAGGGTATCAAAGAAGCGGAAGAGGCGTATGACCGCATCCGGGATGAAGATGTGATCCGGGCTGTGGATCTTCTGCGGATGCTGAATGAGAAAACCCGCATATCCATGATTTCCGATACCGCCGCCGTAATTCTCGAGTTTGCGGAAGTGTGCAGAAAATACGGAATCGTGATTGATATCGACCGGCCGATCAGTCCTTGCGCGAAGGATATTCTCAAGGTGATGGATCAGATCGAAACGGATGAAGGGATTCTGACCGCAGAGAACGCGCGGGATCTTGTGAAGAAGGCCGAGGACGGCGATGAGACGGTGATTCATTCCGAAGAGTATAAAAAGATCAAGGCGTCGGTGAAGCATTATATATTACTCGCCGGTACGGAGGAGATCACGGAAGAACAGCTGGATCAGGCAATCGAAGCGGTGGAAGAACTGTCAGAGCTCCTGAAGGACGGGCATGCAGAAAAACTGCTCACCGTGCTCAAAGATCAGTACGGTTCCACCCTGAAGGAGTTTGCGGACCTGTTGGAACAGGATGCGGAAGGAATTCATACCGCCGATCTTGATGCACTGATGGGAAAGGAAAGCAGGAAGGAAGCCGGAAAGGCGCTGAAAACCATCCTCGCGGACTGGAAATCCTGCGGCAATCTTCTCGATGAAACCGCGCCTCTTGAAACCGGAATCCCGCAGCTTCTTGCATCACTCTGGCAGATCGAAGCAGATTATTCCCGGCTTCAGCCGGAGGCGGAATATCCTGCCGACGAGGTGTTTCTGCGCTATCTTCGGGACGAGGAAGTCATCTCAGAGGAGAGATACGAGCTGGCAAGAAGACGGTGCACGCGCCTGTATGATCTGATTCAGAAATACCATCTGCGCGAAATCGCGGAGAAACTTGCGGATTACACCTCCTGGACGTGCCGGGAAGCGCTGGAACTTGCGGCGGAGCTGAAAGACCACGCCCGCCAGCTGGAAAAAATCACCGAAACGAAAATCACGACCATAGGAGAGCTGATCTCTGCCTTTGACAATGCGGATGAGTTATTGAAAGATCTGATCGAAGAGCTGAAGGAGAAAAGACAGGAGATCATCGATCAGCTTCGGGAAGCCGGGGTGGAAGAAAATGAGCTTGATGATTATATCAAAGAGGCCGAGCAGGGACTTAAGGAGATTGATGACGGTCTTGCCCTGATTGAAGACGGTCTGAGACAGATCAAAGACGGACTGGCCCTGATTGCGGAAAAGCGGAAGGAAGCGGATGAAGCAATCGCAGAGATCGGGGAAGCACTGAGCGAGATTGACGATGGTCTGCGGCAGATTGAAGAGGGTCTTCAGCAAGCTGTGCCGCTGGAAGAAGAGATTCGCTCCGGCCTGACACAGATCGAAGAAGGCCTGGCGAAAATACGCGGCGGAAAACTGGAGATAGAAACCGGACTGTCGGAAAGCAAGGAGAAAATACGCACGGGATCAGCGGCGCTTGCCCGGCAGGAAAAGGAAGCCGAAGAGGAATGGGCAAAGCAGCTGAAGGAGTTTGAAAACCTCGAAGAAGAACTCGGCGAGGCATTTGCGGCCATGGAAGATGCGGAGGGCTATGACGATCTCTGCAATCAGTTCCTGATCGGATTTGCGGATGGCGCTGATCCGAAAGCGACCCTGGAGAAATGTGAGAAGGTGTTTGCCGGGGATCAGATCAAGGAGAGCTATGTGTTTGAGGACTCCGATGTCAACCGCCGCATTCATGACAATACCGAGCCGATCGGAGAGCTTGCGGAGTTCATGCCGGTGGTGTTTTACATCGTGATCATGACCGTCGTATTCCTGTTCATGTCGATTCTCGTCCGCATGTACCGGCGGGAGATCGGTATCTACATGGCACTGGGCTTTTCCGGCGGATCCATCCGCGGGCTGTTCAGCCTGCTCGGGCTTCTTGTCGCCCTGGGATCATTCCTTCCCGGCCTTGGGATTGGATGGATTCTGATCCTGATGATCAGCGGATATTTCCGGGATTTCTTCCCGCTTCCGTTTACGGTGGCGATGTTTGATGTTCCGATGTTATTGCCGGCGCTTTTCGTAAGTGTCATTGCCGTGCAGATATCCACCTGGATCGGAACGTCATTGATCAGCCGCATTCATCCCAGAGAAGCGATGGCCCGCTTTACGGAAAGTCCGCCTGCCGTTCCGAAGATACTGAATGTTCTTCTGCAGCCGGCAAAGGAACTGCAGAAGTATTCGATCCTGACGATGCTGCGAAATCCGCTGCGCTTCCTGCTTTCCGTAATCTGTATTTCCGCCACCAGCATTATGATCTATTCCTCGATGTCTTTTCTGACCTCCAAGACGGCGATTATCCGGCAGTTGTTTGACAACCGGATCCGGTATGACTGCGAGGTGTATGTCTCGGAAGGAAAGGAAGACGAGTTTGCCGGAATGCTGAAGGGGCTGGAGTATATCGAGGCCTGCGAGCCTTCCAGCTATTATTTCCGTGAGATCGAACATGACGGAAAGACAGAATCCGTACTGATCAGTACGCTGAAGGACAACAGCACCCTTTGCCTTGTCCGCGACTCTGCCGGACATGCGATTCCGATCCCGGAACGCGGCATGGTTCTGGATCGATACACCGCCGAATCCATCGGTGTCAGAATCGGGGACAAGGTGAGAGTTGAGGCAGCCGAGATTGAGGTTACCGGTCTTTCCGATCAGTATATCAACCGGATTCAGTATGTCTCCGCACAGCAGGCAAAGGACCTTGGCGAAGAGGACCTCGGTGCGCTGCTGGTCCGCATGCCGGAAGAGAAAGAACAGGAACTGAAGCGAACTCTTTCGGAAAAGGACGGATATCTCTATGTGATCTTTACCCATTCGCTGAGGAACGGCTTTGAAACTCTGTATGAGACCTATGATCTCTATGCCTGGATTCTGGTGGGCTTTGCGGTTGTGATCGGCCTGCTCATCGTGCTTAATATCACCGCGGCCTCTCTGATCGAACAGAAGAAAGGGCTCTGCATGTTCCGGACGCTTGGATTTTCGGTCGGAGAGATCGGACAGAATCTGTTCCTGCAGTCCGTCCTCCGGCTTCTGTTCTCCCTTGTGATCGGCATTCCGATCGCCGGAAGGATCGCCCGCTATGCCCTGTCGGCGATCAGCACCGACAGCCGGATCTTCCCCTATGTCAGCGGGTTCAAAGAACTTCTGATCACGGGCCTGATTGTATTCGGCTACACCCTGATCAGCCATATGCTCTCGATTCAGCGCATCCGCAGCTGGGATATCGTCGAAGCGGTCAAAGACCGGGAGTGATTCATATCAGAAAGGGTTTATGAAAGAAGCCGCCGGGTCCGGCGGCTTCTGATTTATCTGACTCAGTTCTGCTCAGTATGGAACCGTACACTGCAGGATTCTTCACCGGCAGTGATTTTTGTTTCTCCGTCAAAGGGTTCTGTTCTCTTTGTCATACAGATTCCGATCAGTGCAGGGAAGGAAAAAGGCTGTTCCTTGCGCTGCGGGAAAGACATGCAGTAATTGCTCAATTTCCGGATTGACAGAAAGGGGTTTCATTCTCATAATTGAATTAGGTTAAGTAAAACTTTACTCAGGTAAAGAAAGGAGAAAGCATGACAAATTCCTATCCCCACCTGTTTTCACCGATCACATTCCGCGGCATGACGGTTAAAAACCGCATCTTCCTGCCGCCGATGAAAACAAACTACGTCAACGCGGCAGATCATACGCTGAGCGATCAGATCATCGAATACTATGTGCGCATGGCAAAGGGAGGCATCGGCCTCATCACCACCGAAGCGGCGGAAATCGATAAGGACCATCTTTACGATCCGACGATTCTCGGGATCTTCGACGACAGCTGCCTGCCCGGATTCAAAAAGCTTGCGGATGCACTGCATGCCTATGACTGCAAGCTCTCCGTTCAGCTGATCCAGGGCGGTCCGTTTGCCAACAGCGGCTGGAATGAAGGACGGATGCCTTTGAGCTCCTCCCCGATTGCCCATGTCTGGAATCCTCTTGAAACACCGATCGAGATGACGAAAGAGGATATTCAGCGCTATGTGCAGCTGTATTGCGACGCCGCACTCCGGGCACAGAAAGCCGGATGTGATGCGATTGAAATCCATGCGAGCCATGCCCATGCATTGCTCGGTTCCTTTCTCAGTGCGGTTGTCAACCACCGTACCGATGAATACGGCGGAACCATCATGGGAAGAAGCCGTTTCCTGCTGGAAGTCGTGACCGCGGTCCGTAAGGCCGTAGGCGAGGACTTCCCGATCTCCGTGCGCCTTTCCGCAACGGATCAGGAAGAGGGCGGCACCAACGAAGAAGACAACATCTTCGTGGCAAGAGAACTGCAGAAAGCGGGCGTGGACTACATCCACTTCTCCAACGGCTCGCTGTACGACGTCGGAACCCTGCTTCCTCCGACCGGCAAATACCGGGCATTGAATACGAGATTCACGGATGTGATCCGTGCCAACACCGATATGAAGTTCGGTGTCGTCGGCCGGATCAAGGAACCGTGGGTAGCGGATCTTCTGATTGAAGAGAACAAGATGGACATGGTTTATATCGGCCGTCAGATGATCTGTGATCCCGAATTCCCGAACAAATCGAGGGAAGGGCGGTTCGATGATGTCCGCTACTGCATCGGCTGCCTGAGATGCCTTGAGTCTTCGGCTCTCGGCATCAAGATGGAGTGCTCGATGAACCCGGGCGTGAAGGATTACCATCTCGATGACATCAAACCGGCGGAAGTCAGAAAGACAGTCGCTGTGATCGGCGGCGGTCCGGCCGGCATGGAGGCGGCGCTCACTGCCAGAAAGCGCGGCCACAGAGTGGTTCTGTTTGAAGCGGGAAGCCATCTCGGCGGACAGTTCATCATCGCTTCCTATCCGCCCGTCAAGCAGGAGCTTGCGATCGGCCTCAAGTGGTATATCCGGGAAGTGAATCAGTCCGGCATCGAAGTCCGTCTCAACACGAAGGCGACAAAGGAACTGATCGCCGAACTCAACCCCGATGAAATCATCGTGGCAACCGGCGCAAGCTGTGCGATGCCGAAATTCCTCACCGAATCCGGACATCCCAATGTGGTATCCGCCTGGGATATCATTGCCGGCAAGGTTCATCCGGGTCTTAACTGCGTCGTGATCGGCGGCGGTTCGGTCGGATGCGAAACGGTGGAATTCATCGCTCCGCGCCATAACTACCGCGAGGTCGGCGGCCGTAAGATCACATTGATCGAGATGCTGGAAAACCTCGATATGAAAGACGGCACTGCCAACCGTGACTACCTCATGGCAAGAATGGCGCAGAAGCCGATCGACATTCACTGCAGCGCGAAGGTCACAGAGATCACCAAAGACTCCGTCACCTATGAACAGGACGGAGAATCCCATACGATCAGGGGCGTGGATACGATCATCTCCGCCATGGGCTCTGTTTCCGAAAACGGGATCGCGGAAGAACTGAAGGATCTCGGCAAACCGGTCACTGTGATCGGCGATGCGAAAGAAGTCGGACGGATTGTCACCGCTACCGCTTCCGGAAGAGACGCCGCCGTCAATCTTTAACTCTTGTCAGCACCCGAAGCGGGAAACCGCTCCGGATGTGCAGGCCGGGACCCCCTCCCGGTCTGTTTTTTTTTGGTACGATGTGGGTAAGGAAATCAAAAAGGAGAAGCACTATGGAAATCATGCATGCATCGGTATTTCTGAAGGAGTCGTTTGAACTCGGGGAAAGCCCGTTTTATGATCCGAGAGTTCAGCGCTATTCCTGGGTGGATATCATC
>JAFWCM010000108.1 GCA_017536885.1 Solobacterium sp.
CAGAAACTTGCTTCGATCGATGAAGTGCTGGCCCTTGCCGCCCATGGACAGACCGCCGGCCTCATTATCGTGACCATTGCATTGTCGCTTGGAATGATGCTCATCTCCTATCTGATCTACCGGAAGAATTACATTCTGGACGAAAAAGAATACGAGCGCATCTGCAGTGAACTCGCAGAACGAAAAGCACCCGCATCCATTGCGTAACAGTGTCATTCCCTGACGGAAGAACACGCATGACGGCGTTTGCGGAAGAGCGCAGTGAACCCGGATTGATCCCCGGAAACGTTCGGAAATTTCCTGACTTCGGAAGAACTTCTTCCGGAGTTTTTGATTGCAAATTCTGACTTATTCCTCCGCACCGTGTGAAAAAAAATCCGATGGAGTTCAGTCATCCCGAACCTCCGCCGGATTGTGTTTCTGTTTTATCTTCGAATTGTTCAGCTAATGAATTTGCCGGTTTCCGGATCGTAATACACCCATTTATATGTACGCTTGAAGGACAATCCATATTCAGTCAGAACCCCACTGGCTTGCCGGTGGGAGCAGTCAGTGTCCCAGTTTTCCGATGAAGCGCCACCGTTTCTCATTCCGATGTTCCACCAGTTCTTTCGTACATAGGCTGCCGAGATTCTCTCCCTCCATCTTCCAAGCGATAAACCCAATGTCTTTCCCTCTCTTTTCGTCGATCAGCACCTGAATCATTTCGCCGCTTCTGCTGTCCTGAATCAGAAGATAGTCTCCTTTCTCCCCCGTTTCAATGGCATAGCGCAGTTTCTTTCCCTTACCGGGATGCTTCTCCTTCTTTTTCTTCCCGCCCGCTTCTTTTGCCGGCTCCTTTTTTTGAGCGGTCTCTTTCACGGGAGTCTCTTTCGGCTGGATTTCCTGAACAAAAGAGTGTTCCCTGTTTTTTACCAGAAGGGCGGTCAGTTCGTTTTTCGCCCGGGTCATCGCCACATAGAACAGCCGCCGTTCTTCCTGATAGCCTTCCGGATCATCCCCTTCCCGGCAGCCGGGCAGAATTCCGTCGACGACATCAAAGAGAAGCACCCGGTCGAATTCCATGCCTTTGGCAGAGTGGATCGTGGAGAGAACGATGCCGGTTTCTTCCGTGTGGTTTCCCTCGCACAGGGAATGAAGCGTTTCGAGCCGTTTCAGAAATCCCGAAAGAGTGTCGGTATGAGCGGCGATCATCTTCAGGTTTTCCAGCGGCAGGGTTCCCAGTCCGCAGTCATTCACATATTTTTTATAGCCGAGCACTTCCAGCTGGCTGATCGCTTCGGCCGGCTTCATCTTCCCCAGCCGCTTCATGACGCTTTTGAATTCTTTCGCATTTTCGATCGACTGATCGATCTGGTATTTCGCACTCCCCTTCTGAAATTTGTTCTGATAGATGAATTCATCGAGCAGTGCCCGTTTGTTTATCTTATACCGCTGCGCTGCTTCCCGGGCCCGCTCTGTCTTGAAATACATGGACACCCTGGTCACGCATCTGAGAAACAGCTCAGGGTTATCGAGATCCAGGGCAAAGGCGAAGAAACTGCGAATATCCGTAACGATGCGGTTGGTAAAAAAGGTATCCTTTGCCTTGTTCAGTGACCAGGGGATTTTATGATGCTCAAGATAGTCCACAAGAACTGCCGCGGAATCGTTGTTGCGGTAGAGAACCGCCGCACTGCCTTTCCCCTTGCAGAAAAGAGCGAGTTCCTTCATCTGCGCGCTTCTTGTCTTCACCGGGATCACATTCACGACCCCGCCGCCTCCTCGGTATGCATGCATGTTCTTGGGGAAGCGGTGTTTGTTTTTGTTCACAAACCGGCGGGCAGTCTCGGTGATCTCGGAATTGGAGCGGTAATTGGTTTCGAGCTTCAGCACCTGCGCATCCGGATAGGTATCGGTGATATGCAGAAGCACCTCCGGGCAGGCACCGCGGTATCCGTAGATGCTCTGTTCCTCATCCCCGACCAGAAAGAGACGATTCCCGTCCGAAAGCAATTCGAGAATTCTGTGCTGCAGCAATGACGTGTCCTGCGATTCATCGACGCAGATATAGCGGTATCTCCTCCGCAGTCTCTGCAGAATTCCGGGATCGATCTTCAGGATTTTCATCGCGAATATCATCTGATCGTCATAGTCTGCCATTCTGTTTCTGACGAGGGTATTCTGATAGCGCTCGAAGATCTCCGGGAAGTGATCCACTTCCCAGTTTCCCCGCTCGATCTCCTCTTTGTTCATCATCCGGTTCTTGACCTGGGAGATATAGGTCTGGGTATTGAGAATATCAGCCTCAGGCGGGAAGTTCTCATGATTGATCTCTTTGAGAAATTCGCGGATCCATTTGCGCTGCATGGCTTCCTCGAGCAGATTGATCTCCCTGTTATGGGAGCGGTAATAGTGCAGCACGATCCGCCAGGAAAGGCTGTTGATCGTAAGGAAGGAAATCTGACAGCCGCTTTCTTCTCCGAACACTTCGTTGTACACCTCTTTCATATGGGCAGCGGCTGCGGTGGTGTAGGTGATCGAAAGAATCTCCCTCGGATTGGCGTGCATGCACTGCACGAGATAGCCGAGCTTTCCGATCAGTGTCGTGGTCTTCCCGCTTCCCGGCACCGCCAGAAGCAAAACAACCCCGTCTTTTTTCAGGGCTTCTTCCTGCTGGGAATCAAAGTTCAGCCGGCAGCCGGCCTTCCACTTCTGATAGAGTTCCTCTTCCTTCATATCTCTAACAAGCATACCGCATTCCCGTTTCCCTGTCTCTTTCCCGGTTCTGCTTCAAAGAGAATATGCCGCAAGAGATATTCCGCTGGGGAGGATAAAAAAAGGCTGTTCGCAGAATCCCTTCCGGCATCTCTTTGAGAATGCCGGCATGGCCTGGAACAGTCTCTTTTTTGTCATGACATACCGTCTCTTGGTATGTGTGCATGAATTTTCTGTTGGTTCAGGTGATTCATCTCCTGCAGCGATCTGCGGTCCGAAGGTCATTCGGATCAGTCCGGCTTGCCGGTTTCCCTTAATTTCTGTACCTGTTCCCAGGTCAGTTCCCTGGCTTTCAGTATGGAGAAATTTTCGCTGGCAAGATCTGCAGGTGTGAAGTCCACGGACAGTGCGTATTTCTGATCCATTTTCACCGCTTCTTCTCTTGTTTTGCAGCGGCCGACAACAACTCAGTGCCTGTCCAGAATCTGCCATGGCAGCACATCATATTCATAAAGCACACTTGCGTTGAAGAGATATCCTCCGGAAATATCTTCGAGTTCTTTGTCATTCATCTGCTGTGTCATTTTCTTTTCTTCCATCTTTATTCTCCCCTGCAGTTCCTCAGCGTTCGGATTTCCCGGCCCGCTGTACTGCGTCTGGGAATACCATCCTGAGGTCTCTTTTCCCTGTGGTTCAGAACTCTCTGTTCTTCTGACTTCGGATGGTTCACTCCCTTCCTGTATATCATA
>JAFWCM010000010.1 GCA_017536885.1 Solobacterium sp.
ACTGCCCAGTTTTGCAAGATATCTGCCGGAAAAGCCGTCGAGCACAATGATCAGACAGTGCTCTGCCTGTCCGTATTCGGTGGAAGAGGCAGTCACCGGTTTGCTTTGGCATCCCGAAAGAGACAGTGCAAGCATCACCTGCATCAGAACCGAAATGATCTTTTTCATATGCGATACCACGGGATTATTTCACAAACTCGAGTTCTTCGACATACCACACCCAGCACCGCTGGTCATAGATGTCCTTCAGGTCGGGGTGATCACTTACGGGAAAGATGAGCTTTACGGGGCCTCCCTTGCCTGTGGGTATTCTCTTTCCGTCCTCATATTCACTCGCCAGGGCAATCTCGTACGTTCTGACATCCGCTGCGGATACTTCCGCGGTATACGCATCCGATCCTTTTACGATGACTCCGGTGCAGTCCTCTGCCCCTGCGATCTTCTGAAGATCAGAAAGCCGGACGCCCGCATAATCGTAAACCTCATCATCGTTCAGTGCTTCATCTTTTGTTCTGACAGCCACTTTGTTTTCATTCCACTGTGAAGTCTTCACTTCCGTCAGACTGCCGTTGTACAGAAGCTTTACCATCGTTTCTTCCGGTGCCTTCGGGGCGCATCCCACCAGCACGATCACACAAACTGCCAGCAGGCAGAACATCATATAATACTGTTTTTTCATATTTCTGAATCTTCTCTTCGTGCTTCGCTCATCTGTTTCCTGACGTACCGTTTCGATGTGACCCGGCTCTCTCTTTTTCGCTGCAGAACTGTTCCAGCAAATGGTCTTTCTTCTCTTTCCATCCGCCTCTGAAGTATTCACATACCTCCAGATCTTTGGAAAGGTAATCATTCTCATGATCACGGACGGCGGTGGCGCGGCATCCGCCGCAGCAGTTCTGACGGTAATCACACGTCTGACAATCCGCATTGTGCTTCATATAATCCTCCACCGTGAAGCTGACGATATCCATGTACAGGGAGTTCTGATCCAGGATCTTTTCCAGCGGTGTTTCCAGGAGGTTGGGAAACTGCTGTTCGATCGGACCGCCGACCATGGACATGCAGGGAAGCACCCTTCCCTGGGGAGATACATACATCTCCCTGCGGACATGGCTGCACATCTGGGCATTGGGAAACAGAGACTCTTCGATATCCTTCTCATACAGGGAGAATGCCCTCTGCCTGAATACATCATAGCTGAACACACCCCCAAGTCCGATCGACATCGGTTTGCCGTCCTCGAAGTAATGCGGGATATATTCGAGAAATCCTTCAAACATCTCCGGCATGGTCAGGAAGTGTTCCGGTTCATTGACCCATTCCCCTTGAGGGCTGGCTGCCCCGACCTTGAGATGAGAAACCCCCAGCGAGGCAAGAAGATTGACCGTATCACGAATACTGCCGAGACTCTCGCGGCAGACAACCATGGATACAGTGACCTGAAACCCCCGGCTGATACAGCGGCGGATTGCGTCCAGGGCGATCTTCTCCGCCCCTTTGATTCCCCGCATCCAGTCATGGTGACCGATGCCGTCAAAGGAAAACTGAATGCTCGGTCTGATCCCTCTTTCTTCCAGCTGATCGAGGAAGCTGTCGGTAACCAGCAGGCCGTTGGAATAAATCGTTTCAATGCATAAATCCCGTTTCAGGATCTCATCGACAAGATCGAAAAAGTCTCTCCGCACCAGCGGTTCTCCGCCGGTCAGATGCATGGTTCTGATCCCGCACCGTTCAAAAGCGTCAAGCATCGTCATGAGCTCCTGCCAGGAGGGCTCTCCCTGAGCCGCATGCGGCGCCGACATGAAGCAGTGCCGGCATCTGTAATTGCATTTGCCGGTGACGCTCCACTGGACCTTCTGCTTGAAGCGGGCATCATAATACCTGTATTGCTGGAAGGGAAGAAGCTTCTCCCCCGGAGCAGATCTCCGGATGATTCCGTTTTTCTCCCATTGGTCATAATAGAATCGCTCTTCGTCGGTAAGGGTGTCAAAATCGATCTCCGTTTCGCCATCGCAGTCTAACAGAAGTCTGTACTTATCCTTCCGGAAGAATTCCGTAAGCGGTCTGTCCCTGTGCTGTACCGCAAAGGGCAGAAGTTTCCAACCCCGCAATGCGAACCGGGAATCCAGCAGATATCTTCTGATGTTTTCTGTTTTCTGTTTCATCGCACGTTCCGCCTGTTCCATGCATTCATGCCTGAGCTGAACAGCCGGCATTGCCTTGCATGATGTATTGAGATCAATCATACTATACTCCCGGCCGCCACAACTCTCTTTGATTTTTCCATTTTTCTTCGGAAGCTTTCGTAAAGAGAAAGGAATCTTTGACAACTAAAAATCAGATATCGAAACTGAGGAAGAAGCATGAACTTCGTATCATCGTTTCGGATCTTGCATTGCCTGTGTCGGCATGCACAACGCCCCTGGGTATTGACGAAGCGGCAGGTCAGGCAGGGCATCGCTGGATACGAAAACCCGCGGAACTGGCAGACCCAGAGAAAAGCAAAAAGGGCTCTCTGCCCTTTCACGAGTTTCAGCGCCGGATTCCATTATGCGGCGTGTTCCTGAAGTATTTTATCGACTAGCTCCCGGAATTTTTCCCGGTCGCTTTCCGGAATACTGAGTGCATCTGCGGCTCTCTCAAAGGAAAAATCATGATTCTGCATGAGACTGCATATGCTTTCCGCTTTGCCTTCCGCTTTGCCTTCCGCTTTGCCTTCCGCAAACGTCTTAAGTTTCTCTTCCTGACTTAAAAATCCTTCCATAGTATCCGCCCTGTAATTTGATTGTAACGTATTATGAAACATATCGCTATTCATACCGTTGATCAGTTTAATTACCTCCCATCCTTCTTCTGAT
>JAFWCM010000109.1 GCA_017536885.1 Solobacterium sp.
ATCTTCTGCCACCGAAGAAAATACAATTCCGGAGGAGTCTGAAACGGCGGACACCATCGTATCCCCGGCTCCGTGAAGAAACCAGACAGACGGCTGTACATAAGCTGGATACCATGATTCTGAATGCCGTCTATCCCAATTCCAAAGAAGACTGGTCGGAACTGACGTTCCGCACCCGGCCTGAGGGCGGTACGCTGATTGAGGCTGACTATGAGATCAGGCGGTTCAAGCAGGAACTGCGGCGGCGAAGCAGTTATGAAAACCGGATCCGACCATGTGGGATCTTCCCTGGGGAACAAGCAACGCGTCCTATGATCCGCAGTGCAATTCGATCAATGTGTATGCCGGCTTTCTTACCGGTGATCTCTACCGGGAGGATATGACCCGCGAAGAGCTTATGGCCGGTGTCGGCATGGTCATTGCCCATGAACTCTCACACGCCTTTGATACCAGGGGCTCCAAATACGATGAAACAGGTGCGCTGCGGGACTGGTGGACCGAGGCCGACCAGCAGGCCTTTGACCGCCGGGTTGAAAAGCTGATTGCCTATTATGAAAGCCTGCATCCGTGGAAAGATGGTTCCAGTTATTCCGGAACCCTCGTCCAGCAGGAGGCGATCGCCGATCTCGGCGCTATGGGATGTATCCTGCGCATTGCGAAAAAGACAGAGGGATTTGATTATGACGCGTTCTTCCGTGCCTTCACAAAGCTGCGGCGCTGCAAAATGACCGAAACCGCGATGGAGAACAGATTCAGAACTAATCCGCATCCCATGGACCACCTGCGCGTCAACGTGGTTGCGGCTCAGTTCCCGGAGTTCCAGGAAACCTATGACATCAGACCCGGGGACGGAATGTACGTGGCGCCGGAGGATCGCATCACCATCTGGGGCGCATCGTAAGCAGCTGCTTCTGCCATTGGAGTATAAAGAAAGAATGCCGGAGGCATCGCCGGCATATAACCATGGAATGCTGGTTTTGTTTCGTATATAATCTGGAAAGAGGATATTGTGCCGCCTGGAAAGCGGATCGGAAAACGGAGGAAAACAGAATATGGCGAATGAAAAAAATCTGAGCAATGAGAAGCTGGAAGAGGTCGCCGGCGGAGGAACAGAAGAAGAGTATTATGCTGAGCATGAAAAATTCGGTCTGATCGATGATGAATCCCATCGTCTGGAAGGCACGACCTGCCGTGACTGCGGCTGCGGCAAACTGAAATTCTGGAGATATCAGCCGGGACCGTTCGGAAACAAGGAAGCTGTCTATTACTGCCAGACCTGCCACGAATATGTAATTACGGTGCTTCGATAGTAATCGGAGCAGAGATCTCTCACCTTGTGTGACAGGAGAGAGGAAAATTGTCCATGAATCCTGAATCCCCGTATTGCCGGTTTATTGCCGGAAGTACGGGGTTTTTATGAATACAGAACACTTCAGTTCTGCGGCTTCGATTTTCCCGTACCATGGATTCCGTTCTGTTTCGCGGCAGGAATTCCGAAGATCAGAAATTCCGACCTGTCATTTACGGAAAATTAACGGAGTATATGGGTTGATTCATCTCTAAATTATATGTTTAAATACAACTCATGATAGAAGACACGATCAGTATCCGGGTGATCAGGGATGCTAAAAACGAAGACCGGCAGGCGAAAGAAGAAGTGATTCGTTCTTTTCAGCCGGTTCTTTTCTATATGGCGGAATGCCATCTGCTTTCCATTGAGCTGATCAGGGAAAGTGTACTCAAAACCCTCAAAGACCTTCTTGATCTTCTGGAGGGACTTGAAGACCTTTCCGCGTTTGAGGAAAAAGCCATGTCTCTGGCAGTGCGCAATTTTCTCAATGCCGCTTTGAAAGAAGACTATTTCCATCTCTCCTTTTCCGCTAAGGGCAGTGATCCGAGAGAAATCTACGCAGTTTATACGCCGGAGGATGAATTCCCCCGGAAAAATACGCAGTTCACCGAAAAGGAATCGATGAACATTCTGAAACATCTGCTGAAACGGCTTCCTGATGATCAGCGAATGATTTTCGCCATGCATTATCTGGACCGGATTCCCTTTGCGCGGATCAGTTCGATGATTCATGTCGATGAGGAGATTCTGAAGAAACGGGCACAGCTTGTCAAGAACTGCCTGTCCGATATGATCGGAAAACCGATCTGTGATCTTTTCGGCATAGTGGAGCTTGCGGAGGAAAACAAGCATCTCGTTCTGAGGGATGAGATCACTCCGGAACCGGAAATCGATCCGGTTGAGATCAGGGAAGAACCGGTGAGGGAACCGGAAGAAGACATCACACCGCAGGGAAAAAAGCCGGCGTTCAAGACGGTTCAGAAAACGGAAGCGGATGAAAAGAAAGAGCCTTCCGTGCGGGAAAAGAATGTATTCCGCAAGCCGGCGCTTGCCTTTGGCGTGGTCTGTGCCGCCGGTCTTCTTGCCGGGTTTACGGTATTCCGCAAGCCGGTGGAGGTATCGCTGCTGCCGCTGGTACAGCCGGTATTCAGCGGCGTGGACGGAAACGGCAGTGCTTCTTTGGTTCTGGTGAACAGCGACAATGAAAAGGTGAACAGCGTGATCGACTCTGCCTCCTGTGTTTTGCTGGATGAAAACGGAAATGAAGTGAAGCCTGAGAATCTGCGCAACGGCGAACGGCTTACCCTGTCATGTTCTTTCAATGAGAAAGCCCTGAAGAAAGCGCGTATCACACCGGCGGAAACAGAGACGTCGGTCCGTGTTTCCGGGCTCAGCGAGCCGGAGCATGTCGACCTGTTCGACGGCGTTGTGCTGGATACGGAAACCGATGAAGAAACCGGTGAAATGAAGCGGATCCTGACATTTGAAAAACCGGTGATCGACGGCGTGACCTATTCCATCGTTTCCGAGGAGGATGATGCCGTCAAAGTCCGGGCAGAGATCAGCGATGATGAACTGCTGGACATGGGATACCGGACGGATACCCATGAAAAGACCTATACGGGAGAAGAAGTTCCCGCATTGTCCGAAGCCATGGAATATACCCGGATGATTGAACAGGGTCTTCTTTCGATTGCGCCTTACCATGCCGAAGACGGCAGTGAGGTCGCAAACGGAAGTGATCCGGCGATGAATGAACTGGCGCAGAGCTATCTTGGCCGGGTCGGTGCCTGCAATGTGATCGCAAGGCAGTTTATCCTGGATCTCTATGGCGTTGATATCAACGGCCGGGGAAACACCTATGCCGTGGATACACCGGAGGCGGGAGATCTTGTGAACTATTATGACGCCAACGGAAACTTCACCCATGTGGCGACATATATCGGCAACGGGCTTGTGCTCAACGGCAACTACAACGGAACCACCCATATCACATCCATCTACGATTCGTTTTACGCACAGAATCCGATGGTATATCTGAGAGTGGTGCGGTAAGGGCAGCGAAAGCGCTGTCTTTTTTATGAAATGAAAATATCTGACGGTACCCATTGATTTCTGCGGGGAAAAGTGATGTATGATATACGGGCGGCTGAACACCGGCCGCGGAAAGGAGTTTTATCTGACAGATATGAAAAAAATATTTAGTTTAATCGCCGCAGGTGCGATGGCACTTGGCCTTGCAGCGTGCGGTACGAAGAGCGAGCCTTCGGCATTCTCCAATGACAGCACCGGAAATATTGCCGTGATCGCTGCCACCAATGCAAGTGAGGGCTCCGAGGCTTCCAGCAGTATTACGGTAGCGGAGAACACGATGGTAAGAGTTCAGTCCACGCTGACTTCCGGCAAGGTCAGGATTGTCCTCCAGAGGGATTCCAGTTCCATGGCCTCAGTTGACTTTGAATACGAACCGGGAACCGAAGTGGAGTATGAGCTTGAAGCCGGCAATTACACCGTCACCGCAAGCGTAACAGAGAAGGCAAACGGCGGAATCATCGTGGATGCCTCAGGCACTTCCGCTGCTAGCAGTGCCCAGCCCTCCGGCAGTGAAGAGGACGGCCAGAACCCGGTGATGAACTTCGTCGGCAACTATGCCGAAGGCAGATGCAATATCTTCGTTGAGGCGGTCAATAAAACAGATGCGAAGTTCACCGTCACCTGGGGAAGCAGCGCAGCCGAACATGAGGAATGGGTCATGAGCGGAACCATGGATGCCGATACTTTGACCGTTCCCTACAGCAACTGCGTCAAGACAACCATCGTCTTCAAGGAAGACGGAACCCAGGAATCAGCCACAGTGAGATATGAAAACGGCACCGGCAAATTCGTATTTACGAATGATCTGAAGCTTACCTGGCAGGATGATCAGGAAGATGCCGCAAAGGATCTCGTATTCACTTACGCAAACTGAGCGAACCAGAGGACAGATGTGGAAACACATCTGTTTTTTGCGCGGAGCTATTGTCATTTCCATGCCGGGGGCGGGAAAATGAGAACGGGAGTAAACAATATGAAACTGGTAATTCAGGGCCTTCCGGAAGAGGAATGGAAAAAGATCGGCGATTCCTGTATCGACTGCACCGTGATCCGTGATCATGGCAGTATTCACCCATGCATCGGCTGTTTTTCCTGCTGGAACCGGACACCGGGGAAATGTGTGATCCATGACGGATATCAGAATCTCGGCAGTCTCATTCATCACGCAGATGAAGTGATTGTGCTCAGCAGATATACCTACGGCGGATTTTCCGGCTTTGTCAAAAATGTCTTTGACAGGTGTCTTGGCTATGTTCTGCCGATGTTTGAAGTGGTACGGGGAGAAACCCATCATAAGAAACGGTATCCGGAGAACAAGCCGTTTACCTTCATCTTCTATGGACCAGAGTTCAGCGAAGAGGAAAAGGACAGCGCGCGAAAATATGTCCGGGCGGTCTGTGCCAATATCCGGGGCTATGTAAAGGCGGTTGAATTCCGAAAGGCGCAAGCCGTTCCGCATCCCGGGCGCAATCCGGAATATCCCGAACAGCAGAAAGCACTGCTTCTCAACACGAGCGTAAGACACGAAAAGGGAAACTCGGCAATGTTTGCTTCCATGCTCGAAAAACACCTGCACAAAGAAATCGAAACCGTGCCGTTAATGAAATACAGCAGCCGCAGGGAAGAACTGATCAGACGCCTGGATGAGGTTTCCGATCTTGTGATCTGCACGCCGCTGTATGTGGATGGACTTCCCTCGCAGCTGATCCGCTTTATGGAACAGGCGGAGCGGGAGTATGAAGGAAGAAACAAGCGCGTCTATGTTCTTGCCAATATGGGATTATATGAAAGCAGCCAGCTGGAGAATCTGTTTTCACAGATTCGACAGTGGTGTAATTGCATGGGGTTTGAATACTGCGGCGGCCTCGGCATCAGTGCCGGGGAACTGATCGGGGGAATCACGGCGATCGTGCCGTTTGGAATCGGGCCCTCAAAGACCTGTGCGGAAGGCATAAAGCGGCTTGGGAAAGCGATTGAGCACGGAGAGAAGATGCCGGAACTCTTTGCGGAACCATGGAAGTTTCCCCGCTCTCTGTATATTCTGATTGCCAATGTCAGCTGGAACAGAGCGGCGAAGAGAAACGGAATCCGGCCGAAGGACATGTACCGGCGGCTGTAGAAACCGGCCAATACTGTATGATAGAAGGCAGTTCAATCCTTTGAACTGCAGAAAACAGCCTGACCGGCGGGGAGAGAACAGATGGAGCAGTTAGAGAAAATCGGAAAAGCCGTAGGAAAATATATGGCATGGATTGTGCTGGTGATCGCGGCACTGTCACTGCTGTTTCCTCCGGCCGGATTATGGATTCAGCTTTCGTGGATCAACTATCTTCTGATGGCGGTGATGTTCGGGATGGGACTGACAATCAGACCCGAGGATTTTGCGATTGTCTTTACCCGCCCGAGGGATATCATTGCCGGAAGTCTCGCGCAGTTTACGATCATGCCGCTGCTGGCATTTCTTTTGAGCAAAGCGTTTCATCTCGACCCGGCTCTCACGGCTGGGGTGGTGCTTGTCGGCACGTGTCCGGGCGGTACCGCAAGCAATGTCATCACCTACTTTTCCGGCGGCGATGTGCCTCTTTCCGTCGGCATGACGAGTGTGAACACTCTGCTTGCGCCGCTGCTTACGCCGCTGATCACTTATTTCCTGCTTCATACGACAGTCTCCGTGGATGTCTGGGCAATGCTTGTAAGCATCGTCCAGGTGGTCCTGGTTCCGATCGGCCTCGGCTTTCTGATTCAGAAGCTGTTCCGGGGATTTGCCGAAAAACTGTCGGCAATTCTGCCGCTGTTTTCCACCGCTGCGATCTGCCTGATCGTCGGTTCGGTGGTATCTCATAACGCCGGGAAAATCCTCTCTGCCGGGTTTCTGATCTTTGCGGTGGTAATCCTCCATAATCTTCTGGGTTATGCCTGCGGATTCGGGCTTGGAAAACTGCTGGGACTGCCGAAGGAGAAGATCAAGGCGATGTCGATCGAAATCGGCATGCAGAACTCGGGACTTGCGACAAGCCTGGCCGCAACTGCGTTCCCGACTCTTGCGATGGCTACGGTGCCGGGGGCGCTGTTCTCTGTCTGGCACAACATTTCGGGAGCGGTGCTGGCGGGAATCTACCGCCGGTGGACTTCCGAACCGGAAAAAGAGTGAAGTCTGCCTGCAGTCTGCGGGGAATGCCGCAGGGAAATCCCGGAAGGAATTCTTCGTACCCCTGAGCCGGGAATCAAAGCGGTTACATGCATCATCAACGCCGAAAATTCACTCTGAATGCATGCTTATCGCTCTGTCTGCCTTGAAAAAACCGGTGTTATCTGATAGTATCCAATGCAAGACACGGGGCAGGAGGGGAAACCGTCAGTGTTGGATGAATTTTGATAAAGGAGATAGAAAAATGAATTTTGATCTTGAAACAAGCAGAAAAATACTGAAAATTGTCGGTATTCTTACCATCATCGGAGCCGTTCTTTCCGTCATTACGGGTGTGCTCCTTCTGGCCGGCGGCGGATATGCCAGTGCCAATCTTCCGGAAGCACAGACTGATCCCGATACTATGACCGGCATCGGTACTATGTTCGCCGGCGGTATCTTCATCATCATTGCCGGTATCTTTTCCCTCGTCTCGGGTATTATTTCCGTAAAGGCATCCAAGCAAAACAAATACGGAAAGATTGCCTGGATCTTCGCAATCATCGGAGCCGTTCTGGCAGTTCTCAGAGGATTCTCCAGTGTTTCCAGCAATCCGGGTCTTTCCTCTATTGCCGGTGCACTTCTGAACATCGCTCTGAATGTAATGATCTTCTTTGCTGCTAATACGATTAAAACCGCATACGAAGCAGAGAAGCAGTAAGCACCTCTCAGATGGGTTCCGTCTGATTCTGCATCATCCGCAAATGGATATCGCACGGTATCCATTTTTTGTGTGCAGATGTCTCTCCGGTTTCAGGAGAACGGGCGGTCTGATGGCACAACGCCTCCGCTTCTTAGCCGGGAATGGTTCAGATGATTAATGACTCCGGCCGAAGAAACAATTTTCCGCGGACATGTATGCATGTCTTGAAGAGCGGCTGTTATTCTGTTGCCATCCCGTTAAGAAACAGTGGGTGGCGGACATCGATCTTCTTTGCTGATGAGCGATTCGGGCAGGAGGAAAGGGTATGAAGCTGAGTTTTAATACAAGCAGAGGAATACTGAAGTGGGGCGGGGTTTTCAAAATCCTGAGCGGAGTGTATTTTCTGCTCAGAGCCCTTGTTTATCTCTCGGCCGCCAGCGCTTCCGACAGTTTGCCGGTGGATATTTATTCTGCTGTGAATGAGGCGATCGATTATCTTTATCAGACCGGAGTCATTGTGCTGATTGACGGAATCCTGAGCCTGTTTCATGGGCTGACTTCATATATCGCATCAAAGGACTGGAGCTACGGGCGAACCGCCTGGATTTTCTCTATTCTGTCAGGTGTTTACGGGATCGGAAGGTTGATCAGTCTGCTTGTGACAAACTTCAGCAAACCGGGTGTGATCGGAGCGGCATTTATTACGGCAGTGAGCCTTCTGATGTTCTTTGCGGCATATACTGTCATGAAGATCTCGGAGGAAAAATCCAAAGAGGAACTCTGAATCACGATTTCGGTGAACAGACTGCGGCTTGGGTCATCTTTATCATATGCGGACAATCCCATGCGGTTGTCTTTTTTTTGAATACGCTTTGAAAAGATCTGAGCATCGGTATTTTTGCTTTTCGCCTGTGCCGCAGTATCGAACGGATTCCATTTCTTCGGGAAGAAGAGGGATGCCAGAGACTTCATTCCGGGCTGTTTTGCTGTGCAGGATCTCTGCCGAAAAACGGCACGGCAGGCCGGGCCATGGTCACACCTGGACTGATTCATACAGTATAA
>JAFWCM010000110.1 GCA_017536885.1 Solobacterium sp.
ACCGAGGGATCTATATATGAAGATCGATCATTTCATCAATTTGGCCCTATATTCGCCATGTGTGGTGAAAAATCGTGATGTTTTGAGCAGAAAAACCGCTAAACAAGCCGATTAGCACCAACGCAGTGCAAATTGAGGTTTTTTTGCATTAATTTAATTGATACCGCGAAGAGAAATTTTTTTATAATGAAAACAGGTGAAAAGATGAAGCATATTCATTTTGCAAACTATTCTCCGGCAGCGGACATCGTCGTCGCGGCAATCTGCTTTGTGATCATTATTCTGGTTGTTTTTTCGTATATCAGCAAAACCAGAAGTTCCAAATTCTTCCTGACGATGGTCGGTCTGATCCTCGGCGCTGCCTGGACCGATATGTGTTTCTATACACTTGCCGCCCATGGCCATCATCTGGTTCTCGCCAACTGGATGCGATGTATTTTTCACGGCTTTCTGTTTCTCATATTCGTTTATTACATCGCCTATATCTGCGAAGTGACACAATACGAAAAACAGGATTTCTATGTCATGATCGCCAATATCATCTTCGCGGTGCTTCTGATTGCGGATTTCGCCGTAACCGCGCGGGAAAACACGTTTATCATTGACGAGTCGGGCATCCGCTTTATCGGCCGCGGCATCTTCTTTTTCGGATATATCGCCTTCTCCGTCCTCAGCATCCTTCTGATGGCAAGGGTGAGAAAGCTCCTGTACCACCGGGTCATGTTCGGATTCTACGGCACCATGGCCATCTCCTATCTGGTGCTCCTCATGCAGGGAATCTCCGGGCAGTCCTCCTTCACGGTTTCCACCTTTCTCTTTCCCGTGATCGCGATGATGTACTTCATGCATTCCAATCCGTATGATGCAAGGATCGGCGCCAACGACATCAAGACCATGCAGGATTATGTGAGCTACTGCGCCAACAAGAAGCTGGAGTTTATCTTCATGAGCCTGTACATGCGCGAATTCGCCGAGGGAGGAAAACAGCTTCCGCAGGAGATGCAGACACTGATCCGGGATTTCACCTACCGACTGACCCGCCATGGCCGGCTGTTCAATGCCGGCAAGGGACATATCATTCTGATCTTCCTGAAGAAACACTATCCCGATTACGAAACAACCATCGAGACCGCCCTGAATGAATTTCAGACGTTGTATGAGAAATACCGGTATGACTACAAGATTGTGATCGGGGAGTCCGTGGAAGAGATCAGCCGGAAAAATGAATACGCCAATTACATCCGGAACATTCACCGGTCCATGCCCGAGTGCTCGGTGCACCGGGTCGTCCCGGAAGATGTCGTCTCCTTCAACCGCAGTGAATACATCCTCAGGGAGCTGGCGGATATCAACCGCAGAAGAGATCTGGATGACCCCCGTGTCCTTGTATACTGCCAGCCGGTTCTGAATGTGCAGACCGGAAATTACGATACCGCCGAGGCATTGATGCGGCTGTCTCTTGATCAGACGGGAATCATCTTCCCCGACCAGTTCATTCCCCTGGCGGAAGAGGCCAGCTATATTCATACCCTGACGGAGATCATTCTCCATAAGACCTGCAATCATATCCGGCAGTTTATCGAAAGCGGATATGAACTCTGGCGCATCTCCGTGAATGTCTCCGTGCCGGAGCTCAAGGAAGATAATTTCTGTCCGGATATTATAAGCATCATAAACAAGAGCGGCATCCCGGGTGACAAGATCGCCATTGAACTGACGGAATCCCAGAATGAAGGCGACTTCATCCTGATGAAAAAGAAGATCGGAGAGCTGAAGGAAAAAGGCATCAAGTTCTATCTGGATGACTTCGGCACCGGGTATTCCAACATGGAGCGAATCATGGAGCTGCCCTTTGACATCATCAAGTTTGACCGCTCTCTTCTGCTCGCTTCCGGCGCTGCGCTGCGCTCCCGGAGAATGGTTGCCAATCTTGCCAGCATGTTCTCCGACATGGATTACAGAGTTCTCTATGAAGGGGTTGAAAAGGATTCGGATGAGACCATGTGCAGAGACATGTCCGCTTCCTATCTGCAGGGCTTCAAGTATTCCAGACCGCAGCCGATCATTCATTTGACCGAATATCTCAGCCGCAGAACCGTCTGATCTGCACTCATTCCATCTGCGCACAGTAAAAGATCGCTGCCGCGATCTTTTATTTACAGATATTACCTTACGTACTCCTTCATGATACTCCACGCCGGGCAGGGCAGTCATCTCTCCCGGCAGTCATCACCCTTCTGCGGGGATGAGGGATTCGGGACGATACCAATATTTTCTGCAGGCTTCTTCCACCGCCGCTTTGTCATTCATATTGACGGATGAAAGTTCCCGGGTGAGCCTTCCCGATAACTGGATCGCCTGTTCTTCGAAATGCGGCACGCTTACACTGACGCTGTTTTCTTCGGTGGCATATTCCTTCCCGTCAATCTGATACCTGCCAAGGAACGAGAGACTGCAGGACTTTGTGGGAATGATCACCGTTTCGATCCGGTACAGATGTTCCACATACGGGATGTCATCTCCGGTATAGAAGCGAAGTTCCTCCGGCGGGTTATCCACATCGAGAAGCGCAAACAATGTAATACTCGGTTTTTCATCCGAAGCACCGCCGAATTCCAGATAAAGATCATCCGTCTCTGCATCATACCCCAGGAACATAAACAGAGATGCTTCGCTCTTTCCGCAGGTCAGATTTGCCGCAATCGTATAGATGGTTCCGATGAAAGCAGGTTCCTGACTTCGGGCCCAGGCAAGCAGTTCTTCCCTGTCAAACTGCGTGCGGAAGATCTCTGCGGCCGATCCCGGATCGGCGAAGAGCGTCTTCTCTCCCTGAACCGCCTGTTCGAAAGAGGGAAATTCCGGCACATCTTCACTGCGCAAGGTATGCCATGATGCGTGAATTTCTTCCGCCGCACCCCAGCCGTCATTGAATACATAGGCAGAGATCACATCTCCTTCAAGGACGCCGTCGGCCCTCAATACCGGAGTCTCTGTCAACGAACAGTTCAGTATCCCGGCGGAGATCTTCTCGGCAAATACCGGCTTGTCACCGTCATTGCGGATAAAGCTCAAAAGCGAAACCGCCTTCTCGTATTCAGGAAATTCAAACCGGTCATCGATCGCTTCCTGCGGCGTAGCATATCTTCCCGCAAGGGCATAGGGGATCACTTCCGAATAGTAGACAGAGACCGGCTCCGCGTTGGTTCCTGCCGGATTTCCTGCCGGTTTTGCAAGCAGGAAGAATGCCGCAAGCACTGCCGCTATCACCCCGAGTCCGGCAAGAACATAAATCAGAGGATTCGGTTTTTTTGCGGGCGGCGTGATGTTGATCTGAACCCGGGGACCGTTCTCCTTCCCGAGCGCATCCCGGATATCGTGAACCAGTTTCGTAAGCGCTGCCTGTTCATCCCTGTACGCGTACAGCTGCTGCATCGTGCTCATGGAGAAGGCAAACTCATCCTGCAGCGGGCAGTCCTGAATGACATAGGGAATGATCAGTTTGTTTTTCGTGACCGCCTGGGAGAACTCATTCTTCACCCATACGGAATTCTGCGATTTCTCGGAAATCAGTACGATCATCGCCCGGCAGCCGTCAATCGCAAGCGGAATCTGTTTCATATAGTTGGAGCCGACCGGAATACTGTCGGGTGCCATCCAGCAGGAAATCCCGTTCTGTTCCAGCACCGAACGGATTTTTCTGGCATATTCTTCCTCATCGGATTTATAGCTGATAAATACATCTGCACTCATGGCCTGCCTCCCGGTTTTCCCTTCCGCATGTTCACCCGGATGATTTCCCGGATCATCTGACCTGCCGTAAAAATCGCCGGCGGACACTGCATGCACGGCAGAGAGAAAGGTTCCTGACTCTGTCTGTCCGCTCATAGGAAAGAAACCATTTTATGGTAACCGCAGTCCATCGTTTTGACAATATCGATCAATGCCGTGCAGGGATGATTCGGTGCCATTTCCCTGTGCAGTTTCCATGCCATTCCATTTTCCGGCAAGAGCGGTACTGAGAAGAAAAGATCTGCAGAAATAACCCTGCAGATCAGAGAGTTCTTCTTTACCGGATACCGGGTCTTTTCTCAGTCCCCCGGAAACCGGATGCCGGCGCTTTCTCTGAGCCGGCTGATCACTTCCACGGTATTGCGGATGTATTCATGCCTTGCATCGATTTCCTCTTTGCAGTCGTTGAGGAACAGACGCGTCAGCTCCTGGACCTCGTAGAACCAGCGGTCGGTTTCGGGCTGGTTGGAGCGCACCTTTCCTTCTTCGCGGGTAACAATCTCAATCTCATTCAGACCGTTGGATCCGCCGTGGATATCGATGAATCCATCCTCTCCCTGAATCTGAAAGAAGTTGTTTCCCCAGGTATCCTTGGCTCCGCTCAGCATGGCGATGAAGTCAGGGTATTTCAGCACCGCAGTCCCGGAGGTATCACACCCCACCCCGGGGAAGATATTCGCGGTATACTGCACATCCTGCGGCAATCCGAACAGAGAAACCGTAAGCAGGACATTATAGAAATTGATATCCATGAGACAGCCGCCGGCCATCTCCGGATTGAAGATATTGGGAAGTTCTCCCTTCTTCAGGAAATCATAGCGGCTGGAGTACTGGCTGTAGCTTCCCATGACAAGGCGCACCCGGCCGACCTGGGGAAGGAATGTCTTCAGAATCTTATAGTTCGGAAGAAAGGTCGTCGGAGCGGTTTCCACAAGATAGAGCCCCTTTTCCTCGGCCAGCGCAATCAGCTCCTCCGCTTTTTCCACCGAGGTGGTAAACGGCTTTTCGCACCATACATGCTTTCCCGCCAGCAGTGCTTTCTTTGTCTGCTCGTAATGCAGAAGATTGGGAGAAGCGACATAGACGGTGTTCACCGTTTCGTCTTCGAGCATTTTGTCAAGATCGGTGTATACATTCGTGCATCCGTACGCATCCCCGAGTTCCTTAGCCTTTTCAACGGTCCGGGAATACACGGCCGTAAGTTTTACGCCGTTTGTTTTCTTCACATTATCAAGAATGTAGTGAACGATAAATCCGGTGCCGATGGTTCCAAGTCTCACTTCCTTCATTTTCCAAACCTCCTGTGACTTTCCCTTGCAAAATCGGTCGCTTCTTCAAGTATTTCCAGAACGCGGACCACTTCTTCGTCTTTGATGCATTTCTCTGCTTTGCCCCTCATGACGTCAAAGAAGTTTTCGTAAACGCGTTCGTAATGGGCACATCCCACCGGCCATTCCTCCGTGACGGCAATCCCCTTCTCATCCTTGTAAACCAGAGTTCCCCAGCGCTCTTTCGGGGCATCGGCAGTATTGATCACATGGCGGCCGACCGCCTTCTTCTTTCCAGAATTATGGAGCACCGGCGGAAGGGTGAAACTGCCGTTGGTTCCGTGCAGCGTGAAGCGGGGATAATCAATCAGCACACACATGGAGGTACTGACGGTAACCTTGGAATTGCCATAGAAGAAATCGATGTCAAAGTAATCATCTCCGCTTTCCGGATGCGCGATCGAGCGCACATCATAACGCACCTGATCCGGCATTCCGAAGTATCCGATGATCTGATCCACGGTATGAACGCCGAGGTTATAAAGCGTGCCCAGCGTGTCATACCAGCCATTGGGACGGAAATAATCATAATGGCCTTCAAGACGGACCACGGTTCCGATCTTTCCGCTTTCGATGACTTCCTTCAAAGCCAGAAAATCCGCATCGAATCTCCGGTTCTGATTCGGCATGCATACAAGTCCCTTTTCCCGCGCAAGCGCAAACACCTCTTTTGCCTCTTTCGCCGTCGGCGCAAACGGCTTTTCGACAAGGCAGTGCTTGCCCGCATTCAGGATGCGTTTTGCATAGGGCACATGAAACTCATCCGGTGCGCTTACCGTGACCATGTCCACTTCAGGATCATTCAGCACTTCCTCAAGATCGGTGGTAAAGCGGATCTCCGGATAGAACGGTTCATATTCGGCGAATTCTGCGATATCCTCTTCCCTGCGATAAACGTATTTGACTGCGGCGTCCGTGCGGTTTTCGATATAGGGAATGTGATACTCCCGGACACTGACCCCGAATCCGATATATGCTATTGTTATCATTATTCAACCGCCTTCTTTCTTTTCCTTAAGTATAAACGACAACTCCCCGCACAGTCAGAATATTTCACCCCGCAAAACCGGGCATGCGTTCAGATATAATGACAGTAGAGAGGTCTGTTTTCACATAGCAATCCATTCGGGTTTTCGAAAACAGACAGGGTCTGAATCTCTTTTCTGAGACGGGAGAATTCCCATGAATAAGGAACCAGGACTTCAGTTTCACTTCGGACAGGGAATGGCACTGATTCCCTTTGTCATCTTTATCACTTTCACCATCATCTTTCCTTCGCGAACATTCAGGAGATCGGCGTGATGGCCGCAATGATCTTCCGCAAAACCATCAATGCGTACTGGGATGTCATTCCGGAAGGGCCTGGTCTGGATCTTGGTGAAACACGGCATCTCCGGAATTACCGTATGCGCCTTCCTCTTCCCGGCTCTGTTCACCTTCTCCGACGTATTTGAAAGCGCGGATCCCGCGCTGGCTGGCATACATGTTGACAACATCCGCGGCATCAGCGGCTTTATGCCGGAAGATACCATGCACAATATGGGGCTGATCGCTTCTGTCGGCAGGACGATGACGGGAAAAACGATCCTCGAAATACAGCAGTCCAAGCTGCCTGGATAAAGCCTGCCGGAGTTCAGGCCTTCGGTCTCATACCTTCTGATTCATTGCGTTTTGCATTCCGTGCGGACCCTTTCCGCAAAAGGAGAACACTATGCTTCGATTTGTCTTCCTGGCGTTATGTGCTGTTTTCGCCGCCTTCTTCATTTATCATGAATATCTCGAAAAGCCCGTCCACTCCGTCATTCTGAAAGGAATTGCAAGTCTCTGCTTTCTGATTGACGGAATTCTGAATTCCAACGGCTCCCCGGAAGCGCGCATGATCGTGATCGGTCTTGCCCTGGGGATGGTCGCCGACATCTTTCTGAATCTTCGCTTCGTCATCAAAGAACACTCCCGGAAAATCTTTCTGACCGGCATACTCATCTTCCTTGCCGGACATATAGTCTATCTTCTGGCCGTTTTCCCGGAATGCCCCTGGAAGGTACCGGTCGTACTCATTTCCTTAATCCTGACGGCGGTGCTCATGCGGTGGATCTTCACCCGGATCACAGCCGATAAGGCATTCAAGATCTTCGGCATCATCTATGTCGGCGCCATCGTCCTGCTTACGGTCACAGGCATCGCGAATTATATTTCCAATCCGAGCTCCTTTCATCTGGTATTCATGCTCGGAGCCATGTTCTTTCTGATCAGCGATATCGTTCTGATTCTCAACACCTTCGGAAAAAACCCGAAGTTCAGAAACCGCATCATCAACCTTTCGATGTATTATATCGGACAGATGCTTATCGCCTTTTCACTGTATGTCATGTAACGCTTCTGCGGGCTGCCCCTGGCAGGAGCGCATGACCCCTGCTGAAACTGCCTGATCTCAGAATCGCGTTTTCCCCAGCAGTAAGGAACCCACGAGACATGAATGATACTCCTGTAATCCCCTGAGGAATCCTGCAGTCAGTTAAAGCAGATGGTTCTCACGATCGTTTCCGCTGTCTTGGCGCTGTTCTCAGGGACCCATTCCCCGGCAAGCTGCACTGCCCCGTAAAATATAATTGCATACTGAAAGAAAGCCGGGCGGAAAGCACACATCCGTCCCGGTTTTTTCTTTTGCGGTCAGAGAGTATTCACTGATATTCAGTGCCTGGGATTCAGATCAGCACATGGGTATGTGCCGGGGTATTTTCGACGATCTTCTTCCCGTTTTTAAACGAATACAGAACCTTTGAATCTTTGATCAGCGCTTCGTAGTAATTCTTCGCATCGAGCACGATGAAACTTGCCGGTTTGCCTGTTTCGATGCCGTAATGATCCGCGATATGCAGGGTCTTTGCGGCATTCTGGCCGATCAGCTTCCAGGAATCCATGATTTCCTCATAGCCCATCATCTGACATACATGCAGGCCGAGAAAGACAACATCGCGAAGGCTGCCGTTGCCCATCGGATACCAGGGATCATAGATATCATCGTGGCCGAAGGAGACGTTGATGCCTTCGGCAAGCAGTTCCTTCACCCGTGTGATCCCCCGCCGTTTCGGGTAGGTATCGATGCGTCCCTGCAGATGCGTGTTGACCAGAGGATTGGCGACGAAGTTGATTCTGCTCATTTTCAGCAGCCGCATCAGCCGCAGCACATAGGCATTGTTGTAGGAATGCATGGCCGTGGTATGGCTGGCGGTCACCTTGTCATACAGCCCGAGTTCGAGCGCTCTTGCGGCAACCGTCTCAAGGCCCCGGGAGGCTTCGTCATCGATCTCATCGCAGTGCACATCCACGAGCTTGTTTTCCTTTGCCGCAAGGTTCAGCGCAAAATCAAGACTGGCGACACTGTACTCCCGGGTGAATTCAAAATGGGGAATCGCTCCGACGGCATCGGCTCCCATCTTCACAGCGGTGATCAGCAGTTCCTTCCCGTTGGGATAGGAGAGAATTCCCTCCTGGGGAAAGGCGACGATCTGAATTTCCATGATCGGCTTCAGTTCTTCCCGCAGTTCGATCATCGTACGCATCGCCATGAGACTAGGATCCGTGGTGTCGATATGCGTGCGGATAAACTGTATGCCGTTGGCTGCGTACATCCGCACCACCTTGTTTACCCGTGTTCTGATATCTTGCTCATTCAGCTTTTCCTTGCGCTTGTGCCAGCACTCAATTCCTTCAAACAGCGTTCCCGACATATTCCAGACCGGGTCCCCGGCGGTAAGACAGGTATCGAGATGCACATGCGACTCGATAAACGGCGGCAGTACCAGCCGGTTCTTCAGGTCGATGACCTCTTCGTTTTCTTTTCTCTCAAGCGTTCCGAATTCTTTGAACACTCCGTCTTCGATCCGAATATCCTGCGGCTTCTCCGCATTTTCAATCAGCGCATTTTTTACAAGCATGCTTTCGCTTCCTTTCTTCGCTTACTGCAGGCCTTTTTTAACAACGTATGACTCACCGTCTCTCTATAAACCCAACAGTCAGTCAACGATGGCAAATCCAAGCCGCATCTCTGACTCAGGGCTTTCTTCCTCATCGTTCCAGATCAGCGATCCGCCTTCGAACCGGAACGATCCTTTCCCGTTTTCATACACCGTCTTTTCCGACTCCGCCGATCCGTCCTCTTTGACGGTGATGTTTTTCTTTACGGCATTGTCATACCGGACGGTCAGGGTATCGGGATCCAGCGGGCCGCTCATCGTCCAGTCCGAGTATTCGGATACAGAAGAGCTCCAGTGTATTCTGAACTCCGCGTTATTTTTCCCTTTCGCTTCCACATGGACAAAGCAGCGGTCATTCACATAATCACCGATGAAATTCATCACCGGATTCTGTCCGCTTTCTTCTTCCTCAGCCGGCTCGCTGTTTCCTTCCAGAACGGTTTTCTGAATCGAGAGTCTGCCATAGGTTCCGATGTTGATAACCTCACAGACGATTTCATATACGCCTTCTTCCAGCGGCACCTCAAGCTGCTGTTTCGTTTCAAAGATCTGATGAAACGCCGGATCCGCAGATGCGTTCCCTGTCACCGTGACTTCGATCCCGCCGGATTCCACCGCCGAATCAATGCGAAGACCCTCATTCTTCTTCACCTCAATCTCGGTTCTGCTCTCCTTTGCCGAACCGGCATTCTGCGCGGTGATCATAAGTCCGTCTTCCTTTTTTACTTCCTCGTAGGAAGAGTGCATTCCGCAGGCCGTAAGACATGCCGCAAGCAGGAGTGCCGCAATTTCTTTTCCGATCCGTTTCATGGTTTCCTCCTCTTTCCGTAATCAAAGCACATCAGAACCGTGATTTGTTTAAAAAAGTGTTTCCTCATTTCTGAATGCGAAACTGCGGAAGACGATCCGGAGTCCATCCGTCCAGGGGCTGAATCTCTTTCGAAATATAGGTTCCAAGATACCTGGATGCGCTTTTGAGAACTTCCCGGTGATCGAGATCCTCCGGAAACAGCAGTCCGCTGTCCGGGTGGTTCTGCATATACTGAACTGCCGCAAAGAGCGATGCGCTGACCTGAACAGCCGTAGCGGTTTCCTTCGCATTTTCGGTAAGCAGATAACAGCCGAAGTAGCGGGAATGAAAATTTTCCCCATAAAGGATCATTCCGACCGATTCCCCGCCGGAAACAATCTCCTCTTTCCGGAGCAGATGAATCTTCTTCGACAGTTCATTCGGAAATAAGGCAAGAGAACGTCTCGCATACTCACAGGGGCAATACACAAAGTACACCGTCGGGGCATATTCCCGGAAGCGAAGGAATTCGCGGATCGGATAGATTTCCTCATGCACGGTAAGATTGCCTTCCATGATTCCCTGGGGCGACCAGATGCGCAGACGGCAGTCCGATGCCTTTCCTTCAATCATCGCGAAACATCCTTCTTCCTCGGCCCGTGAAACATTTGGACATGCATGCAGATCTTCCGCACTGCCGAAAGCAATCTGGGGATGAAAACTGCATTCTTCAAAGCAGGCATACGCATTCCAGGTGGTATAGAACACATCCTCCTCAAATGGAATTATCGGTTTCTGATCATCATGATCCACTTCGGCGATCCCGGTGATCTTCAGAAGAGCGGCGGCTTCGGCATATCTTCCGCCCTCCGTCAGTTCTTCGAGACGGCCGCGGTGTTCCTTCACATACGGAGAACTGTCCTGGCCGATGATGTCATCGATTGCGGCTTTGACAAACGCCGATACAAGTCCGGGGTTCATTCCGTATTCGATGATCGATGTCGCGGCATCCGGAGGAAACTTCTTTTTTGCCTGCTGGAATTCTCTGAAGTTGGAAAAGACGGAACGATCTTCCTCGTTAAAGGAAGCATCCGCGGTGCTGAGATAGTGCACACCGTGAGCGAGACAATAGTTCAGAAGTTTAATGTTTCTGATATTCTCCGCAAGATCAATCAGTGTATCTCCGGGGTTGAGCTTTGCGAGCAGTTCCGTGCAGTTTTCTCCGTTCACCATGCATGCAAAGAAATGATCCGCGCTTCCGCCCAGGTTCACAAACCGTTCTTTCTTCGAACTGTCGCAGTCAATCACATAAAATGATTCCGGATCAAACAATCCGCTTTCCCTGAAAATACGAAGAAATGACTCACCGATGACACCGAGTCCGAGAAGATAATAATTCATGAATGCACCGACCCTTTCCCCCGGTCTTCTTTCCCTCACAGAAAACTGCGGTGTGAGGGTTGTGACCGGTACTGCTGAAAGACTGATATCATTGTACCGTTTTCTTTTCCTTCGCGCACTGTATGTGCAGGCATTATGCGCGCATACTCTGCGGCGCTGATGAAGCACTCTTTCAATCCTCTCTGCCCGGGATTCTGTTTTTTACAGAGCGATCATTTTGCGTCCTTCTCCCCTTGCGGCAGAAAATCAAAAGATTCCCTCCGCAGAGAGAATCCCGTGATTCGCGTTTTCTTTTCTGAATTGTGCTCGAAAGGGGTCATTCAAACTGACTGGCATACATGCGGTAGTAAGCACCTCTTGCCTTCATCAGCTCCTCATGATTTCCCTGTTCCACAACATCACCATGATCTACCACAAGAATGTGGTCCGCATTCTGAATCGTGCTCAGACGATGGGCAATCACAAAACAGGTTTTGTTTTTCATGAGAGATCGGATTGCATTCTGCACGTGCCGTTCGGTTGTGGTATCCACATTGCTGGTAGCTTCATCCAGGATTAACATATTCGTGCTGTACAGCATGGCTCTCGCAATCGTGAGCAGCTGCTTCTGCCCTTTGGAAATATTTCCGCCGTCTTCGGTAATCACCGTATTGTATCCTCTCGGCATGCGCATGATGTAGTTGTGGATGCGGGCAGCCTTAGCCGCCTCAACCACTTCTTCCTTTGCCGCATTTTCCTTTCCGTAGGCGATGTTGTCAAAAATCGTTCCCTGGAAAACCCAGGTATCCTGCAGGACCATCGCATAATTGCGGCGCAGGCTTTCCATCGTGTAATGATCATGCGGTTTTTCATCCAGCAGGATCACGCCGCTGTCGGGATCATAGAACCGCATCAGCAGATTGATAATCGTGGTCTTTCCCGCACCGGTCTGGCCGACGATCGCAATCGTCTCCCCGGTTTGTGCTTCCATAAAGAGATGATGAAGAACCGGACGGTCGGGAAGATAGCCGAACGTCACATCCTCTGCCCTGACGTGGCCGCGGCTGTTTTCCAGCACTTCCGCATCTTCCCTGTCAGCGCATTCCTCCGGCTGATCGAGCAGCTGGAACACCCGTTCGGCAGCCGCAAGAGCGCTGAAGATTTCGTTGATGATATTGGAGATCTCGTTGATCGGACCGGAGAACTTGCGGCTGTAGAGCACAAAGCTCGAGATCTGGCCGAGGGTGACAATCTCCAGCATATAGAGCACCGCACCGCCCATACCGATCGCGGAGAGGCCGATATTGGAGATCATTCCGACTGTCGGTCCCATTCGCATTCCCATGCCGTCGGCGTTTTTATAAGCCTCGGCAGCTTCGCGGTTGATCTTCGAAAACCGTTCGGAGATCCGCTCTTCCTGGGCATAGGCGAGAATGGTCTTCTGCCCGGTGAACATCTCTTCCGCAAACCCGTTCATCGCACCGTACGCCTGTGAGCGCCGGGCATAGAGCGGCCGGGTGATCCGGCCCATGCGGCGGGTAAACCAGATCGATACCGGGATCGTAAACAGCATGCATAACACCAGCGGAATGGAGATCGTGCACATGATGATAAAACTTCCGGCTACGGTCACCATGCTGGTGAGAATCTGAATTACATCGGCGGAAAGACTGGTTGAAACGACATCGATGTCATAGGACACCCGGCTGATGATATCACCGGCCTGATGGCGGTCGAAATACCCGACCGGCATGCGCATCAGCTTGGCGAAGACATCGCGGCGCATATTCTCCGCAATCTGTCTTCCCACCCTTGCCATTCCGATCGAGATCAGAAAATTCAGAATATTGGAGCCGGCATACAGCACCAGCATGATCATTGCATAATGGCGGATGAGAACCATATCGACCTTTCCGATGCCCGCTTTATAGCCCTCTTCCGCCACAGTGATCGCCTTGCCGGCGTAGCGTGGTCCCAGGAGATTGCCGATATTGCTGAAAAAAGAGCAGATCAAAAGCAGAAGCACGATCCATCGGTATTCCATCAGATACCTGATGATTCGGATCAGTGTGCCCCGGATATTCTTCGGTTTCTCTTTTTTCCCGCCGCGGTCTCCAGGTCCCGGCATGATCAGACGCTTCCTTTCATTCGTGCATGGCTCCCATCTGGATTTCATAGATTTCCCGATACGGCGCGCATGTCTTCATCAGTTCATCATGAGTTCCGTAACCGATGCAGCGGCCGTTGTCGAGGACCAGAATATTGGTCAGATTCATCACACTGCTGATGCGCTGAGCGATCATGACCAGCGTTGAATCCGGATAGTTCTGACGGATCGCCTTGCGCATCGCCGCATCCGTCTTATAATCGAGGGCAGAAGAACTGTCATCGAGGATCAGAATCTCGGGCTTTGCGGCAAGCGCACGGGATACGAGAATCCTCTGCTTCTGGCCGCCGGAGAGATTGGCGCCCTTGATCGCCGCTTCATACTCCAGCCCGTCTTCCAGCGAACTGACGAATTCCTCTGCCATGGCACTTTTTACCGCGACGGAAATTTCCTCCTCATTGACATCCCTTCCGAACACAATGTTCTCCCTCAGGGTATCCTGAAAAATCATGTCATTCTGAAACACCGTACCGAATTTGCGGCGCAGTTCCCTGCGGTCATAGGCATCCACCGGCTGACCGTCGACAGAGATCGTTCCCTGATCGGTTTCATAGAAACGCATCATCAGATGGATGATCGTGCTCTTGCCGGAGCCGGTCGGCCCGATGATTCCGAGGCTCTCGCCTCTGTTCAGCACAAAGCTGATATTCTCCAGGGCGTTTTCTCTTTCTTCACCGGCAAAATCCTCAGCGCTGCCGCTGCCTTCGCCATAGGCAAAACTCACATGATCAAAGCGCACGGCTTCTCTGCTTTCCGTTTCTTCTTTTCTTTCCTGCACCGGCTGTTCCGGTGTCTTTGACTGCAGCACCGCATCAATGCGGTCGGCACTGGCACTGGCTTTGGACAACGTCATGAAGATGCGGTTCAATCCCATGACACCCATGGTGATCATGTTGAAATACGTCAGGAAGGCAAGAATCACGCCCGGCTTCATCAGCCCCTGGTTGACTCGGGAAGCACCGTTCAGAACCACCAGGGTCAGCCCGACATTGAGACACATCTGCATCAGCGGTGAGGGAATTGCCATGATCGCAGCGGCGTTGACGTCTTTCTTCTTCATGTCTTCGTTCGCCTTCCGGAAGCGGCGGTTTTCATAATTCTCTTTGCTCAGGGCTTTGACCACCCGGATTCCGGTGATGTTTTCCCGCATGATGCGCACAACGGCGTCGAGCTTTTCCTGCACTGCCGTATACATCGGGATTCCGAGCGAAGAGACGAAAAAAATGATCAGGATCAATAGCGGCATGATGGTAATCATGATCTTTGCCATTTCACGGTCCATGACCAGGGCAAATCCGATCCCGCCGAACAGAAGGATCGGGGCTCTGACCATCAGGGTCTGAAACTGCTGCACCGCCGACTGCACATTATAGCTGTCGCTGGTCATTCTCGAGATCAGGGAAGGCAGCGTAAATGCATCAAACTGATCCCCGGTGAGATTCACCGTCTTTTCAAACAGGCTCTGCCGCACTTCATAGCTGATCTTATGGGCGTTGGAGATCGCCATGGAATTGGCAAATACATTGAACTGACGGCAGAACAGCGCCACCGCAAACATCATTGATCCCCAGAGCAATACCTGTTTCAGATCCCGAAGAGGAACGATGTCATCGATGATGTATTCCAGGATATAGGGAAGAAGCAGTTCGGAAATCGTTCCGATCAGTTTGATGAAAATGGCAAGTGCCACGGCACCGCCGTATTTCTTCAGATATCGGAAGATCAGTTTCATGATCTCACCTCCCCGAAGAACCTGTATTCTTCATCAGCTTCACATATGCATGAATGCTTTTCTGCCGAAAGAAAACCCGGCCGACGCGAGGATCGAAACTCCCGCAGACAGAGAGGATAATCTGGTTTTGGCGAGAATGTCTTCACAATTGAAATTATCTTGGCAGCTCAGACTTTTGTCAAAACAAAGCAGAAAATCCCCGCCGGAGAAACCAGAGTGCAGAGAGGTATCCGCAGCACTGATATCTTCCTGTTTTTCATTTCTCATCAGCCAAACTCTGCCTTTCCGCATCGGCGGAGAACAGAAGATGAAGCGGGTGCAAAGAAGGATGGGTGGTGTGCCGACCACGAAAAAGAAGAGCACCCCGCCCTTCTTCACAGACTTTCTGCCGGCGGTCCGGCAGCCTTGGGGAAGTACTCATTCGCTGAATCTCTGTCGTTTTCGAACGCTTCCCTTTCCTATGGGATGCCGATTGCCCTATGCTTTTCATCCCGGATTTCAGCGTTGGCGCCTGCGTATACTTTGCACAGAATTCGCGGGATTCAACTTTCCAGCCGTGCTATTTCCAGCGGCCTCCAGGGTTAACCGTTCGG
>JAFWCM010000111.1 GCA_017536885.1 Solobacterium sp.
ATCTGCGCCGGCCGGTAAGCACGGCGATCTCTGTTTATACCAAAGGGAATAACGAAGATATCACCCATGAAGAAGGGATATTGGACGGAATTACCTACGACATCCTCCGCGTCAACCCGAGTGAGGATACCCTCGTTCAGGTGGATTACAGCGAGTCCCCGGCAATGATCAACCAGATGAAGGATTATAACCGCATCTCCCAGGGCTATGCCTATGCCGGCGGAATCAATGCCGGATACTTCGAAAACGGCGGCGGTGAAGGCTATGGCAAGCCGGTCGGTGCCGTGCGCAGATACGGCGACTGGACCACCTGGTACGGAATTCCCAATACGCCGGCCTACGGAAACGGCTTTGCGACCGCTTATATCGACGGCGATGTTCTGAAGCTCCGCTATCACGGCTGGGCCGGAAACAACTGGTGCGGCGACGGCGGCTGGACCTGGTGGGGAGGCTATGCGATCGACGGCGGTGCCTTCGGCGTATCGGGATCCTTTACCTATTTCGCCGACGGTAAGGAAGTTGATATCACCGGCGGCTCGTCCAACGGAATCAATTATCGCTCCTATGGCCGGGCGGTCACGATCCTGGCCCAGAAGAGCGATCTGCAGTTTCTTCTGATCACGATCTACGGCACGGTTGCGGAAAGCCGCATCCGCGACTTCCTCAGGGAACTGGGCGCGTTTGACGCGATCCGCTTTGACGGCGGCGGCTCTACCCAGATGGTCTATGAGACCGATCTTGTCAAAAATGTTCCGCCTCAGCTCGAGTGGACGGAGAAACCTCTGGCCAATGAGGAGATCGAAGAGGAAAGCCTCGGATATCTGATCGTTGAGGCCTCAAAGCTCGAGTATCACAACACTCCCGAACTCAGGAAAGAACCCGAAGAGGCAAAGGAGAAGAAGGATACCGAAGAAGCCGGGACAGCTGCGGAGAACAAAGCATCCGAAAAACCGGAATCGGAAAAAGCCGATGGGGATAAAACGGAACCAACCGGTTCGGATAAGAAAGAGGATGAGGAGAAGGAAAGCGAAATGCCTTCCTATGCGACCTATGGCGAGCGCTATCAGGTTTATGAGATGAAGGATGCCGAAGAGAGCACCTGGTATCGGATCGGGGAATCCCTGTGGATTCTCGCCTCGGAAGATGAGGTGCAGTACTTCGGAAATGATGAGATCGAAAAGTCGCGTTCCATCTCGGAACAGGAGACCTTCCAGATCCGGATCAACGCCCGCAACCTGCAGGCAAGAAAAGCACCTTCCGCCGATGCGGCGGTGATCGCCACCACCCGCGAAGGAAGCGTCTACACGGTCTATGAGACCACGGAAGACGCCGCTTATACCTGGTATAGGATCGGCAAGAAGCACTGGATCGCAGCCCTTCCCGGCTGGATCGAACGCACGGATGAAGGCATCCAGGCCGACGGGGTCTTCGACAATGAGGCGGAAGAGGAAGCCGAGGAAGAACAGCCGCAGACCGAAGCCGCACCTGCCGAAGCGGCAGGGCTGCCGGCGGAGTTTGTGATTGAACCCTATGAACTTCCTCAGGAAGTCACATCCGAATAAAGAGACCGGGACGATCCCGGTTTTTCTGTGTCTGACGGGCTATACGGGAGGGTGTGCTTTCCGATTGCTGTGGTATAATGACAGCGGTTTTTTTCTATGGACAGAAAGATTGTAAAAAACTATATCTACAACATCCTTTATCAGCTGGTGAAGATCATCCTGCCGTTCATTCTGGTGCGGTATACTTCGGTCCACATCGGCAAGGATGCGCTCGGAATCTACAACTATGCCGGTTCCATCATGAACTGGTTTATTCTTTTCGGCATCCTCGGCGTCAACACCTACGGCAACCGCCAGATCGCCAAGGTCAGGGATGACGAGAAACTCAGGAACACGACGTTTTTTGAAATCCTGGCGATGCAGATTACGAACATGATGATCGCCATGATCGCGTTCTATATCTTCATCCATTTTGCCGTGGACAAAAACGCCTTCTACTGGAAGCTCACCGGCCTGACCATGCTTGCAAGCATGCTGGACATCAGCTGGTTTTTCTTCGGCATGGAGGATTTCAAAAAGGCCAGCATCCGCAACATCATCGTCAAGTGCGTCGGTGTCTTTCTGATCATGACGCTGTGCAAGACGCCGGATGATCTCTGGCTGTACATTCTGATCAATGTCGGCAGTGAGCTCTTCGGCCAGGCCATCATGTTCCTGCAGCTGCGGGAATACCTCTCCTTTGAAAAGATCTCCCTGAAGGATGCCTATAAACATCACTTCTGGGCAACCTTTCAGCTCTTTGTTCCGACGATCGCGATCTCCGTCTATACGATGCTCGATCAGACCATGGTCGGGGCGCTGTATGCGGAGGATCACGTCACCTATTACATGACCAGCATGAACATCGTGAAGATGTTTCTGCTTCTGATTACCAGCATCGGCTCGGTGATGCTGCCGAGGGTGACCAATGTCGTATACAACGATGAAAACGGCGATGAGAAGGCACAGCACTATATCGCCGCCACGATGAAGTTTTCGATGATGCTGGCGCTGCCGATGTGCTTCGGCATGATGTCGATCGCGCAGCCGTTTCTTTCCTGGTATCTGCCGGTCTGGCCGATCATACCGACGCTGGTGATTATGGGATGCCCGGTCATCCTGCTGATCTCGATGTCGAATGTCACCGGCATTCAGTACATGGTTCCGACCGGCATGTACAACAGCTACAGCGCCTCCGTGATCGCCGGCTCCTGTGTCAATTTTCTGATCAACCTGTTTCTCATACCGCGGTATGGTGCCCTGGGAGCGATTATCGGAAGCGTGATCGCCGAAGCGACGGTAACCTCGATTCAGATGTTTCTGATCCGCAAAAAGGTGAAGTTCAACTTCCTGCAGCGCTCGTATTTTATCTATGTGCTGGCAACGGCGCTGATGTGCGCGGCTGTCATGGCGATGCGTCAGGTAATGCCGGTCAATGCCTTCGGAACGCTGGCGGAAGTGGGAGCCGGCATGATCGTCTATTTCCTCGTGCTTCTTCTCAGCCGGGAAGAGCTCACGCAGAAGGCGCTCGATACGGTGAGAAACCGGGGAGGGAAGGAACATGCCTGAGATCTCGGTGGTGGTTCCCGTATACAATGTCGAGGCCTATCTCGATAAGTGCATCGATTCCATTCTGAATCAGACCTTCCGGGAATTCGAGCTGATCCTGGTAGATGACGGCTCAACCGACCACTGCCCTGCGATCATCGATCAAAGGGCAAAGGAGGATGAGAGAATCCGGGTGATTCACAAGAAAAACGGCGGATTGTCGGATGCGAGAAACGAGGGAATGAAGATCGCCCGCGGGGAATATGTGAGCTTTATCGACAGCGATGATTTCATCGAACCGCAGATGCTGGAAAAGTGTCTCTCGAAGCTGAAGCAGACCGGTGCGGATCTTGTCATCTTCGACTTCTATCAGTACTATCAGGCCGACGGCCGCAGGGAGCTCATCGCCAATGTGTTCTCGGAGGATCATACGTATTCGATCCATGATACGCCGGAACTGATCACCTCCATCGCCAATGCCGCCTGGAACAAGGTGTACCGTCTCTCCCTGTTTCGGGATCACGGCATCAGCTATCCCTGGGGCTGTCTGTATGAGGACCTCGGCACCACGTACCGGCTGCTGGCAAGAGCGGAGAAGGCGGCGTTTGTCAATGAGCCGCTCTACGATTACCTCAAAGACCGGCCGGGAAACATCACCGGAGAGTTTAACATGCGCGCATATCATGTGCTCGACATGGTCAAGATCACCCTGGATGATTACAAACGGCTCGGCATCTATGAGAAATTCTACGAAGAGCTGAAGTTTCTCGGCGGCGTCAATATTCTCGAATGCCTCAAGAAGACGCGGGACTGCACGGATGCGAAGATGGTGAACGAATATATCGATGTCTGTTTCTATGATCTTAGAAACAACTGGCCGGAGTTTCCGAAGTGCCGATATAAAATAGAACGTGAAAAAAACGACTGGGTGTATACAGATCCGCTGCGGCTGAAACTGTATCTCGCCATGCGCAGAAAGGTGAAACAAAGATGAAGGAAGCGACAGTAATAGTACCGATCTACAAAGTGGAAAAATACCTGCGGGCATGTTTTGACTCGCTGCTGAAGCAGACAGGACAATCGTTTTCGATCCTGGCGGTGGATGACGGATCCCCGGACGGATGCCCGGCGATCATCGATGAATACGTACAGAACTATCCCGACCGGATTTCCTGTATCCATAAGAAAAACGGGGGCTATGGCTCGGCGCTTTCCGCCGCTCTCAAGGTCATCGACACCCCGTATTTTCTGGTCTGCGACGCGGATGATACGCTGGAACCCGACGCCATGGAAAAACTGCTCTCCCTGGCGCATCTCTCCGAAGCCGACATCATCGTCGGCGCCAAGTTCCTTGTCTATGAGGACAGTGATGAGAGGGTTTACGACTGCGCCTACAACCGGGATTTCACGACCCTGATTCCCAACACGGTCTACCGGAAGGACACCGATCGCTTTCAGGATCTCTTCTTCATCGATCCCAGTCCCCACGCCAAGCTCTACCGCACCGATCTTGCGCGCAATCTGCGGTTTCCGGAGAAGGTGAGCTATACCGACAACCTGCTGTTCTATCTCTCCCTGCTCAAGGCGAGGAATGTGATTTATACCGATGAAGCCCTGGCAGACTATCTGATCAACCGCACCGGCAATTCCATGCAGGATGTAAGCTATAAGGCGATGAACGGAGAAATCCGGGTGTTCAAAAGCATTCTGACCCAGTCGGGCTATATTTCCAATGTGCCGGACATGTTCTACTACCGCATGTTCGAAGCATTCAAATACATGCTTTACAAAACCCGGCAGATGAACTGCACCGCGGAAGAATACGAGGAAACGCTCGATCATCTCGAGACGTTCTTAAAGAAGCTTCTGCCCCGGGGCAGAAGAATCCGCCGCCTGTATGCCAGATACACGAAGAACGGCATTGTCGAGCGGGTCAGGGATGACTGTCTTTTGAACAAGCGCCTGGAAAAACGCGCCTATGCGGATATGAAAAAGAAGATGAGCGCATCTTATCGGGAAGGGCTGGCATGATCGGATTTAACATTCCCCCAAGAGCGGGAAAAGAACTGGAATATATTGCCCAGGCTGTCGGCAGCGGTATGATCTGCGGTGACGGTCCTTTTACCCATCGCTGCAGCGAGTGGATGGAGCGCCGCTTTGACGCCCGCCGGGTACTGCTTACCACCAGCGGCACCACGGCCCTCGATATGGCGATGGTTTTAGCCGGAATTGAGCCGGGGGATGAGGTGATCCTGCCGAGCTTTACCTTTTCCTCCACCGCCACCGCACCGGTGATGCGCGGTGCCGTCTGCGTATTCACCGATATCCGTCCCGATACGAACAATATCGACGAGACAAAGATCGAAGATGCGGTCACGGAAAAGACCAAAGCGATCATCGTCATGCATTACGCCGGGGTTTCCTGCAATATGGAAGCGATCATGGACATTGCCAGACGACACAATCTCCTGGTTATTGAAGATGCGGCCCAGGGCGTGATGGCAAAGTATCATGATAAATATCTCGGAACGATCGGAGATTTCGGATGCTATTCGTTTCATGAGACCAAGAACTATTCGATGGGAGAGGGCGGAGCGATTGTGATCAACCGTCCGGATGCGGTTGAGCGGGCGGAGATCATCCGCGAAAAGGGCACCAACCGGGCCCGGTTCTACCGCGGCCAGGTCGACAAGTACACCTGGGTGGATCTTGGCGACAGCTACCTTCCCAGCGAGCTCAACGCCGCCTATCTGTATGCGCAGCTGGAAAAAGCGGATGAGATCAACGACAACCGGCTTGCCTCATGGAAGAGGTATTACGAAGCCTTTGAAGATCTCAAAGGCCGCATCGATCTTCCCGTGATTCCGGAAGGCTGCACGCATAATGCGCATATGTTCTATCTCAAGCTCAGAGATCTCGAAGACAGAACCCGCTTTATCTCCTATCTGAAAGGGAAGGGCGTGCAGGCGGTCTTCCATTATATTCCGCTTCATTCCTCTCCTGCGGGACTGCGCTTCGGGCGCTTCCATGGGGAAGATGTATATACCACCAAAGAAAGCGAACGCCTGGTGCGTCTGCCGATGTATTACAACATGGACCCTGAGGATCAGCAGACGGTGATCGCAGCCGTACGGGGCTTCTTCGAGGAGAATGCATGAAAATTTCAGTCGTGATTCCGGAATACGGATGCCGGGAAGCGATCTTTGAACTCAACCGCCGGCTGGAGGAAACCCTGAACAGCCTCGGCACGGAGTTTGAGATCATCTATGTGGAAGACAGAGATCCGCAGAATTCCTGGGAGGATATCAAAGTGCTCTGTGAAAAGGATCCCCATGTCAGGGGGATTCATTTCACCCGGAACTTCGGCCAGGAATGTGCCATCATGGCAGGGCTTACGGCGTCAACAGGCGATTATGTAGTTGTCATGGACTGCGATCTGCAGGATCCGCCGGAAGGCATCAAAGACCTGTACGAAAAAGTCAGAGAGGGATATGACATCGTCTATTCCCGACGCCGCAACCGCCGTGATTCCTTCCTCACGAAGCTTTCCTCAAGGATGTTCTATGCCTTTTACAATCTGATGACAGACGAGGAATACGATCCGCTGATCGGAAATTTTTCCATCGCATCGCGGCGGGCAGTAGACTCCTGTCTTTCCATGAATGAGAAGAACCGGGGCTACATCATGTTTCTGAGATGGCTCGGCTATCCGAGTGCGGTCATCGATCTTGAAGCACAGGAAAGAGCCGCGGGCAAATCCGGCTATAACCTGGTAAAGAAAATCCGCTATGCCGTCCAGGAGATCAGCTCGCAGTCCAACAAGCCGCTGACGATCGCGATCTACGTCGGCTCGCTGTTTTCTCTGGTCTCACTGATCATGATTATCTATCTTCTCATCCGTCATTTCTTTGACGGCTCGGTTCCGGAAGGGTGGATTTCCCTGATGATCTCCATCTACCTTGTCGGCGGGATCATCCTGATGGTGCTCGGCATCCACGGCATCTATGTCGGCAATATCTTCACTGAGGTGAAAAACCGGCCGATGTATGTGATCGAAGAGGTAGTGTCTAAAGTTTATGAAAAACCGGGACTGAGAACCCCTGGAAAGACACACCAATGAAGTGAATGTGTATCCGAAAGATCGGATCACAGTGATCTTTGAAAATTCAACACCACTTTGAGTACTCGGGAACGAAAAAC
>JAFWCM010000112.1 GCA_017536885.1 Solobacterium sp.
CTCCTTCAACCATACCATTGTCCCTGTCATATCTGGCGGCCAGTTCCCGGGCTCTCATCACATTCTCAATGCAGTCCAAAATACGGTCATAGTTGTACAGATCCCGGTATTCATCCCGGTTGGTTTCCAGATGATTCTTCAGACGGTTCAGCGCTTCAAAGCCATCATTCAGGCTTGCATCTTTGAAGCTTATGCTGCCATTCAGATAAGAAGCAAAAACAGTATCCAGACCGGCACCTTCTTCTATGGAATTCTCTTCCACAAAATCCAGAATCAGTTTCAGATCCACATCCGGATTCTGCAGATCAAATCCATAGAAGGAAAGCTTTTCACTATGAGAGCCATTGTATTCTTTCATCCATTCAATCAGGTTTCTGATTTCCGCTGTTCTGTAGATCGTAAAGTTGATCCGGCACATCACCTCATCAATTGACATTCCTGAATGACCATTGATGTAATCATTGATGATCATACCTTCACCGTAATCCATCTCCATGGCAAAGCAGTCAACATTGTATTTATCCGTCAGCATGTTCAGAACTTCGAGCTTGAGCTCCTGAAATTCCGCATTTCCATGCGTTGCCTCACCCAGCCCGATGACTTTTGCATTCTCACGTATTGTAAGTTCATTGATTTCGCAGGCAAATTCATCAATCCCATCTATTTTTCTTTTTGCCTGTACTTCCGGTTTTTTTATCAGATAAATATCCAGAACTGCCAGTCCAAGTATCAATACCAGAAACAACACGGCAACGGCTTTGCCGATCTTCTTCAGAATCTTCAACTTCTTCACCTCACCTCTTTCCGGTTTCTCAGAATCAATTTGTCTACACCCCGATTTATCGAACAATCAGTACGTTTTTCAGTTTCATCTTTTACTTTCTTCCAGCCAAACCTCGGTCTCATTCTGAGACTCAATCACTTTTTCAGGTCTTTTGCCATCATGTATTCTGTGACTCCGGGACGGTACAGGTCTGGAATCTTTCCGACTTGCTGATAGCCGTTTCTTTCATAGAACCGCATTGCGTCCGGATTATAATCTGCGACAACAAGGAAAAACCTGTCTGCCATTTCATACGCAATCTTTTCAGAATAATTCAGCAGAGCCCTGCCGATCCCCCTGTTCCTGTATTCTTCCTTCACGGCGATGATGTGCAGATATGGAAAACTGTGAAACGCTCCTTTGGGAATGATATATGCAAAGCCCACGCATTCTTCACCGATGAGCGCCACATACAAATTTTTGTGGCGGATCCCTTCAAGGATCGCATTTTCCGCACTCCCCGGCGATGAAAAGTATCTTTCGCCGAGCGCCGATTGGCAGAGTGCGTCCCTGCAATCCTTCAGATGCTGTTCGTCTCCTTTTGCAAATGTGATCTCCTGCATTCCAATCTTCCTCTTTGCATCAGTGCTTCATTGAACCGGCATACTGCCGGCCGCAGCCGCCGCACACACCGGTGTGGACACAGATGACGCCTCCGCAGGCAGAACAGGTCCACTGCTTCCGCTCCTGCTCCAGAAAAGCGGCCATCCCCGCCTCCCGGATGAACCGCAGATTCTCCAGCGGGGATTCGCGGAGCGGGTACTGCGATCCGTACCGGATCTCCTTTTCCATGACATCAGCGCAGGGGTAATCCGGGCACTCATCGCAGAACGAATACCCTTTCAGCGTTCTCTTTTCGCACAGAATAATGCCGCATTTCTCTGAACAGAACTCCGGCTTGCTGTCGTTTGGACCGCGGCATCCTGCACAGCGGCCGGTCTTTCCTAGTGCACGCCTGCAGATGCTGCAGTCCAGTCCGCAAGGAGCAATCATATCCGCATTGAACATTCCTTTCAGGCCTCCTCACCTGTTCCGGCCGGTTGATCGGCAATACATGATCATACACTCACCGCTGTCGGTAAAGCGTTCAATCTCATATTCCAGTCTTCCTTCCTGATAAATCTTTTCATATATGCTTCCAAGATCCGCTGTCCTTCCCTGAACCGTAAACCAGCCCGTATCCGGCAGTGTCACGGTTCGGTCCGCTCCGCCGATCTCCCCGTCGATTAAGCCAATGACATACTCAATGGATTGTTCCTTCCAGCCATAACCAAGCCCCTGCAGGTTCACCCGGCCATACTTCGCCGCAAGCTCATCCCAGAATGCTCCAATCGTTTCGTATTGCTGATCGTTTTCCGTAGAAAAAGTTCTGCCGATTCCCTTAAACAGCATTGTTATTTCCTTTCTGCCGCAGCTCCGAATATACGGCTACAGACGGCTGCAAAGCCAGTGATCCGCCCGCCGCCGAACGTTTCAAAGCCTGTCTGATCAGTGCTGATCGAATGCATCACATCTTCTGCAGCCGAACGGCACAGCCTTCCAATCTCCGACTGTCTTTCTCCAGCACTCTGCAGCAGTCCGGCGGCAGACAAAATCATCCAATGGTTATCAGCGAAATTATTATTGTCTGACCTCTTATTGATCATGACTTCTCATATAGACAGCAAGGTCCCTGACTTCACAGCCTTTGTCCGTGTAGTAGGCAAGCATTTCCGGAATCTTCTTCAAGTCATAGCTGGTCACACAATCGGAGATGACATGAACAGCATATCCGGCTCTTGTCATGTTGAAGCAGGTGGATTTCACGCAGGCAGTGGCATCAGCACCGGTAATGTAAAACTCCCTGATATCCTTTGACCTGATGAATTCTGAAAACGCCTCGCTGGTCAAAGCGTTGGCCTTTGTCTTAACGAAAATATGATCCGAGACGATCTTAAGCTCCGGCACAAGTTCTGCTCCTTTTGTGCCTGGCTTGAACGTGCGCGAACTGGCTGACAGGTTGTTGTGCTGTATATAAACGATTTCCATTCCGCTTTCCGCCGCCCATTCGATGGCCGTATTCAGTCTGTCAATGATGTCCCTGTAGTGCTTTGTAATATCGTTCTGGATGTCAATCACGACAAGTGCTTTTCGATTCATTTCTATCTGTCCTCCGTTTCTTGATCCGTAAATCTCTCTGTGATTTCATTCAGCCATTTTCTTTCTGTTTCAATACCCGCTCCACCGGCACCCAGCCGATGTACTTCGGATGATCTCCGGAGAGCGCTGTCAAAGCATCGATATTCCGGTAATCGTCGATCCGTACCGTATCCCAGGCATGGATGATCCTTCCGTCCCCAAGGCTGATGCCGCAGTGGCCCCAGTTGACCGGACCATCGGGGCCCTGACAGATGCAGTCATAAAAGACAAACGCGCCTCGCTCCGGTATTCCCCGGCGTATTCCGTCAGCATAGAGCAACGCAGACTCCTTCGCGGAACTCCCGCCGAAGATTTCAATGCCGCTGCTCTTCTCAAGCGCGTCCTCGATGAACGAAAGGCACCAGCCGGCGTATTCGTTTCCGCCGAGTTTATCTTCTGCCCAGCGAATCATGTTCTCGGTCAATTCAGTCAGACATAGTTTCATTTGATGATCGGTAACAACATGAGCATTATGGTTCATGTCATTTTTCTCCAAGGCGTTCGATGCGTGCAAAAGCGTTTTGACACCAGGCAAACAGGAAAGAAAAAGCCTGATCGAAATCATAGCTGTCCAGCAACTCTGCCATTTCCAGAAAAATCCGGTCTTCCTTCGCAACTGCTTCCTTCAGATCCTTCCTTCTGAGAATGAAATGCCCGCTCTCCAGAAAATGCAGATTCTGGATCAGGTAAAACACGTTCTTACAGGTCTCGCGAAATTTGGCTGCATTCTTATCCATGTCCGCATGTATATAGCGATGACATAGTTCGTGATACAGATTCCCCAGGCTCAAATTGACATAGTTGATTTCGTCTTCCCGGGTCGCGGGCGGAAGATAATCCGTCAGTACGCCGACCAGGTCTTTTGTCGTCTGGCGCAGCTGGCATACCTCCAGAGGATTCCAGCGTTTCATTTCGTCTTTCCCGCAGATGAAACCGCAGGATTTCTCGTAGAAACCGATTCTTTTCAGGATACCGCGGTATGTATCCATATCCCGCACGGAGAATCCGTCCAGAATCACCATGATATCGATATCGCTGTTTTCATGAGCTTCACCGCGCATCCAGCTTCCCTGCAGCCCCACATACAGCAGACGCTCTCCGAAAGCCGACCGGCAGTTCATGATCAGATCAGCCAGGTATTTGTCCAGATCAAACATTGTTACTTCACCCCATAAGTTGCAGTAAAGTGCCTGCTGAATGCTTCGATCTTCCTGATTGCATCCGCTGTTTTCTCTGGCTCACGGTCACACAGATGAATAAGGGCAGAAATCGGTGTGGTATAGGCAAACGCAAGCATCTCAGGGTCATCCTTCCTGAGCAGTCCCTTTTCTATCATGCCCGTGAATATCCGCGTAAACATCTCCGTAAGACCGGTGAGAAAATGCTTTGTGGCAAGATCTCTGGCACGGTCGTCCCGGAACTGCTCAAGCGTCAGCACCTTGCGCGTCATGATGATCTTCTCATCATGGACGGTGATATTCACCATCTGCATGGTAAGCCGGGTCAGCGCCTCCAGCGAATCCGGTACAGGCGGCAAGTGCTCAGGTGAACCGAAATGCTCTCCGTAATATGCGATCATCTCATCCAGCAGCGCATTCCAGATTGCTTCCTTGCTCTCATAGTGTTTATAGACCCCGGACTTCACAAGCCCGAGAGATGCGCTCAGTTCACGAATGTTTGTTCCTGCATAGCCGTTTTGTGAAAACATCTCCAGCGCAGCTTCCAGTATTCTCTCTTTTGTGTTGCTCGCCATAATAACCTCCGCGCAAAAAAGTGATCCTTCGTTCACTATAGTAGGTGAACGAAAGGTCACCCGTCAAGACCTTAAGTTATTGTGAGCACCAGAAGATCATTGCCTTCGTCAGCACTGACATCCTTCTGGGATGGCTCACTTTTATTGATATTGAGGTATCGTTAACTTAATGACATTGGACCAAAGTCTCAGGCGTTCCGATTTCTCCTGAATTGTAAATCCGGGCAGAGAAGAGGTTTTATCCTCCTTTTCTGCATTGTTCGAGATGCTTTCCTTCCCATACCAGAAACTGATCCAGCGGAAGCGGACGGGAATAGTAATACCCCTGGAAACTTTCGACATGATATCTTCTCAGAATATCCCGCATTCCCTCCGTTTCGATACCTTCCACGCAGACCTTTGCGCTGAAGATGGATCCGAGATTTGTGATGTTGTGGATCAGCTTGCGGTCTATTTCATTTTCTTCGATCATCTGAACAAAAACGCGTTCGATCTTGATGATATCAAACGGAATTTCCTTGACGATTCCGACCGATGAAAATCCCGTCCCGAAATCATCCAGTGCCACCAGAATTCCTCTGGACTTCAGATTGACAACCACATTTTTGAGCAGATCCACATCCAGAAGCCGGCATCTCTCCGTCACCTCCAGGCAGAGATGTTCCGGCGGATAATCCATTTCTTTCAGAATCGACAGCACCATATCCACAAAATCCGGTTTTTCCAGCTGGGTATAGGACAGATTCACATTGATGATAAAATCGGGATGCTGGCTCAGAATCTGCTTTGCGGCAAGAACCGCTTCTCTCAGTATCCATTCTCCGAGGTCCGGAAACAGCGGATCAGATTCCAGGATCGGAATGAACTGATCCGGGGGAACCACTCCGTAGACATCGTTTTTCCACCGCAGCAGTGCTTCCGCACCGATCAGCTGTTCCGTATGCGCATCCACGACCGGCTGGTAGAGCAGATAGAATCCCTCATAGCCATGCGTGATGGACGCGCGGATCGCATGCAGTATTTCCAGTTTCTGCTGGTTTCTCTCATTCAGCTCATTGCGGAATTCGACCAGTTCTCCCCGGCGCAGTGTCTTGGATTCTTCGTAGGCAAAATTCAGACAGGCGTAGATCGTCTGGGAATCGATATCAAAGCTGTCTACCTTCAGAGCACCGCAGTTGAGATCCAGCATGATCTTTCTGTCATCCACGCGGAACTCCTCATGGAGATATTCACGGAACAGATCGTATTCCAGCTGCAGTTTTGCCATGGAAAGCGAACTGCTGATCAAAGCGAACTTCGTTCCGTCAATCCGGTAGGTATGGCCCACATTGCCGACTTTTTCATATACGCTTCTGCTGTACGCCTGCAGAACACGGTTTCCGAAATGATAGCCGTACATCTCGTTGATTTCGGAAAAGCGGCTGATGCCGAACAATGCCACAGAAATCCTGGCATTTCTCTTGATGCAGCTGTCGAGATCTTCGAAGAACCCGTACTGATTTCTAAGACCGGTCAGCGTATCAACGTGTCCCTGGATGCCGTGGTTGCGGATCGTTCCGGCAAAGTAGTCCGGCTCTCCGGACGGATCCCGGATTACCACGCCGCGGCAGGTACAGACATCATATTCCCCCGTGGTGCGCTGGGCCCGATACTGCATGTCATGCCCCGAAGCAACTCCGGAGAAGATTTCATCGATTCCCTTGTGATAGGCCTCGCGGTCATCCGGATGAATCCGGTCTTCCCAGATATCCCCTGCCCCATACATGTATTCGGCAGGCAGTCCGAAGATATCAACTGCGCTTTTAGACCAGCGGGAATAATCGAACTTCATGTCGCACAGGAATACATAGGTACCTTCCGAAACCACTTCAAATGCTTTATACAGAGTATCCAGCATGATCCGCCGGTCATCGGTGATAATTCTGATATTTTCCTTTTCCCCGAAGAAATGACTCTCCTGAAGCAGCTTCTGTTCTTTCAGATGATTCTTTTCCTCATACATCTGATTGTCGGCACGGTTGAACACATCCTCCACCGTGCGATCCGTATTCTTCTGATATTCCGCAAGTCCCGACGCGACCACCGGGCCCTCGCCCATGCGGATGTTTTCTTCCGCCTGTCTCTGCAGGCTTAAGAGCAGCCGTTCGCGATTGCTGTATTCCCTGCCTCTGAGAACAACCGCGAATTCATCACCGCCGATCCGGAATACGGGGCTGTGCTGGAAGGTGCGGCAGATCAGAGAACAGGAAGCTTTGATATAGTCATCTCCCGCCTTATGCCCTTCCGTATCGTTGATCATCTTGAGGCCGTTGATATCGCAGACCACAATGCCGAACGGTTCGCTTCCATCCTCAATCAGATGCTGAAGCTCAACCTCCATTTCGTTATATGCGGTCTTGTTCTTCGTATGGGTCAGTTCATCCCGGCGGGCAAGTTCATTCGCCAGGGAAAGTTCCGCGAGATGCTCCTTTTCCTTCCGGACTTCTTCCTCGCGGTTTTCAATACAGATGATGAAATGGCTGTGATCGGAAGAATAGGTCACCGACATACGTGTATACTCTGTCTTTCCGCCTTCCGTAATCATCCGGTAATCCTCATTCAGCTGCCTTCTGTTTTCCAGCCGAGAGATCAGATTATCCTTATCCAGGAAGAGGCGAATCCGGTTTCGATCCTCAAAATAGATCAGCCGCTCGGCATTCTTTCTTGCGGCCGTGAAAAAATCCTCCCCTTCATGCTGTACTTTCAGCTCCCCGGATTTCTTCTTTGCGGAAAGTTCGGTGTATTGTGAGGTGGCACAGTCAATGTAATAGATCAGATCATAGTGATCCGCCAGCCGCTCGGCAATCTGTGTATAGGTGACGGTTTTTTTCTGTTCTTCATTCAGAGCGAGTTCCGCCATCACTTCCGTATCGATGTTTTCAATGCAGACAATGATGTGCTTCTGATCCCGGGCCATGAGTTCGGTATGCCGGATGTTTTTTACCTCTCCGTTTACTACCAGACGATATGCAAGTGAAAAGGAACTTCCTTTCTTCAGATTTCTCAGCATAACATCCTTGTAGTGGATTCGGAGCGCTTTTTCCTGATCTTCGGGATGCACGTATTTCCGAATGCTTCTTCTGCTTTCGGCAAAGAAATCATTTCCGGTTGCCGGAACATTCAGCTTCTTGTACTCATCCGTGGAAGAAATCTCGGTATATGTGCTGGTTTCGATATCTATGTAGTATAAGGTGTCATACCGTTCTGCCAGTGTCGCGGTAATCTGATCGAAGATTTCCTTCTGGCGGGCGATTTCCTTATTTGTCTGTTTCTGACGGTATTGGGCGTCAATATCATAGATGCCGACAATCAGCCGGGGACCTTCCCCTTCCTCAACCATGGCGGCGTTCATCTGAATGTATACCGGCTCTTCCTCCATGATCAGACGATAGGTCAGAGTGAACAGTCCGCTCCGCTCAATCTCATACAGAATATTTTCTTTCGTAAACACAGTGAGGAAATATTCGATATCCTCGGGATGATTGAACAGTTTTGCGGCTTCGCGCACGGTGGTGAAAAAATCCTTTCCCTCCTTGGCCTGCGCAAAATTTTCAACGTAGTTGTCCGCAGCGCTGAATTCGTGATAATTATCGGTTTCCGGATCCACCACATAAATGCACAGATTGTTTCCGGACAGGGCGTGCAGCCGGGAATACACGATTTGCTCTTCCCGAACCCTCTCTTCTGCAAACCGCCGCTTCATCAGTTCATCGATATCCGATACTGCGATGACAATATAGCGGGGATCATCTTTCACGCGGGTGATCTCCATCTTCACATAGAACGTTTTCCCGTCTTTGATGCGGCGGTAAGTCACTTCAAAAACATTTGATTTCTCCAGCGCTTCCGAAAGAACACCGCGGTCCATCGCCTCAGTCAGCATTTCCTGATCCTCCGGATGAACAGAGCGTTTTAGCTCCTGTCTGCAGCGCTCATAAAAATCACTGCCGCTGCGGACTTCCGTGAGAACCCCGCGGTCGTCTTCGGTATAGAATTCAATAAACTCATCGGTTTCCGTATTGACATAGTACAGATCCGCATAGCCTCTCGCCAGAGCATGGGCAATGCGGGCATGGATGATATCCCTGCTCCTCACCTGCTCGTAGTCCTCTTTAAGCTGCATATTTTCCTGCAGAAGATCGTCACATTCCATACGCATTGATTCCTTCTCTATCAGAACACCTCATCGCTGAGACGCCGTTTTCTTTCGCCCATCCGTCAATGATTATCTGTTCAGACTGTATACCTGACTCAATTTTACATCAAAACATCTTTGCTTCTCAGCAGTTCCGCTAAAATAGGCACAGAAATCATGCATGAATGAAAAACAGAGCACCAAAGCTCAACACATAGGCTATACCTGCATGATCAAAGCCGGACACAGACCGGAATCCAACTCCATTCCGGAGTGTGTCACATGAATCCGAAAGAACGCATGAAAATGATCACACTTTGACTGCTCTTCTTTTTTCTTCTGATTCAGAACGGGCGGGCAACCAGATTTCCCAGGCGCATGAGCGGCCCCCTCTCCTCAGAAACCGCTGATATAAACCGCTCGGGTGACAGAAAGCAGTTCCACAATTTCCCATCAGTGCAGCTGTTTCTCGGCTCGTTTTGGCCGGATCCGGAAAATGATCTTCTGCCGCTCCGGTATCTGCTAAAATGGAGATTAGGAATTGTAAAATATTAAATTGATCAAGTTGTTAATCGCTGGTTTTCTTCTTTTTGGTCTCTTTTGCAGATCTCAAATACTCGTCGTAGATGTCAGATAATGCGAACAAAGATGGTGAAATCATATAGTTCCATTC
>JAFWCM010000011.1 GCA_017536885.1 Solobacterium sp.
CGTTTGTAAATGCCAATCCCGGCGAATACTACTTCCTGACCCGCTATGGAACTACGCCGCCGGATGGCTTTGATTACCGTGAGGAAAAAGAGCTGTACTTTATCTTCGGAAAGGAATCGACCGGTATTCCGAAGGAGCTTCTGAAACAGCAGAAATCCCGTCTGATCCGCATCCCGATGAAGGCGGATACGCGCTGTCTCAACCTTTCCAACACGGCCGCGATCGTACTGTATGAAGTCATGAAACAGAGGGGATATGAATCGCTTTCCTTCACCGATCAGCTCAAACCCGGCATCCTGGAGGACTGATGCGTAATATTAGGCAATGACCTCGTAAGAGAAAGGATGTAGAATGGAGACAGATATGATTGAAACGTTCGGAGATCTTGTTGCCATGGTTGCCATGGTATTGTTTATCCTCATAGGCTTCTGGATGCTGTATTCCATCACGATCCGGCACCGGGAAGAGGATATGAAGCGCAGAGAAGCACTGTATTACCGCTATTACAGCGAAGCGGATGCGGATGATGACAGTGATTTCGATGACCGCAATGAACCGTATTATGAGGACTGACATGGACAGGAAACAATACGGTTTTATTGTCTGTGTGCGACCCTTAAGAGGTGAACTGTGAGCAGAGTGCTCGCTCTGCGCTATGACCCGAAGGAAAAGCAGACGGAGCTCTTCTATGAATCGGGCAGAAGCACAAGGGAAAAGGGCAGGCCGGAGGGAATTCTCAACCGCTGGTGCATCCAGTGCGGATCCACCATGCAGGGAAGAATCGATGCGGTGAAGGCAGTCACCGGCATTCGCTCCAAGGTGCCGCTTGTGATCGGCGATCAGGGTTCAGTCATATTCTTTCCGATTCTTTCCTCCCGAAGCACCGCCGACAACTTCTGGATCAATGACTCCATGCTTGTCACGATGAAGGCGGATCAGCGCATCGCCTGTGATCTGTACTTCGCGGAGGGAACCGTACTGACCGTTCCGTTTGACATCCGCATTCTCAAACGGCAGAGAAACAACTGCCGCACGATCCGGGAAACCTTCCGCACCCTGAAGCGGCCGGAAGAGGTAAAGCCGGCGGATCTTCTGGTCATTCAATCTGTACTTAAAGGTAACTGAGGCATGAAAATTCTGGATATCCAGCTCACGAAAAAGGATTTTATCACCATCTTCTGGGTTTTTGTGGCGGCGCTGCTCTATTCCCTCGGCATGAATATATTCGTCAAATCCGGAAACCTGTTTCCGGGAGGGTATTCCGGTCTTTCGCGTCTGATCTCACAGACCGCGCAGGTGTACTTCAACATCCCGATCAGTTTTTCTCAGATCTACTTCACTCTCAACGCGATTACCGCACTCGTTGTCTGGCGCATGATCGGCCACAAGTTCATTCTCTATTCCTTTCTGTTCTTCGCCCTCAGCGCATTGTTTACCGCGTACATCCCCGAGTGGCCGGTGACCGATGACATGCTTTTGGTGGCGGTGTTCGGCGGTCTCATCTCGGGACTTTCGACCGGAATTGTCCTGCGCAACAACGCCAGCTCCGGCGGCACCGACTTCATCGCGATCGTGCTCTCCCAGAAGCTCAACCGGCCGACATGGAATCTCATGATGGGAATCAATGCCTGTATCCTTACTGCCGCGGGGCTGCTGTTTGGCTGGGAGAAGGCGCTCTATTCCATCATCTACCAGTATGTCAGCACCCAGGTTGTCAGCACCTTGCATCAAAGATACAAGTTCTCAAAGCTCAACATCGTCACCAACATGCCGGAGGAAGTCTGCGATGCGATCTTCCACGCCTGCCGGCACGGGGTCACCAAGGTCAAGTGTGAAGGGGGATATTCCCATACCCCGCGGTGGCTGCTTCTGGCAACAGTCAACACCTACCAGATCCACGCCGTGATCGATACCGTGAAGGCTGCCGATCCGCATGCCTTCATCACCGTCAACTCGGTGGAGAGAATCATCGGAAATTACTACACCGTGCCGCTGGAATAGCAAATCTGCGGTTGAAACATCCTTATTAAAAAAGTAAAATTTCATATGGTGCTCAGCAGTCTGAAAGGAGGTGGTATTCATGATTGACGGCAATATATCAGGACAGGTTCCGTTGTGTGCAAAGATGAATACCATTTTCAGGGAGAACTGCTATGAACGATACTAATACCGAAAAAGAACTGGACAGTTTTCGCAGCCTGCTGAAGAACAAGCAGTATGCGGCCCTGCGCGGAAAAGCACAGGATATGAATGAAGCCGACCTTGCGGCGGTGATGGAACAGATGGAAGACGAGGATATGCTCAAGATGTTCCGTCTGTTTCCCAAGGGCCTCGCGGCCGATGTTTTCGCGATGCTCGATGTGGAAAGCCAGCAGTACATCATCACGTCACTCTCCGATCGTGAAGCCGGCCAGATAATCGATAACCTCTATGCGGATGATGCGGCGAACCTGCTCGAGGAAATGCCCGCCAATGTGGTCAAGAAGCTCTTAAGCAACGCCAGGCCCGAGACCAGAAACGACATCAATCATCTGCTTCAGTATCCGGATGACTCCGCCGGTTCGGTCATGACCGTCGAGTTTGTCGACCTGCGCGAAAGCATGACGGTGAAAGAGGCAATCGAGAGGATCCGCCAGATCGGCATGGATTCGGAAACCGTCAATACCTGCTATGTGCTCAATCCCAAGCGGCTGCTTCTCGGAACCGTGGCACTGCGGTATCTCGTCATTAACTCCGGGGACGAACTGATCGGCGATATTATGCATGAGGATGTCATCTCCTGCAATACCAACACCGACCAGGAAGAAGTTGCCCGCATTTTCAAGAAGTATGACTTCGAGGCTCTGCCGGTTGTCGACAATGAAAACCGCATGGTCGGAATCATCACCGTCGACGACGTCATGGACATCATGGAAGCGGAGATCACCGAAGACCTCGAAAAGATGGCTGCCATCATTCCGAGCGACACGCCGTATCTCAAATCCAGTATGTTCGATACTTATAAAAAGAGAATTCCCTGGCTGCTTCTGCTCATGATTTCCGCGACCTTCACCGGCAAGATCATCACCGGGTTCGAAGACGCTCTGAGCAAATACATCATCCTTTCCGCCTATATTCCGATGTTGATGGACACGGGCGGAAACTCCGGTGCCCAGGCCAGTACCGAAGTCGTCCGCTCTCTTTCCCTAGGACAGATCGAGTTCAAGGATATGCCGAGGATCGTCTGGAAGGAGATGCGGGTCGGTCTGCTCTGCGGCATAACACTGTCAATTGCCTGCTTTGCCAAATGCATGCTTTTAGACGGGACATCGGTCATGGTCGCGATCACGATCTGCCTGACCGTGATCTGCGCCGTATTCATCGCCAAGATCGTCGCTTCCTGTCTTGCGATTACCGTATCGAAGATGCATCTGGATCCGGCCGTGGTTGCTTCGCCGATGCTGACGACCATCATCGACGCAATCTCGCTGCTGATCTACTTCTCCATCGCAACCGCAGTGCTTCACGTCTGATTACTCATATCTTTTCTGGAGATTCCTTATGATACTTGTTTATACCTCCCCCGGATGCGCCAGCTGCCGAAAGGTCAAGCAGTGGCTGAAGGACAGAAATCTTCCGTTTCGGGAAAAGAATATCTTCCGTACGCTTCTCAACGACGAAGAGATCCGCTATCTTCTGATGCGTTCCGAAAACGGCAGTGATGACATCATCTCGAAGCGTTCCAAGGTGATCGCCGAGAACAATGTCAAAATCGATGATATGTCCGTCAGCGAGCTGATCCGCTTCATCCAGCGCAACCCCAGTGTTCTCAAACGCCCGATCATCCTGAATGAGAGAAACTTTCAGGTCGGGTATGACTCCGAAGAAATCGGCGTATTTGTCCCGGAGGAGCTGAGGCGCATCGCCATGAACTCCTGTTCGCAGAACTGCCCGAATTACGAAGGCTGCGGCGAAGCCCGCATCGAATGCGAAGAAGAGAGTGAAGA
>JAFWCM010000113.1 GCA_017536885.1 Solobacterium sp.
CGATATCCGCACGGCTGCGGCCGATCTGCTTTTCTTCGAGAATCCGGATTTTCCCGTACTCCCCTTCCAGGAAGTCAAACAAGGGTTCCCGGATGTCCTGATCAAGAAGTGTCATATCGTCATTGTAGCGGAAAGCGCGAAGAAAAACCGCCCGGTTTTTACCAGACGGTCTTTGCTTAGTTTGCGGTAAGGTCCTTTAACAGAGAGGTGAGGATATTGCCGATCTCTCCGTTCTGTACCCCCTCGACCAGACGGTTTCCGAACTCTTCGGTGTAATGGCGGTTCAGAATCTCCATGACCTCGTTGATATTCTGTACCTTTGTCATATCCCGAAGTCCTGCGGTCTTCATCGCTTCGACATATTTCATATTCGGGTTGATGTTCACAAGATCGAGATATTTGTTCACCGCTTCTTCCGGGTTCTCGAGATACTGCGCATAGATATCGAGAGCGGAAAGAGCGGAGATGGAATAGGAGACATAATACTGCGGGCAGTCGAAGATATGATGAATCTGCGGCCACAGGCTGCCGATCTTCCCGCTTTCTTCCACCTGATCCGCTCCCAGCATGCAAAGGGCGCTGTACTTGTCCAGAAGATCGCAGAACTCCTGTGCGGTCCGGTCCGGGTTCCGGTAGGCTTCGATTTCAAACGCCGCAACCATCAGGGCGCTGGTGATCGACTGAATCAGGTCAACCGTGACCGCAGCGCTGTAATCCCCGTTGCTTACCGGGAATGCATTGTTGAGGGTGGTGCTGGCGAGGATCTCGAGCCCCTGGGAATGGGTTTCGAGAACATCCAGGTGATTCAGCGCACCAAGGCGGGGCGAATAGGAATGATAGGCGTTGTTGTAATGACCGAATTCATGGGTCAGCGTCTCATAGTCCGCCAGCGTATTGCTGCGTTCGATGTAGATACAGCCGGCTCTGGCCGCCGGGAGGTCTGCCATGTACGCACCCGGTGCCCGGACATCTTCACTGCCGAAGGAATACAGTTTGTATTTCTGCAGGTAGTCCATCGACTCTTTCAGCGTCGGCGAGACCTTTATGACATTGGCTGCGAGGGTATTGATCATCGCCTCATTATCGAGACTGATCTCCTGTTTCATAGAGGCATCTCCGCTGCACAGCAGTGCCATCGTCAATACACCGGCCGTACTCTCATAGCAGCTTGCCGCAAGCTTCATGACATCATCGGCGGTGTAGTCCCGGCCATAGACACTCTTATAGGCGTATTCGATGAAATCCCTGTATCCGAGTTCCTTCGCATACTCATTTCTGTTTTTGATCATCTTCGTATACAGCGGCGCAATCTGTTCTGACCTTGCATAACCGAGCTGTATTCTGATCTGTGCAGCTTTGTCCTCGGGGAACTCCTGCTCATTATCCTCGCTGGAATAGGTCTTGCCTTCAAATTCCGCGGTGACAGGCTTTTCCATCAACACTTTGTACTCGTTGTCAAGCTCATTGTATTCGGCCATCAGTTCCTTCGCCCGCTCGGAAAGATCCGGAGCGGAAAGATATCCTTCCACCTGCAGGGGATCGATGACTTCCTTCAGAGCATCGCCATAAGGTCCCTTCAGACAATCGCGGATCGCTGTTCTTCCCTTGTTGTCAAGAAGATCGAGATCTGTGTCTGCCTTGACTTTTCTGGCGCTGAGTTCGTCATTGCTCAGATCCTCATCCAGCAGAACTTTGCCGATCACGGCGACTTCATACTCCCGGTCATAGGCTTCGATGATCGCCTGATAGAGTTTTACAACTGTCTTTTCCGCATCCTTGTCGTCGGGATTTTCCGTATTGTACTTTGCCAGTTCTTCAATAAACGGATCCAGGGCATTGCCATTGATATCGCGCCAGGCTGCCCGCATCTCCTCAAAACTCCGGTGTCCGTGCCCGTTGTCATCCAGGGCATACGTCTGATCATTGATCAGTGCGTCGGCCTTTTCGAGCACCGTCTGTTCTTTGACCGGCTCGGGGCTCGCTTCAAGAACCGGTTCGGGACTTGCGGCGGGAACTGCCGGTTCGGCACTTGCGGCAGGGCCTGTTTCCTGGCTCTGCGCATTGCCCTGATTGAGCGAAGAGGCAGCTTCCTCCCCGAATACTTCGGTAACCAGACGGTTGAGTTCTTCCTGCTCTTCCGGGGTCAGAGTGATATTGGGCGGTTCGGTGCTGGTGCCGGCAATTTCCGACATCTCACATCCGGCGGTGGTTAAAAACATGGCCGATGATGCGAGAACCGCAATCCATTTCTTTGCACGTTTCATTGATTAATTCCTTTCTCGGAGTACTGTCTATTATATCAGACCGCGTTCTCTTACATTTTGGAAAATGCGGTGCCGTCCCAGTATTCAACGAGATCTTCGCCTTCGGTATAGCTGGCGTTCCATCCGGCGACCTTCCCTGCTTCGCTGCCTTCCGGAGCCTGAAGCTCGGCAGCTTTGCCGAACTGGGTATTGTAGAGCTCGGTGTAGACACCGTTTCTGCGGACGAGTTCTGCGTGCTGCCCGCGCTCGACAATCTCGCCGTCCTTGACGACGAGGATTTCATCCGCCGCCAGGATCGTCGAAAGACGATGGGCGATCAGGATCGAAGTGCGGCTAGCGATCAGAGGATCGATCGCATCCTGGATCTTCTGTTCGCTGATCGAATCGAGGGCGGAAGTCGCCTCGTCAAAGACCAGAAGCGAGGGATCCTTGAGGAGAATCCGGGCGATCGAAATCCGCTGCTTTTCGCCGCCGGAAAGCTTCAGGCCGCGGTTGCCCACCATGGCATCGAAGCCCTTCTCCTGCTTTTCAACGAAATCGAGGATATTTGCCTTGGCGCACGCCTGGCGCAGTTCCTCTTCGGTGGCGTCGGGTTTGGCATAGAGAAGATTTTCCCGGATCGTTCCGTTGAAGAGATAGGTATCCTGGGTCACGATGCCGATATGCCTGCGCAGCCATGTCAGGTCAAGGTCCCGGACATCCTGACCGCTGAAAAACACGGTTCCCTTCACCACATCATACAGCCGCGGAATCAGATTGATGATCGTGCTCTTGCCCGAGCCGGACGGACCGACAATCGCGACGGAATGTCCGGATTTGAGTTCGAAGCTGATGTCCTTGAGAATCTCGCGCTCGGGATCATAATAGAATCCCACATGGTCGAACTGCACGGCACCGGTGCAGACATCCGGGATCACCGGGTTTTCCGGGTTCTGTATTTCGGGCACCATGTCGAAGTATTCGAAGATTCTCGTAAACATGGCCATCGAGCGGATCCAGTCCACCTGGATGTTGAGCAATTGGTTGACAGGGCCGTACATTCTGCCAAGCAGTGAGACGAGAACGGTGATATCACCGACGGTGATATCGCTGTTGTATTTCATCATCAGGATACCGCCGACGAGATATAAAAGCATCGGTCCGACAGAGGCGACGGTGGAAAGCACCACCCGGAACCAGCGGCCGGCCATCGACTCCTTGATGTTGAGTTCGATCATGCGGCGGTTGCTGGCTTCGTATTTCTGATATTCCTCCTCTTCCTTGCAGAAGAGCTTGACCAGCGTCTGACCGCTGACGGAGAGCGTTTCATTCAGGATGCCGTTGATTTCGTCATTGCAGGCCTGCGCTTCCTTGGTCAAAGACCAGCGGGTCTTTCCTGCCTTGCGGGTCGGAATCGTGAAGAGCGGCACGATGATAATGCCGAGGGTTGCCAGCACCCAGTTTTTCCGATACATCGCAACCAGGGCTACGATCAGGGTGATCGAGTTGGAGAGGATGCTCGAAAAGGTATTGGTGATGATCTGCTGGACACCGTCGATATCCGAGGTCATGCGGGTGATGATATCCCCCTGATTGCTGGAGGTGAAGAAACGCTGCGACATGCTTTCAAGATGGCGGTACATCTGATTGCGCATGTCGAAGGTGATATGCTGGGCAATCCAGGAGTTGAGATAGGACTCCCCCACCCCGATCAGATTGGATCCGAAGGTCACAAGCAGGGACAGGATGATCAGAAAAATCAGCCGGTTGAGATCCCGTCCGATGAGACCCTGGTCTATGATCTGACCGGTAAGCACCGTCGGCATGATGGAGAGAATCGTTGAAATGATAATGCACAGAAGCGTAAGCATCAGCTGTTTCCAGTACGGCTTCAGCCATGAAAAGACCCGCAGTACGAGTTCCTTTGTCACCTTCGGGGCAGTTGCTTTCTCTTCTTCGCTCATGAAGTTTCGCATTCCTCTGCCCATGCCCATTCCGCCATGACCCATTGACATGTTGTTTTCCTTCTTTCTGATGGTTCAAGTATACCGAAAAAAGTGCTTCTGCAGTACCTGTTCGGGCACTTCCGCAGGTGCTTTAGTACGGTTTCATGCATGGCATTCCTGCATGACCGCTTTCAAAATGAAAAACAGGAGTGCGTTCCCTCCCGTTTCAAAAGACCGCTCAGGCATGCATTTTCCCCGCTTTGCCTTCGGTTTTCTTCCCGATCCGAAAATAGATCAGATCTTCTTCATTCTCCCGCATCCTGACTTTCTTCGGCACCTGTCGGCAGGGCTCCATTCCCGCATGGCGCATTAATGCAATGCTTGCGGAATTGCCTTTTCTGCAGGCACCGTAGATCACATCGATCCCCTCTTCGAAAAGATAACCGATCCATGCCTTCAGCGCCGCTCTACCGTATCCCCGACTGCGGTATGGGGAAGCGATCACATAGCCGATATCCGCCATGCCTTTGGGAATACAGGCGGCGTTGATCTCGCCGATCGCCTCCTCTTGCTTTCCGAGAAGGATCACGCAGTCATAAAACCGCGGCTGGTTCCGATAAGCAAGACGGGCACTGATGTAGTCTTCCCCGCTTTCGCCGTCAAAAAAAGACGCAAGCGTCGCATCCTGAAGCACATTGCGTTCAAAGGATTCCGCATCCTTTTCCTGAAACGGCCGGATCAGGAGTTCTCCGGTCCGGATATATTCATGCATGGAGTTCCCCTGCCTCTTCCAGAAGAAGCCGGAGCTCTTCTTCGCTGAACGGTTCGATCAGTGTATCCGCGGCATCAAAATAGGAGGTTTTTTCCTTCGGAATCCGGCGGTGAAATTCATCAAATCGCATCGTTCCCAGCACCTTTTCCCGCGAGCGGTCGAGAAATACCACCTGCCAGCGGGAGATGTCGTATCTCGGAAGTCCGGTGGAAAGATCATAGAAGCGCACCGGCAGTTCCATGTGGTTGGGAAAGATCACGGTCTGCTGCGCCGGGAGGGAAAACATCGCGATATGTTCATCGTTTTCCTTTTCATGCACGACACGCGCCTGGGAAAAGTAAGCGCGACCTTTCTGTGATTCATGCATCCAGTCGCGGTATGCATCGGTATTGATGCCGGCCCACATCCGGTCGGCTTCCTTTTCCCCGGCTACCAGCCGGTGAAACACGCAGCCGATCGACATCGTATGCGGGGTTTCGTTGAGAACTCTGCCCATCAGTTCGTGAAGCAGCTTCAGGTTATAAGTGATGAACTTCTGCCGCATCTCCTTGAACTTCTTCGGGACAAACGGCTCCTCATTCAGAAACACCTCACAGATTGCCTTCTTGGCAAGGCGGGCAGTCATCTGGAAAAAATCTTCCAGTTCTTCGGAGCTTGTCGGAAGATTCAGCAGGAGTTCATAGGTTTTTTCGTCGTTATAACAGGAAACCCGGATTCCCCGGCCGATATGATCCCTGTGGTAGGCGACAAGCGTATCGCCGCGGATCACATCCCGGCGGAATCCGTCGGATTCATAGCTGCCATAGCCCATGCCGTCCAGAAGGAGTTCCTGCGGTTCGATATACCGCGGAAACAGGGACCGCTGCCTGACTGTTACCTTGACTGACATTCCATCGGTGCTCATATGTTTTCCTTTAAAAAGCAATGACAGTCTACCATGCTCTGCGGAAAATGCAAATCAAGCGTCTTCTTCCTCTTCCAGCTTCAGCGCCAGTTTCTTCTCTTCCTTCGTGAATTCATGGGCTTCATAAAGATCAGGGCGCACTTCCCTGGTCCGCTTCAGGGACTGCAGGAGCCGCCATTTCCGGATGTTTTCATGATGGCCGGAGAGCAATACCTCCGGCACTGCCATGCCTTCATAGACCGCGGGATGGGTGTATTGCGGGTATTCGAGCAGGCCGTTTTCATAGGACTCCTCTTCGATGCTTTCATTGCGGATCGCTCCCGGCAGAAGCCGGATCACGGAATCCATGATGATAATTGCTCCCGGTTCGCCGCCGGTCAGAACATAGTCGCCGACGGAGATCTCCTCATCGCAGATCCCGGCAGCCCTTTCATCCACGCCTTCATAATGACCGCACAGAAGAATCAGATGTTCCTTCTTCGCAAGCTCATGTGCTTTCTTCTGGGTATAGGGCACGCCGCGGGCGGAGAGCAATACCACATGGCTGTTCTCCTTCCGCACGCTTTTAATGGCATCGAACAATGGCTGACAGGTCATGACCATGCCCGCCCCGCCGCCGAACGGCGTATCGTCCACCCTGCGATGAATATCCGTGCTGAAATCGCGGATCTGCACAAACTCGGTGCTTACGATTCCCTTTTCCCTGCTTCGGGCGATCACGCTGGTGGAGATCACTCCGGCAAACAGCTCCGGAAACAGGGTCAGTACCGTGATCTTCACAGCAGCCCCTCAATCACATGGATCGTGATCGTGTTTTCTTCCGGATTGACGTCCTTTACAAACGCCGGGATGTTGGGAATCAGGGCATCCGGTTTGCCTGCCCGCTTTACCCGCAGATTGTCCTGGGCGCCGTTGGTCTCTTCGACCGAGATGACCTCACCGACGAGAGTCCCCTCTTCATCTTTGACCTCCATTCCGGTCAGTTCATCAAAATAGTATTCTCCCTCGGGCAGTTCCTGGCGGTCGTTTTCATCCACATAGACGATGCAGTTCTTGTACGGTTCCGCTTCGTTGATGTCCTTCAGCTCTTCAAAAGCCACCAGGGAATACCCCTTGTGAACCCGAAAGCTCTTTACCGTAACAGCGTTCATGTCTCCGTCTTTTTCGAGCCAGACGGTATTGCCCGGGGTATAGCGGATCTCATCAAAATCCGACCAGCTCTCGATCTTGAGCTCCCCTTTGAGCCCGTGGGTGTTCACCGCTTTTCCGATTTCTATATATGCCATAGTCATTCTCCGTGTTTTTCTCAATTATATCCGCTGGCAAACGCGGATGGGCAGGGAAAAGAACGATATAATGAGAACACGATGAAAAGAGAAACACAGAGATTCAGAAAACGGATTCTCACGGGTTTGCTTGGCATGTTCCTTACGCTTTCCGCCTGCGCAAAGATGCCGGCAGAACCTCAGAGTACCCCGATTCCCGCCGAAACCCCGGCGTTTTCCCCGCTTCCCTTTGAAGAGATTCCAATAGTCACCTATTACAGCGAAGAGCGGTCGTTTTCGTATGGCGATCACTTTGTCTATACCGAAGCCTTTGTGCCGTTAAACGGAATGGAAACCCATCCTGCGGTGATCCTGTGTCACGGCATCGGAAACGACCACACCAGCGTAAATCACTTTGCGATGACCTTTGCCGAGCGCGGCTTTCTTACGATTACGTTTGATTTCTGCGGCGGATGCGCGGACTGCCAAAGCAGCGGCACCATGCAGGATATGAGCATCCTGACGGAGGCAGAAGATCTCAGTGCCGTCATCGATCACGTTAAGGCGATGGACGATGTCAATCCCGACTACCTCTTCCTGCTTGGTCAGAGCCAGGGCGGTGTTGTCGCTTCTCTGGAAGCGGAAAAACGCCAGGCTGAGGTGCGCGGGCTGATCCTGATGTATCCCGCCTACAATGTGCAGGATCTTACAGAACAGATGTATCCCGATCCCGAAGATATTCCCGAAACCGGCGAAATTTATGATCAGACCGTCAGCCGGCAGTATTTCCTCGATGCCCTCTCCGTCAATTTTGAAGAAGTCAGAAAGGGCTTTGCGAAAGATGTTCTGATCCTGCACGGAAGCGAGGATCAGACCGTACCGATCTCCTATTCGGAAGAAGCCGCGAAGGAGTTTCCCCGCGCAGCCCTCATCAAAGTGGAAGGAGCCGGGCACGGGTTTGAGCTGCCCGATGCGCCGTCAGTGGATAATGCATGCATGTCGTTTCTGCAGGAGCACACCCCGCCCGATCTTATCTATCAGACACAGAAAGAATAAATCGTTGAAAAAAGAGAACTCCGCACGGGAATTCTCTTTTCTGGTTATTCGGCTTCGGGTTCGAGTCCGGTTTCGTCTTCGTCGCCGTTTTCGTTGAATTTGATGGTGACCTTTCTGTCATCCGCATGCGAAGCAACCGACATCACCTGGCGCAGCGCAGAAGCCATCGAACCTCTGCGTCCGATCAGACGCGCGATGTCATCATCCTTGGCGGTGACGCTCAGAATGACTTCCCGCGAATTGCCTGAAGGGAGTTCCTTCACTTCCAGGGAGTTCTTGTCATCTACCATCGGGCTGACCAGGTCATACAATACCTTATCCAGCTCTGCCATAGATGATTACTTCTTCTCTTTTCCGGCGTTCTTCTCGTCATGGAATTTCTTCATGACGCCCTGCTTGGAAAGGATGTTGCGAACGGTGTCGGAAGGCTGTGCGCCCTTCTTCATCCAGTCGATCGCCTTCTCTGCATCGAGCTTGATGGTCTCCGGAGTGGTGGTCGGATCATAGTAACCGATCGTATCAATTGCCCGGCCGTCTCTGCGGGTTCTGGAATCCGCAGCGATGATCCGGTATCTCGGAGCCTTTTTCGCACCCATGCGGGTTAATCTCAGTTTAACTGCCATTTTTCATTTCCTCCTGACTAACAGACTCGATTATGCCAAAAGAAAAAAGGACTGTCAAGCATTTTTACTTGACAGTCTTTCAAATATCACAGATTGACTTTATCCCCGAGCTTCACCGGACCGGGCTTTGCGAATTCGATCTTCCGGTCTTTGGGATCGGTGACAATCAACATCGTCGAGGTGTCACAACCCGCCGCGGGAGGTCCAGCAGAAGGTCTGCGAGGAGCAGATCGAGCTGGCCTGGGAGCTGGGACTGCCCTGCGCGTTCCACGTCCGGGACGCCCACGGCGACATGGTGCCGCTGC
>JAFWCM010000114.1 GCA_017536885.1 Solobacterium sp.
CCATACATATATGATATGGGTAACGCTTCATGAAAAGAAAGTCAGGTCCAATCAACTTTAGAGTTAATTCAGATCTGACTGTTTTTCTGTTCCGCGTAATTTTGGAGCGGGTTTCAAATCCCGTCCAGTTTTGGATCTTCTGAAGAAAAACGGAAGACACGGATACCGCAAGGGAACCGTACAAAAGCCGTAATTCCTCTGATCATTCCCATGCCCGGATAAAAAGGCGTCTGCACTTCAGACGCCTTTTTGATTCGAACCTCAGGAGAGCGGAATTCCGTTCTGTTTGAGAATCGCATTGACTTCCTCGTTGAGCTGTTCGACCGTCATCACCCGGTAGCGCTCTGCCACCTCGGCCACAATCCGGCATTCGAGTCTCGATCCGGAGATCTTCTGCACGCCTTTGAAATACGGGGTGCCGAGCAGCTGGGGATACTTCTTCTTCGCCTCGGCAAGGCCGGTGTTGAGGATCTCCTCCATGGCTCCGATATCCACGCTGCCGGGAACGCTGAAGTCGATCACGGCAAAGGAATTCTTGTCGGAGAGATTGATCACGCTCGAGAGGTTGCGGTTGTTTTCGATCTTGATGTTCTTGTCCCAGCTGACAATCTTGGTCGTGCGGATGCCGATCTCCCTGACCGTGCCGGTGAAATTGCCGACGCTGATGATATCGCCGACCTCGAAGTCCCCTTCGAAGATGATGAACAGTCCGGCGAGGATATCGACGATGAGATCTCTTGCGCCCATACTGATGACAAGACCCATGAGTCCGGCAGAGGCCACAAGCATCTTGATATCAAAACCGAGTCTTGCAAGACAGAAATAGATGATCACCAGGGCGGAGAACAGTTCGATCGTGCTCTTGAGCAGACGGCAGATCGTCTCCCCTCTTGGCTGCACCAGCTGGGTGAGCAGATCGAGAATGGCAACGACGATGCTTACCGAGATAAATCCCACGGCGATGATCACGAGAATCGAAGTCAGGGCATAGACGTTGAAGCCGATGCCGCGGCTGCTGTCCATGGAATAATTGATGACCGAGGTAATCCCGCTGCCTGCGTAATAGCTGTAGATCAGATAACAGCCGACCAGAAGCAGAATGAGCCGCAGAAGCGACAGCACCTTCTGTTCCGGAACTTTCTTTTTCCAGCGGCGGATCAGATATCTCAGGCTGAAGGTATATTTCTTTTTGTCCGAGAGTTCAAACATTCCGGTTCGAAGATCCGGATTGTAGTATTCATATCTCAGTTCCGGAGGAATGACGATGCTTTCCCGCTTTCCGGCATAGACCACCCGGTCATAGCCGATGCGCTTCGGGCGCATATAACGCAGAATCGCCAGGAAGTTCAGAAGTGCAAGCAATGAAGCCGCAGCAGTAATCGGCATTCTTCCGACAAAGACAGTGATGTAGGGAACGCCGCCGTAGACAATGGAGTTTTCAAAGCTCCGGCTGGTCACATAGAACGGCTGCCCGTCGAACACCACGGTCCCGGTATAGTTTTCCTTCAGCTGCTCTTCCCGGAATCCGAAATTCAGACAGCTCTCTCCGATCGTATCACGATCCGGTGAATACACCAGTTCCTTCGTTTCGGAATCGATGATGAAGATGCTGGTATTGCCGGCCGCAATCATCTGATTGATGATCCGGTCCATGGTCATGAAGCCGAGCATCCCCTCCATCCCCTTCGCATCAAAGCCGGCTTCCTGAATGCCGATGGGATTGCCTTCCGTTTTCTCCTTCAGAAGGACGCCGATCGGTTTGATCGAAGTGCCGAGCAGTTCGTCTTTGACAAGGGGGCCGATGACCAGCAGTCTTCCGTTGACCAGTTTCGGGAAGTCCTCGATTTCGCTCTCTTTGATATCCAGATTCGTGAAGGTATTGCTGGCAACGGTTTCCAGGCCGTCCATGTCATAGAGAACGATGTATCTGATGCCGTAGATATCTGCGATATCCTTCAGCGTGCGTTTGTTCTGAAACTGCGGGAATTCGGAGAGGAAGTTGCTGATGGCATTGGCCGAAAGGACATACTGATTGCTGTAGATATCCTCGATACTCGTATTGATGGACTCCCTGAACGCCTTGAAATCCCCCAGCATCGAGATGATGCCGTCGGTATTTACAATGAAGTTGGACAGAGAATACATGGTGTTGGTGTAGTACGTAAATCCCGCGGCACAGATGGCACCCAGAATCCCGACGATTACGGTTTTATATCCTACCGCATTGGCGCTGTAGGAAGCGGATTTTACGCCCGCATCACGGTATTGCCGGTTATAGAATACATAGGCTCCCTGCAGAATCATCAGGAAGAACAGGAAGACGGCGAGAACCAGGCTGTATGTGCGCATGCTTCTATACGTCGGCGCCAGGTCAGTCGCGCAGCAGATTTTCATGCCGTTCAGGCTGACGGTCTGCTGGATGATGAAATACGCTGTGTTATTCTTCGCATCCTGGGCCAGGATAACCTTGGAATCGGTGCCAGTGTCGATCATGAAGGTAAAATCAAGAGTCCCGTCTATAAAGTTGACCCGCTCCCCGAAATAGGACAGTTTCTGTCCGATCATTTCCTCCTTGGGTGCGTAGATGATGGTATCGTCCATATCGGTAATGAAAATCGATTCTTCCGGCGTGGATTTGTTTTTCACAAGAACCGCGGTGGAATAAACCGTCGTGAGGATATCGGCAGAGGTATCCGCATCATACTGGAAGAGACCGTAAACATCATCGCCGATCCGGCGGTAGATGATCGAGTATTCGTCAAGGCCGGTACTGCTGTCTCCCTTTTCCTTGACTCTTGTCTCGGAGATCTTCAGCCGGTCGATTTTCCCGTAGTATTTCAGCGGATCGAATTCCGGCGAGGAGGCAAGGATTCTGCCGCTGGAATTCACGATCGCACATTTCGCCATCATAAAGGAATCTGCCAGTTCATCATGGATCTGCTTGTCCGGGGCGTCGGGATAATTCTCCCGCAGCCGGTTGTATTCATATTCCATGAACCGGAGGTTGAGATCATAGTTATCCACAATCGCATTCCGGATCGAAGTTGATGCTTCGAGTCCATCGCGGATGCTGATATACGCCTCATCGGTAATCTTGACCTGACGGATGATAAAAGCCGCCAAAGAAAGAGCGACCACGACAAGAAATAACGCTATTCCGCTGATGAAGGCAAGCAGAAAACTGCGCAGAATGATTCCCGGGAAGGAAACATGATAGACTTTCTCCTTCGGCGCTGCGGCTTCGGGTTTTTCCTGAACCGCTATCCCCGCCTCTTTCAGTTCCTGAGCTGGATGCAGATCCTCTTCCGTTTCCGGATTCTGATCCGGAAGAGAGATCTTTTCCTCTGCCTGATCCGGTTCTGTTTTACTTGCTTTCCAATTGAACATGTTCACTCCGCTGTATCTGTTGTAATCATTATAAATGGCTTCGGCCGATCCCGCCGGGGTTTTTCATCAGCCATGCCGGCATGATCAGGATTCTGCTGCAGGTTCAGAGAAAGAGATCAAGCTGTTTCATGGCCATTGTGGCATAGGAACCCATCGGCAGGAAGAAGGAAACGGTGAGCACGGAAGTGCCCGGATGGTATTCATCTTCCCGGCAGCCGAGAAACTGGACCTGGGTTGTGGCAAGCAGTTTTCTCGGCACCTTCTGTTCCAGGGTCATCACCCGGAAAGAGCCGAGCTGTTCTTCCGGATTGTCTTCCGCAAACAGGGCCGCCATGGTCCGCTTCTCCTTCGGCATGCGGAAGGAAATCCCCTCATCTTCGACAACGGTCACAGGACCGCTCTGTTCGAGAAGATCCCCGAGCTTCTGATTGAATTCTCTGGAATACAGCGAGGAGAAGAAGAAGCCCCGGATCCGTTCTTCCATGTTCGCAAAAAATCCTTCATAATCTCCGTCAAAGGGAAGCGAAGCCTCATGGGTTCCCGAGATTTTCAGATAGTCGTAGGCTTTCCGATAATCTTTCTCATACAGTGCCTCGCCGATCAGATGAGATACCTTCGGATAGCCCGGCATGCCGAAGCGCTGTTTGTCATAGTAATTCGGAAAGGTCAGGCTGTAGATCTTCCGCTTCATCCACAGCTCCGCTGTTTCGTTTTCCATTCCCCGCAGCCGCAGGCGGAATGCATTTCCTTCCAGCCGCGCCGGTACCAGAGGCTGGCTGACATATCCGAGAAAGGAAAGATGAATGTATTTCTCTTTTCCGGTATATTCCGCATGAAACGCTTCGATGCGGTCCGGGATGTCCGGCTGATCATTGGAAACGCTGATCTTCTGGGAGGTCACCCCGTCGCTGTCCTTGAGCCCGGCGGATTCGACCTCACGGACCCCGAAAAAGGTTTTCACGATGCGCATGGCATCGAACGAGGAATACCCCTTCTTATTCAGTTCCATCAGGAGATAATCCTGTCCCCTGTACTGCATTTCCTGATCCGTCACCAGCACTTCCTGGACGATGAAGTCTTCCGGAATATATTTGATAATCATATGCTCTCCTTTTGTCCCCGCTCCCGGGGATAGTCGAGTAGAGGAGTCCCTTGCGAGGCTCCTCCCTCACAGAACCGGACTCGCAGCTTTCCAGCATCCGGTTCTTCACGTAATCGTTAGTAAGCTATCTTGCCTGAATATATGTTGAACTTCACCTTTGGAGAGTGCAA
>JAFWCM010000115.1 GCA_017536885.1 Solobacterium sp.
AAACTACAAGCAGCATTTAGCAGAATTGAACATATCAAAAAACCCAACCGGAACAGCTCCGATTGGGCAGGCATTACTTTAGATATTTTGGGTGTCTACTTGACAGGCCCCGGATCATATTCCGGGAATGTCTTTTTATATACTTTGTATTCAGTAATTCACTTTTTCTCCCGCAGAAAAGAAAAGGATCTGTACCATGCACGAAGGAACCTTCGTCAGGGTACAGACCCTTTATATTCCTGATATCATCCTCTTCCAAGCGGTGTCCATGAAGTGTAGTCCGCTGAGGACATGACGCGAGTCGGCGCAGCCTGATCCGGGGTAATCGCATATCCGGCATGGCTTCCGTCTTCCCGCTCGAGATCATAGAGCGCATAGGCATAGGAATCATAGATCAACTCATCCATGACAGAGAGATGTCCTCCCTTGTCGAGTTCTGCCTGGACTTCTTCAAAAGAGGTAAGGGTGTCATAGAGATATTGGGAGTAGAAGGGAACCTCCGCGGAAGAGAACTTCTCATAGGGAGTTGTATCTACCGTACCCATATGGTAAGCGGTTCTCAGTCTGTTGTGTGCGACCGAGAATCCGGTATAGATACCGTCATTGGAATCACTGCCGGAATAATGGCGGATGTATTCGATCTTTGCGGTCGGAGATACCTTCTCCGCGCTTTCTACAAAAATCACCGGTCCGGAATTCTTCTGATCATAATAGACATCGGTAATCTCTCCGGCATACCAGTTGTATTTTCCGATCCTGAGATCCGTGGTCTCCGCCGGCAGGATCACATAGACATTGTCGGAACGCTCTCCCCGCTCCCCATAGACAATATCCTTGTCGGAAACGGCGGAAAGCCAGGAGAACCCGGCGAAGTTCGTCTTCGCATTTTCGATGACATCACTGACCGATACTTTTTCATCCGCAAGACCGAGGAACGCAACTTCCATGCATTCATACTCTTCCATGTGATCTCTCGGATTGACCTGTGATCCTTCGGTGGGGGGTTGTTCTGCCGGCGCCGAAGAAGCGGCCGGCTGGTCCGGGGTGAGCGACGAAGCGACAGATCCGTTATTGCTGGAAGAAGAGCCGCAGGCAGATAAAACAAGAAGCGCAGAGAGCGCAGGAATCATTTTTTTCATCATGACGCACTATCCTTTCTGTCTGATGTATGCATGTCATCAGGGATTTCCGATCGGGAAAGCACCTGTTCGATGTTCTGAAGCCGTCTTTGAAGCTGCGCCTGTCCTTCCAGAATCAAAGAGATGACCCAGCAGATCAGTGCATATACAGCAAATGTCAGCAATCCTAAAACAAATCCTTCAAAACTCAGCAGGGAAAAGGGAATCAATGCGAAGAAAACGCCGATCACAATCCCGCTCCAGAACATAATTCTGGACGCGAGCATCAACCGATCCGGAAGATCCCGGTTCTTCCCGGACAGAGCAACTGATGCCGGCGCTGATGAAACAGGCAATAATTCCGATACGGGCTCTTTTAAAACAGGCACCGGTTCCGGTACAGGTTCCCGGATCCCGGGTTCCGGTTCCCTGAGTCTTGTTCCGCAGAAGGTGCAGTACACACTTCCGTCGGGGATTTCCTTTTTACAGCTGGGGCAGATCATAGTTCATCCTCCCTCATACAGTTTCATTATAGGAGAAAATCAATGCCGGAAGAAAGAAGTCCCCCGAGAATTGAATGATCTGAATCATATCTGTTTCAGCAGGGAAAAATCACGGGATCCCTTCAGAAGAGAGTTGTATTAGCGATTCATCATAAAAACGATATCTTGTAATTAAAGGAATGAGTACTGCTTTTAGTTCAGCCAGTAAGGAAAGGAGAATAATTATGAGCGAGAAAAAAGAAATCATGGAAAATCATACAGATCAGGTCACCGGCGGAGATGATATCAATACCACCGTCACACCCGGTGGGGCGGTCATAACCCCCAGCGGATCCTCCTGGCATCCTCCGATTCCAGATGAACCGAAACCCGGAGGGATGAATCCGGAAGATATCGGACCGGTCAAGCTGTTTGCGTGTCCGAACTGCGGCTTTAAGATAATGGATTATATGGGGAAAAAATCCTATCGCAGCACGGCATGCCAGAAGGAATATCTCAGTAAGAATTCCGCCCTGGTACTGAAGGAATGACGTTTCTTCCGGCTTCCTCCTGATTCTTCCCGGCGAGGGTCAGGCGAATGAGCAGCGAATCTTGCTCTGGAGATTTCTTCAATATGACGCACTGCCGGGGTTGTGTGATCCGTCTCTTTGAAACGGGATTCTTTTGTTAAGCCGGCGTCAGTGCCGAATAGGGTCCGGAAGATGTGCGAAATGCTCTGATGCGCAGCCGGTCTGCGTTTTTCTGCTGCGTAAGACTTAAAACTCCGCATACGAAAATTTGAGCACATCGGAAGGTTGTGCGATACACTTAAGGAAAGAAAAAGAAAGTGGGTTATCATATGACAATTCTTGAAACGTTTGAGAAACGACTGCGCAAGGATCCCAAGACCATCGTCTTCCCGGAAGGCTGTGACTCGCGCGTACTCGAAGCTTCTTCGCGTCTGCTTGCGGCGAATTTTCTGAAGCCGATCCTTCTCGGAAAAGAAGAGCAGATCATGGATGCGGCCGAAGAAGCGGGTTTCAACATCCGCGGGGCATCGATCATCGATCCCGAGAACTATGACCGCTTTGATGAGATGGTTGAGCTGTTCACAAAGATCCGCGGTGAAAAGGGAATGACCGAAGAAAAGGCAAGGAAGCAGCTGCTTCACCCCAACTACTTCGGAACCATGCTGGTGAAGATGGGGGTTGTGGATGCGATGTTAAGCGGCCTGACCTACAGTGCCAGCGACACCTTACTGCCGCCGCTGCAGATTCTGACCACCAAACCCGGAAGAACCATTGTCAGCTCCTGCTATGTTCTCGACCGCGCCAATGCGACCGGTGAAAACACCACCCTTGTCATGGCAGACTGTGCGATCAACATCGATCCGACAGAAGATGAACTGATCGAGATCTGCGCGGATACGATCATCTGTGCCAAGGCATTCAATGTCGTTCCCAAAGTCGCATTCCTCTCTTATTCCACCAACGGCTCCGGCAAGGGCGAGAGCGTAACCAAAATGCATAACGCCGCCCAGAGAGCCAAGGCGATGTATCCCATGGAGCTGATTGAAGGAGAGATGCAGATGGATGCGGCGGTATCGCCGAATGTCGCAAGACTCAAGTTCCCGAACTCCAAGGTTGCGGGATATGCGAACACCTTCATCTTCCCGGATGTGACCGCCGGCAATATCGGATACAAGATCGCTGCCCGCATGGGTAACTTCAATGTATACGGACCGCTGCTTCTCGGCCTGGACGGAAAGGTCAACGGTCTTTCCCGCGGTGCCAATGCGCAGGAAGTATACACCATGGCCTGCATCACCGCCTGCGGTGTTGAAGACTGAAAGGAATTCTGAACAGGACAGGAACTTCCTTACGGAAGAAACCCTGTCTTTTTTTTGAATCAGACAAAGAAAAAAGACGCAGCTTTGTGATTGCAGCGTCTCTGTCATAACATGCACCGAAAGGATGAGTCAGAATTTTTCTGTCATAAACTCCCGGCCGGGGAAATAAACGTGAGGGATTCTGATTTTCGGTATGCGATGAGAGCCGCATAGCGCTCTTCCATCTGCTTTGCGACCAGTTCCCATGAAACGGGTATGGTCTTCTTCGCCCGGGCGCCAAGCTCTTTCAGATGGTCGGGCGCCGCAAGATTTTCCTTCAGAACACGGAAGAGATCTGAGGCGCTGTCCTCACAGAGCAGGCCGTTTTCATTTTCGCGGATCACTTCAGCCGCGTTGGAACCGCGGACCGTGACCGAAGGCACCCCGGCATTCGCCGCCTCACTGACCACCAGCCCGGCAGTATCATACAGGGATGGAAACACAAAGATCGAAGCAGCGCTGTAGAGCCCGTCCAGCAGGGCAGTTTCACTGATATGGCCGGTGAGGACGGTATCCTCGCTGAGCGAGAGTTCATCGCATTTTCTGCGGATTTCCCTTTCATTCGGACCCTGGCCTGCCAGTACCAGCTGAAATGCGGTTCCGGAAGCTTTCAGATGCGCACACGCTTCCAGAATGGTTCCCAGGTTCTTCTTCCAGTTGATCTGGCCGACATACAGAAGCACCGGCAGATCGGTGCGAAGATGAAAGGTCCGGATGGCAAGATCTTTCTGATCGGAAGAGATGTTCCTGAGCTCCATTCCGTTGGGCATGACGGTGATCGCACCGGAATAGCCGTAGCTTTCCAGCGTCTTTGCGCTGGAGAGGTTCGGGGTCCATACTTCATCACAGTTTTCATAGAACCGGCGGATCATTAAATCCGTCCCGATCCCCGCGACAATTTTGGAATGGGAGATCTGTACGAAATCATCATAATAGCGGGAATGAAAGGTTCCGACCATCGGGATGGAATGTTTCTTTCCGTAGTCAATTCCGGCGATCCCCGCCATAAAAGGACTGTGCACATGCACAATGTCAAACTCTTTCATTTCCATCATGCGGTTGAAATGGACATCCGTCATCGGGGTTCCCGCCTGATACTGTGACCCCGGAAGTTTCTGACTGCAGTAATCAATCACCTCAAACGGGAATCTGCCCCGGTATCCCATATCCGTCATCGGCACAATTACGCTGACCTCATGATTCATCCGGGCCAGCTGATCACTGACCATATATACTACCCTTCCCACACCGTCTACGATCGGCAGAAAGGAATCACTGAACTCTCCGATTTTCATATTATTATTATATCCTCAGAAGACAGGTTTATTCCTGCGGAACAGAGACAGAAGAAAGAGACCTTGACCCATGGAGGAATGTGCTTCTCTGAGAGATCACGCCGGCCAGGAAAAAACATAGTCTATCCCCTGCCGAGAGTACCGCGAGTGACCTGCGGATCAGTCGCGAGTGAATCGGCGATCTTCTGATTTTGGATATATTGCTTTACAGCTTCTGTTGTCCGCTTGCTTACTGTTCCGATGAAATAGGACAGGCTCCAGAAATATGGCTTCCAGTAATAGCGGCTCACTTCATTCGGAAATTCTGCCCGCATTCTTCTTGAGGAGGCGGATTTATAAGCTGCAAATACGGATCCTTCGATGGTTCGAATCTACATATCAATAGATGCGAAAGTGCCTCCTCCAATTATCGGAACATTTACCGGAAACACATGCACTATTGCAGGAGAAGAACATATTGAAATCAAAACAACCATGGGGACCTCAACATGGAGTCCTGTTAAATTATGTTCAGTAGATAATGGAAAAAAAGCAACTGAGATTATCAGACGAGATAAACCAGTAGCAGGGGACGAATTAATCAAAAAACCAGACTGTTGAAAGAATTGTCTTTCGTGGGAAGGCAGGACATAATATTGTCCTGCAATCAGTAAATATATTGAAGCCCATCATTTCGATCAGAGATTCCTCCCGATCAATGAAATGACGGACTTCCTCGCCTGATTGTTGTGAGAAGGTATTTGTGGTTTCTTCTGCACGATTTGTGAAAGAAGCAACGGTTCTGAAATACTCAGGTGGGTTTTATACAATACGGTGGAAAGAGTCCCCTGGAGGAATGCGGGTTCGAGAATCACGCCTTTTTGCAAGCAGGGAAGAAGCTGAAGCAGCCACAAAGAAAACACGATGAAATAAACAGAACATGATATCGACTACTTGAACCTCCACGTCAGATTCTCTGAATCAGGCGTGGAGGTTCAGTCGCCCTATATACTGTACATGAATAACCACATTAATTCTGTATAGTTCGTAAAGAAAACAACACAAATTTCTTTACAAATGTCACTTGATTTTCGTAAAGAATATAGTATAAATTAATTTACGAAAGCAGGTTTGATGAGTATGAGCGAAAGACCGAAATACCAGGCAAAGATCGAAAATCGCATTTCTGCATATCCGTATGGTATGGCGTTTTCTGCATCTGATTTTCTTGATATTGCGGATTCCAACTCCGTTAGCCAGGCTCTTTTTCGAATCGAAAAAGCTGGTCATATTCGTCGTGTCATACCTGGAGTGTATGACAAACCTGTATTCAGTGAGGTGATTCAAGAGTATGGGGTTCCTCGAATAGACCGGGTTGCAGAAGCGTTAGCTCGCCGTTTTAACTGGAATATCGCCCCATCAGGTGACACCGCTTTGAACATTCTTCATATTTCTACTCAGGTACCAAATGAATGGGAATATGTCAGTGATGGACCTTATCGTGATTATATGGTTGGAAATGTTCCTTTGAAATTCAGACATATAATGCCGAGAGAAATCAATGGTTATTCGAAAATAACAGTAATGGTAATTCAGGGAATCAGAGCCATAGGAAAAGGAAATATGACACAGGAGCTTTCTGATCGCTTTTCTTCTGTAATCGCCAAAGATGAAAAGAAGATTTTACTGGCAGAGGCTAGAACTGCTTCGGGTTGGATTTATAAAGAAATAAAGAGAATCTGCGAGGAATAGATGGAATGATCATGATTGCTAGATTGAGCGATATAGAGCGTGAAGTATTATTTGGAAATGCTGCCGCGAAAGCAGGTATAAACAATCCTGTGATTGTTGAAAAAGATTTCTGGGTTTGTTTCATATTGGATTATCTTTTTCATAAGTCGCCCTGGACACAGTCATTCATCTTTAAAGGAGGGACAAGTCTCAGCAAAGCCTATCATGTGATTGAACGGTTTTCCGAAGATATTGACCTGATCATGGATTGGCGGATACTTGGTTATAGTGTTCATGAGCCATGGATGGAACGGTCAAAAACGCAGCAGGATAAGTTTAATAAGAAGGCGGTGGCAAATGCATCTGTATTTTTGCGCGAGTCGTTTGTACCAAAGATAGCGAAAGATTTGAGTGACATGATGGTACAAAATGCGACTGTGTGCATGGATCCAGATGATAAGGAACACTGCACTGTTAACTTCTATTATCCTCATGTTTTCAGTACAGATTACATTAGACAGGAAATCAGACTGGAAATTGGTCCTTCGAATTCGGTGCTCTCTCATGCCTGCAGGTGGTTTTGTGATTTCTGAAAAATAATGAGTGCATTCCGATTGACCAAAAATGAATGTTCATTTACTATTAACTCACAGTTATGAGAACGAAAGATATTCAAAAACAGAAACGGATCAAAGACGCCATGATCTCATTGATCCTGAAAGAGGGAATCAACGGAGCTTCGGTTGCGAAGATCGCAAAAGAAGCGGGCGTATCTCCGGCAACGATCTACGTGTATTACGACAGCAAAGAGGACATGCTTGCGGAAGTATTCAGCGAATATGCCCATTCCTCGTATCGTTACCTGTCGAGATATCTCTGTTCCGATATGTCCGGGGAGGATTTGATCGAAACCCTGATCCGCTCCACCTACGGATATGCCTGCGAACATGAGGAGATCTTCTCGTTTGTGGAACAGTGCTCATGCTGTCCGACGATTCAGGAAAGTGTCTTTGCGGGTGATTGCTGCATGGATATCTTTGATCTGATCCACGCCTACCAGAGGAAAGGCGTGATCCGGAAGTATTCGGATCAGAACATCACCGCGGTATTGTTTGCGCCGGTGAAATACATGGCGATGAACCGAAGCCATTATCCGGACCCGGAGGAATCTCTGGAAGAACTGATTGCGATGATGCAGAGACTTCTTCTGTACTGACAGTCCCCGCGATGCGGGGATCACTATTACCCTAAAATTAAACGAACGCTCATTTTTGAAAGGAGAACGATCATGATTCTGATGTATACCTCGTCCGGATCCCTGTCCTGCCGAAAAGCAAAAAAATACATGAAGGACAATGACATTCCATACCAGGAAAGAAATATCATGCGGGAACCTCTGCGTGAGTCGGAGATCCGCTATCTCCTGGAACGCAGTGAAAACGGAACGGACGATATCATCTCACAGCGCTCCAAGACGATCCGGGAGAGCGGGGCAGATGTCAGCTCTATGCGGTTCAGTGAACTCGTGAAGTTTGTTCTGAAACATCCGGATGTACTCAAACGCCCCATAATCCTGGATCAGAAAGCGCTGATGAGCGGATACGACGAAGAGGAAATCAGTATTTTCAAACCACGCACTCAGCAATTGCAATTCATATAAGGAGGTAAAAAGATGCTTGTCATACCTGTATACAACATGATTCTTGTGCCGGAAGCGACATTGTATTTCGAAACAGCAGAACTGAAAAGAATCTCCGGAAATAAACCCATTGAAGCCAATGAGAAAGTCATCCTGATCCCGGCAAAGCAGAACCTGGAACGGAATCAGTTCCGGGAAGACAGTTTTTATCCGATCGGAATGGCGGGAACCATCCGTCAGATTCTGCCCGGGGGATATTCCTCCGTGCATCTCGATTACCGGGTGGATCTTCTCGATGTGTTCATCGACAGAGATCACAACATCCGCCTTTCGATTTCCCGACGCAATGATATAAAGGATCTTGATCCGACAACAGCGGAAGAAAAGAAGAAGGCCGTGATCGCCGAGATGAAGCGGTTCTCGGAAGGATTTGACTGGGGAAAGAGCGCCGAATACTATCTGAACCAGATTGACAGCCTCAATGCGGCTGCGGCGATGGTTTCCCCGTGGCTCAAGCTCAGCGCCGATGAGCGGTATGCGCTTCTGGCGGAGGATTCGGAAAAGAAGCGGTCGGAAGAGATCGAACGCATTCTCTATGACTTCCTGGAAGTCGGCCGGATTGCCAATGAAGCGGCCGGGGAACAGCAGAAGGAATATCAGAAGATGTACCGGGAAGCGGCGATCAAGCGGCAGATGGAACACCTGCAGAAAGAACTGGATGACATGCATCCGGAGAATGTAACCGATCTGCAGAAATTTGAAGCGAAGATCAAAGAATCCGGGATGAATGACATCGCCCGCAAGGAAGCGGAGAAGGTGCTCAACCGCCTGCGTCAGGAAGGCCAGCAGTCTGTGGAATCGGGAATTCTGTACGATTATCTCGATTTCGTGACGGGACTTTCCTGGAAGAAGGAAGACGCAAAGAACATCCTTCTCTCCGATGCCAGAAAGATTCTCGATGAGGATCACTACGGACTGAAGAAAGTCAAAGAGAGAATCATCCAGCAGATTGCGGTCATGAATCTGAAGAAGAAACAGTCCGGTTCGATTCTGCTCTTTGTCGGCGCTCCCGGCACCGGGAAAACCAGCATCGGAAAAAGCATCGCAAGAGCCCTCGGCAGAGAGTATGTGCGCGTGTCGCTCGGCGGTGTGCATGATGAATCGGATATCCGCGGCCATCGCCGGACCTATATCGGCGCGATGCCCGGCCGCATCATGGACGGTATTTCCAGAAGCGGCGTATCGAATCCGGTCATGGTGCTCGATGAAGTCGACAAGCTCTCCGCATCCTACCACGGCTCCCCGGCAAGCGCACTTCTTGAAGTGCTCGATCCCGAACAGAACAACACCTTTACCGATCACTACATGAATGTGCCGTATGATCTTTCGGATGTGCTGTTCATCTGCACGGCAAACACCACGGATACGATTCCGGAACCGCTGCTCAATCGTATGGAGGTGATCCAGTTTACCGGATACACCCCGCTGGAAAAGGAACAGATCGCCTTCGAACATCTGATCCCCAAGGCAAAGGAAGCTGCCGGCATCCCGGAAGAAAAGCTTTCGTTTGAAGCGGAGGCCGTACAGACACTGATTTCCGACTATACCAGAGAAGCGGGAGTAAGAGGCCTGCGCAAGAAGATCGACAACCTCTGCCGCATCATGGCAGTGGAATATGCGGATCATCCGGAGGACACGATCGTTGTGACAAGGGAAACCGTCCGCGAGAAGATGACCGATAGACCGATGGAACACAGCCTGGTTCTTTCCGAACCAAAGCCAGGTGTTGTTACGGGGCTTGCCTGGACCCCGGTCGGCGGTGAGATTCTGTATATCGAAACCCTTGCGACAAAGGGTCAGGGCAAGGTCATCATCACCGGTCAGCTCGGCGATGTCATGAAGGAATCCGCGATGATCGCTCTGAGCCTGGTCAAGGATCTCTATCCCGAACAGGCCGAGGTTCTCAAGGACAAAGACCTGCACATCCATGTGCCGGCCGGTGCGGTTCCCAAAGACGGCCCTTCCGCCGGGGTAACCCTTACCACTGCGCTTGCTTCTCTCGTTTCCGGCAAGGCGGTAGATCCTCACATTGCGATGACCGGAGAAGTGGCGCTGCGGGGTTCTGTGACCCCGATCGGCGGACTGCCGGAAAAACTCATGGCTGCGCAGCGTGCCGGGGTTACGACGGTATTCATTCCGGAAGAGAATCAGACAGATCTCAGAGAAGTGGCTTCGGAAGTCAAAGACAACATGAACATCATTCCGGTTCACGACATCAAAGACATCCTGAAACAGACCGGAGTGCTCGGATAATTCCGATCAGCGAATCATAAAAAACCGTTTCGGTAGATCAGAACAGAAGTTCTGATCGCCGGAACGGTTTTATTCCATGCCTTGTGAGAAGGAGAATTCGGGAGGACTTATTACATAGCAGCGCATGGGTACTGCGGGTTCTTCATGGAAAAGATCGGAAAGCCGCTCCGCAATGACAGAAGGGTCAAACTCCCGTATCGTGCAAGAGATCCGTCTTACGGTTCTGCGGGTTCTGTAAAACAGCCGGGGTAGACTCTCGACCGCATACCCGCAAAGATCTGCGGCATCACGGAGAAGAGAATACCGAAGGGCAGAGGGAGAGCGGCTGCTGAACTCATTGCGTCCATGCATTCTTTCATTCAGAAGATAAGAGCGTACGATCATCGGATATACCGTAATCCGCACCGTGAGCGCAATGATAATTAGGACTGCGGAAAGCAGGGGTTTTCCTTGCCGGTAGTCATTCATGGCATTTCCTCTCTTCCCTGTTGAAACAACAGAGAGAGGGGATTCGCTGCAGAATCGAATAAAAATATTTCTCAGGATTGTTAAGGGATATTTCACTCCTGAACTGTCTGTCTCTTTCCTGCAACTCCGTGAAAAAACCGCGTCATTTTAATATAAGATAACAGATATAATCAGGAAGAACGCTTCCGAACCGGAGGAAAAATAATGAGTCGTTTAAGAAACAGTTTACTGACAATTGCACTGTCATCAGCGCTTACTGCCTGTTCGTCCAATACAGCACCTGCTCCAACCGCAGAACCGGCATCCCCGCAGCCGGCAGAGACGGCGGAAACTTCACCCACACCCGAACCGGTCAGTGAGGTGAATGTGGATGAAGTCCTTGCGAAGATGTCGCTGGAAGAAAAAGTGGGACAGATGATCATGCCGGCATTCCGTACCTGGAAAGCCGTCGCAGAGGAGTCCGATGAACAGATCGGAAAAACAGCGGAGAACAGCGAGCAGGAGCCAGCTGTCAATGTCACGGAACTCAATGATGAGATACGGGAATGTATCCGAAACGGACATTTCGGAAGTGTGATTCTGTTTGCCGAAAATTTCAGGAATGCCGAACAGACACTGCGCCTGACCGCGGATATGCAGAAGTGCAATCAGGAAGGCGGAGGAATCGGAATGATGATCGCTGCTGACCAGGAAGGCGGCAATGTTTCCCGGATCACCTACGGCACCACCGGTGTTTCCAATATGGCACTCGGTGCCGCAAGGTCCCTCGACGATGTAAAGGACATGGCAAGGATTTTCGGAAATGAGCTTTCCGTGCTCGGGGTCAATACGAACCTCGCCCCGGATCTCGATATCAACAACAATCCGAACAATCCCGTCATCGGAATCCGCTCCTTCTCCGATTCTCCGGAGATTGTCGCCGAATGCGGTGCCGCATTCATGAAGGGCCTGCAGGAAACGGGAACGATTTCCACCATGAAACATTTCCCGGGTCACGGTAATACCGATACCGACAGCCATACCGGATTTCCTCTGATTCAGAGCACCTATGAAGAGCTGAAGAAATTCGAGCTGGTTCCGTTCCAGAAGGCGATTGACGAAGGGGCGGATATGATCATGACCGCACATATCCAGTATCCCGCGATTGAAAACGAAACCTACATCTCGACCTCAACCGGAGAAGAGGTCTTCCTTCCGGCAACCATGAGTGATGACATTCTCACGGGAATTCTGAAAAAGGATATGGGATTCAACGGAATTGTCGTGACGGATGCGCTGAACATGGATGCGATCGAAAAGAACTTTGAATACAAGGATGCTCTGCGGATGTCAGTCAATGCCGGAGCCGATATACTGATGCTGCCGCATGTTCTGGATTCAAAGAGCCTTCAGGTCACAAACGATACGGTTGCGATGATGATTCAGATGGTAAAAGACGGAGAGATCAGCGAAGAGAGAGTCGATGATGCGGTTCGCCGTATTCTTACCGTGAAGAAAAAATATGGACTGCTCGAAGAGAAAGACTGGACAGTTACTGATGAGCAGGTGAAAAAAGCGGAAGAGATTGTCGGCAGTGATGAAAACCGCGATAAGACATGGGAGATTGCCGAACACGCTATCACAGTTGTGAAGAATGAGGATGCCTTCCCGCTGACGGTCAAACCGGACGAAACCATCCTGGTGCTTCTTTCGGATACGGCGGCCAGCCGGGCCGGGGTCGGTGAAGTGTTCAAAGAGAAAGCAGAGGAATACAAGCTGCTTCCGGAAAACGCGAAGATTGAGACCATGGTTCATTCGCCGGAAAAGGATATCAATACCGATGAATGCAGAGAAGCGGCGAAAGCTGCGGATCATGTGATACTGATCAACCGGACATGGAACAGTACATGCATTGATCCCTCTACCGCAAACGGTCTGTCCATACCGCTGTTTGAAGAGATTATCTCCGAGCGTCACAAAGACGGGAAAAAGACGATTTTCATTTCTAATCAGCTTCCATATGATGCGGCGCGGTTCACCGACGCAGATGCGATCATCCTCAGCTATTTCGGCAGTGCCATGAGTACCGTTCCCCCGAAGAAAGGGGAAGGAAGCGGCTGGTCACCGAATCTTGCGGCCGCATTGTGCCAGTGCCTCGGCAAGAGCACCCCGGCCGGAAAACTGCCGGTGAATATCTATGCCCTGGATTCGAACAGCAAGATTACCGATCAGGTTCTCTATCCCCGGGCAGAGTAAAGACGAATCAGAACGGACTGATCCCAAGCGGGTCCGTAAAACAGGAGAAGAATCCTGATTTGGATGCCGCTGATGATCTATGCCGGAGGTAAGAGCAGATGACAAACCGTCTGCTCTTTTTCGTTAGGCCCGGGCGATGATTCAAAAAGATGCCTTGCCGGGGAATGAACCATTTCATTCCCGCTTCTTTATAATGGATGAAAGAAGAAAGGAGAATCGTCATGAACGGGGAACTTCAGGATTTATGTGACCTTGCGCTTTCCGCAAACAGAGCATTGAAGGAAAAGAGTGT
>JAFWCM010000116.1 GCA_017536885.1 Solobacterium sp.
CGATCTATTTCTGGAACGTGCATTGCGGACAAGAGCGTCCCTTAAATACAGAGATTTTTATAAATGTGATAAGACAAAAGAAGATGCATCAGGGTATGATGAGTAGGTTAATTCATCACACTTCTGCAAAAGCAGATTTTTTTTTATTGTCTTTAAGGATCAGACTCACAGGTGTTATTCTCCCTCGTCCAGAATTCCGAAATGGACCAGGGCAAGATAAAGCCCGTCCGCATCGATATCCCCGGCGACATAATCCGCCGCTTTTTTCAATGCCGGCTCGCTGTTGCCCATCGCAACCCCGATCCCGGCTTCCCTTAACATCGAAAGATCGTTCAAAGCGTCGCCGAACGCCATCGTCTCCTCTTTTTCTATGCCCCACTTCTTCATCAGGGCTTCCATCCCGCTCTCCTTGCCGGCAGAGACATGAACCATATCCACGGCATTGCTCGCATTCCAGCGGGTCACCCGCACATGATTGAGACAACTCACAAGACCTTCGGTTTCCCGGATGCCGTATCCGACGATCTGATAGATAGGATGGCTCAGGATGCGCTCGAGGGGAAGAACATGCGGAACCTCGTCATGGATGCTTTCCTGCGAGCGGATCACGGTCTCATTGACAAGATTCACGTAAGCTTCCTCATCCTCGAAAAACTCGACCCCGAGGTCATGGCATTTCAGGTAGTCATAGGCGCTCTGAACATCTTCCCGTTCGATCTCATAGCTGCAGAGGATCCCATCTTTGTCATAGGTGCAGGCACCGTTGATCGTGATGAACGCGTCAAACCGCAGATCCCCGATCGCGGGCATGCGCTTCAGTTCACTGACATGGCGGCCGGTGGACAATACCCGCCGGATCCCCTTCGCTTCCAGAAGCTCGAATGCCCGTTTTGTTGAGTCCGGCACATACATCCCGTTATGGCTTAACAGGGTGCCGTCACAGTCAAAGAATATCAGCTTTATCATGGTTCCTCTCATCCATAAAGAAAACCGGTGTCCGGTTTTCTTAATATATCGTCTCTACCTGATCGGTGCCGACCAGCCGGTAAAACTCCCGGTAGTCCTCATCCGATACAAGACACATGATCTCCCGGAATTCTCCGGTCTTGTCATCCCGGTATCCGCCCGTCTTTTCCCCCGTGCAGATACTGCAGCGGATGAAAGGCGTCTTGCCGGTGAGATCCAGGGTCTTCTCCTTTTTTCTGCGAAAGGGATTATTCACTTTCTTCCAGTTCCTCTTCAATCAGCGCTTTCAGCTGAATCAGTTCGTCCCGGTTCAAAGAGACGCCCTTGCCCATGCGTGTATGATCCTGACCCTGCCAGGTGCGGATGTCATACTTGGGATCTCCGTCATTCCAGGAGATCAGATTCAGTTCCTTGTGCCAGCCTCCGGTCTTCTCACTCAGTGAACCGATGGCCTTGGTAATCTCATAGTTAAACTCTGCCATTCCCTGTTCCTTTCCTACTCAACCCGTACATGATTTTTCCGCGAGAATTCCTCATCCGACTGCGTCAGATAGATCACTCCCTGAATCAGACCGATGATGGCGGGAATCCCGGTCCAGGCAAACAGAACATACAGAATTCCCTTGCCGATCTGACCGAGATAGAATTTGTGAGCCCCGATCCCGCCGAGAAGAATTCCGAGAATTCCCGCGGCGATCTTGGAGCGCACCGGCCAGGAGGGATCGCTCATATACTCATAGCCGTACTTCTCATAGGTGTAGCTCGGATTTGTCCGGGCGTAGGAAGAAACGGGTTCCTGTCTGTCACGGCCCTTGTAATCATAGGTATGACGCTGATATTCCCGGTACGGATCCGGCTGGGCAACGTCAGCCGCGGGGACATCATCCTCATCAAATACGGGCGCCTGTGAAACCTGTTCATACTGAACATTGCCGGCGGATTTTCTCGAGGTGTAGCTGGTGTAATCAATCTCCGGCTCATCCTCTCTGAGTTTCTTTCCGCAGCTTTCACAGAACTTTGCGGCGTTTTTTACCGGCTCCCCGCAATTGGGGCAGAAATATGCCATATGTTGTACCTCCGTGATTTAAGAATTAAAGCTTGGTGCCGCACTCGGAGCAGAACTTCTCTTTTCCGGTGAGTTCCTTTCCGCAGCGCGGGCATACCTTTTTCGCATTCGCAGCGAATCTCGTTCCGCACTCACTGCAGAAGACAGCGTTATCGGCAGCTTTGGTGCCGCAGACCGGGCAGATCTTTCCGCCCTGCTCGGACGGGAAGGACTTCTCGACCGGCTCGGTTCCGAGATAGTTGGATATAAACGAGAAGATCTCATTGGGAAGCGCCATCTGACGGATCGCACCGATGCCGGATGTGATGAGCAGCGGCTGGAAGAACAAAGAGCCTGCGGCGGCGATGCCGAGTTTCTCCAGCCATTTCTCGGTTCCGATATCGACGATGAGATCGCCGTCAATCGCAAAGAGATGTACGGTGACCGCCGCGTCGAGGCCGATGTATTTCGTCCACTCCGCACTGGCGTCGCCCTTGCACTGAACCACATAACCGTCCTTTGTGCGCATGGTCTGCGTGATCATGTTCTTCTTTACATCGAGGAACTCCGAAAGCGCATATGCAACATTCTGAACCGATGCGGTTCCGAGGGAATATGTCTTAGAGACAGTCATTTCTTTTCCTAAATCCATAATTCAGTTCTCTCTTTCTGTTTCAAACAAAATTATAAACGCAAGCGGGCACTTCCGCACCTATTAATGTTTTTCCAAAAAGAAGACTGCCCTGAGGCAGCCTTCTGCATGGTTGGATTACTTCGCCATTGCGGCAACTTCCGCCGCAAAATCTTCGGCCTTCTTCTCGATGCCTTCGCCGACCTTGTATCTGACGAAACGGACAACTTCCGCGCCCTTTTCCTTCAGGTACTGACCGACCTTCTTGTCCTGATCCAGGAAGAAGATCTGATCCACGAGGCAGAGGTCCTCGAGGTTCTTGGAGAGACGTCCTTCGACGATCTTCTCCTTGACGTTCTCCGGCTTCTTTGCCATGGCGGGGTCATTGTTCATCTGCTCGAGGAGGATCTCCTTCTCGTGCGCGATGACCTCTGCCGGCATTTCACTGCGGGAGACATAGGTCGGAGTCATGGAAGCTACCTGCATTGCCATTTCCTTGGCAACCTGCGCGTCGCCGCCCTTGAGTACGGTAAGAGCAGAGATCTGGCCGCCGTTGTGCATGTAGACACCGAAGATCTCATCGTCAGCCTTCTCGACAACCTCGAAGCGACGGAGCTTGATCTTCTCGCCGATGATCGCGGTTGCGTTGATGAACTGATCGTTGAGGGTGCCATCGCCGACATTCACGGCAAGCGCTGCTTCAACGTCTTTCGGATTGCTTTCCTTGATGACGGTGACAGTCTCTTCCAAGAGGGCGAGGAACTTGTCGTTCTTGGCGACGAAGTCGGTCTCGGTGTTGATTTCAACCATCACTGCCTTGTTGCCGTCGGCGATAACTCTGGAAAGACCTTCGGCTGCGGTGCGGCCTTCCTTCTTCTCGGCTTTGGAGATGCCCTTCTTGCGGAGCCAGTCCTTCGCGGCCTCCATATTGCCGTCGGTTTCGGTCAGAGCCTTCTTGCAGTCCATCATTCCCGCGCCGGTTTCGTCACGGAGCTGCTTGACCTGTGCTGCTGTAATAGCCATTATTCAGTCGCCTCCTTTGCTGCTGGTTTTGCCTCTTCAGTTCTCGGTGCGCCTGCGTTTCCGCGGGCTACGTTGTTGCGGTTGTTGTCACGGCGGAATACACGGCGCTCACCGCTCTGGCCGTCCCGGTTGAAACGGCTTCTGTTCTGCATCTGCTGGCGGCGCTCCTCGTAACGCTGACGCTTTCTGCGCTCGTACTCGGCAGCCTGCTGCTCAACATTGATCATGACATCCTTCATCGTGATGTCTTCGACGCTCTCGTCTTCCTGATGCGCAAACTCAAGAACATTGCCCTTGGCTTCGCAGATCGCATCGGCGATGACACCGACCATCAGAGTGATGGAACGAACCGCATCGTCGTTTGCGGGAATCGGATAGTCGACCGTTGTGGGATCCGCGTTGGTATCAATCAGCGCGAAGACCGGGATGTGGAGCTTGCGTGCTTCCGCAACTGCGTTGTGCTCTTCGATCGGGTCAACCACGAACAGTGCATCCGGCAGTTTCTTCATTTCCTTGATTCCGCCGAGGAAGTTTTCCAGACGTTCTTTTCTCTTGAGCAGAACGGACTGTTCCTTCTTCTTGTACACGTTGATGGTTCCGGAAGCTTCCATCTCTTCGATTTCGACCAGCTTCTTGACAGACTTCTGGATCGTGCGGAAGTTGGTGAGCGTTCCGCCGAGCCATCTCTGGTTGACATAGAAGGAACCGGAGCGCAGAGCTTCGGCCAGAATCGGGGCCTGAGCCTGCTTCTTTGTTCCGACGAACAGAACCTTTCCGCCGTTTTCCGTGATCTCCTTCAGCTTGGCATACGCGACATCGAGCTGTTCCTGGGTCTTGGCCAGGTCGATGATGTAGATGCCGTTCTTGCTGGTGTAGATGAACGGACGGAACTTAGGGTTCCATTTGCGGGTCTGGTGTCCGAAGTGAACACCGTTCTCGAGCATTTTCCTCATGGAGACAACAGTCATTTTTTTCTTAACCTCTCTTTCCGTTGTTATCCGCCACAGGTTCGAACCGGATCAACATCTCCGACCATGCAAGAAAGAGATGCACGGGAACCGGAATCCCCTGTGTGAGTATTTGCACCCGCAATAAAAAAACACGAGTGCCTGCTAATCATAGCACAGGTTTCACCCGTGTCACCATAGAAATTTTACTTTTTTACGCTTTTTTCGCATGCGGATGCGCCCTGCTTACGGCGTCTTTGAGACGGTCGGCAGTGACATGAGTATAGATCTGCGTGGTGCTGAGATTCTCATGTCCGAGCAGTTCCTGCACGACCCTTAGATCTGCCCCGTTATCGAGCAGATGGGTCGCAAAGCTGTGGCGGATCATATGGGGATGGACATGGATCGACAGTCCGGCATCGAGCCCGGCTTTCTCACAGATGTTCTGAATGGACCGGGTGCTCATCCCCTGCCCTTTGCGGTTGAGAAAGAGAATGTCGTTTTTCTCCTGTTCAAACACCGGCCGGCTCTCCTGAAGATACAGGCGGATCAAAGCCGCACAGCGGCCGTAAAAGGGAACCATGCGCTCCTTGCTCTCCTTGCCGAGCACCGTGAGATACTTCTCATCGAGGCGGATCCGCGAAACCTGAAGAGATGCGCATTCAGAAAGACGCAGGCCGCATGCATACATGACCTCCATGATGCAGCGGTCGCGAATGCCGGCGGGATCGTTCAGATCAAAGGTCGCAAACATCTCCTCCATCTGATCAAAGGTCAGAAACTCGGGGAGCTTGCGGCGCACGGAGCTGACCTTAAAGTTGCGCACCGGGTTGTTCTCGATACCCTCATAGCGGTTGGCATAGCGGTAGAAGGAGCGGATGCTGGAGAGATTGCGCGCATAGGAGCTGTTGGACAGCGGCACGCCGCCGATGTCACCGCTTCTCAGCTTCATGACATACTCGGTCATGATCGTCTTGTTCACTTTTTCCAGCGATCTGATTTTCTCGTCTTCAAGATAGCCGAGAAAGCGCTCGAGATCCCGCCGGTATGCCTCTTCGGTATCGGGGGAGCCGGTGCGGGAAACGCGGATATGGGCAAGAAAGCGGTCGAGAATTTCATCATAACCGGCCATGTTCGATCTCCTCTGTGATCTTTGCCAGGGACTGGGGCGCATAGGCGGCCTTCTTGTCCTTCTTCTTCACCTGCTGCGATAAATGCATGATGCCGAAGTTGGCGTTCATCGGCTGGAAGTGCTTCGGATCGGCGTGGGTGATGTAATGGGCCATCGCGCCGATCATCGTCTCCCTGCCAAGGATGGTAAGTTCCTGTCCTTTGAGATACCTTGCGAGGTTGATGCCGGCCATCATTCCCGAGGCCGCGCTTTCCACATATCCTTCCACGCCCGTCATCTGGCCGGCGAAGAAGAGATCATCCCTGTCCTTTGCCTGATAGGTTTCCCGCAGGCAGTGCGGGGAGTTGATGTAGTTGTTCCGGTGCATGACGCCATAGCGGACGATCTCGCAGTGTTCCAGTCCCGGAATCATCTGCAGGATGCGCTTCTGTTCCGGCCAGGTGAGATGGGTCTGGAAACCGACGATGTTGTAGAGGCTCGCCATGGCATTGTCCTGGCGCAGCTGCACCACCGCATAGGGGCGCTTTCCCTCGTGTTCGAGTCCGACCGGCTTCATCGGTCCGAACAGCAGGGTGTTTCTGCCCCGCTTTGCCATGACCTCAAACGGCATGCATCCCTCGAAGTAAATCTCCTGTTCAAAGTCGTGCAGCGGTGCCGTCTTTGCCGTGATCAATGCTTCATAGAAGCGGCTGAACTCCTCCTGCGTCATCGGGCAGTTGACATAATCGGCGTCGCCCTTGTCATAGCGCGACTTCCGGTAGGCTTTGGTGAAATCGATCGACTCCGCCGTTACGATCGGGGCCGCCGCATCAAAGAAATAGCAGTACTGCTCATTGAACAGATCCCTGATCGGATTCATCAATGCATCGCTGGTCAATGGGCCGGTGGCGATGATGCAGGGTCCTTCCGGAATCGCATCCGCTTCCTCTTCGATCACCGTGATCTTCTCACACGTCCGGATCTTCTGATCGATGAAGGCGGAAAAGCCGTTGCGGTCCACCGCCAGGGCACTGCCGGCGGGAATCCGGTTGGCATCGGCGGCTTCCATGATCAAAGAGCCGATCGTCCGCATCTCCTCTTTCAATAAACCTACGCCGTTGGTTAATGCATCGGAGCGCAGGCTGTTGGAACAGACAAGCTCCGCAAAGGTATCCGCCGCATGGGCCGGGGTTTTCTTCTTCGGCTTCATCTCGACA
>JAFWCM010000117.1 GCA_017536885.1 Solobacterium sp.
TGTCACATCATCGCCGGCAAGAACCTTCATGTTTTTCGGAATTGTAAAGGCATCGTTCTTTTTCCCGCCGGAACCCGGCCCGATCGCCGCGACATCCCTGTATCCGGACTTTGCGATCAGGGTGCCGCCGTTCATGACCAGAATACCGGCGTCTCCGCCTCTGTCAAAGTTTCCCCCAATATATCCGCCGCCGACTGCGGCAGGAGATTTTGTTTCCGGATTCGTAAAAATTTTGCGGGCTAAAAACACAGTGACAGCGATCATTGACGAAATCTTGTGGTCCCACGGCTTTGCGTATTTAAAACTCAGAATCCAGTCATAGAATATCGGACTGGTCACAGCGACAACAAACCCGTCGTTGATCACCAGCGTACCGCCGCTCTTCCCGCTGCCGCCGCCGATCGCAGCGCCGCCTTCCGTCGAAATCGCATAGACTTCGCCGCCGTTAACCGTCACATGACCGCCGTTGCCGTTTGACTGCAGTTTTCCGGACATGACATTCTGAGTGACGCCGCCGCCGCCGATCCCGGCTCCTTTTTCACTGGAAATCAGTACAATTCCGCCATTGATCGTGACATTGCCGCCGGAGCCGTTGCCGCCTCCGCCGCCGATCCCGGCACCGTTGTAAGCTTCGATTTTGATCAGGCCGTCGTGAATGATCACATCGCCGCCCTGATCATTTCGAGGATCGTCAGGAAAACCATATCCGCCGCCGATGCCCGCTCCATTGCTGGAAATTCCGTATGTCTGATGGATATTCACGCTGCCGCCGAAGATCTCTACCCGGGCGTTTTTTCCGATCCCGCCGTATTCACCGCCGCCGATGGCGGCACTGTTGGTTCCGCCGGAGGCATTGACCTCACCGCCGTAAATCAGAATGGTTCCGGAAGATGCTTCATCGCCGCCGCCGATGCCGGCGCCGCGGTTTCCTCCGTAGGCTTCGACCGTGCCGCCACGGATGATGATCTGATCAGGCCCGCTGCGGTGCCTGCCGCCGCCGATCCCGGCTGCGTTGGTAAAATATGCAGGTCCTCCCATTTCATTCTTACTGCCGCCGACCGCTTTGACATAGCCGCCGTTGATGATGATCTGGCCGCCGTCTTTGCTTTCATCACCGCCGCCGATGCCGGCGCCGTTTTTATATCCGCCGGTGGCGATGATCTCACCGCCGTTGATCTCGATTCTGGAAATCGGGCCGCCGTATTCACCGCCGCCGATGCCGGCCGCATCCCCGCCGCCCCGGGCATTGACTTCGCCGCCGTTGATGATGATATTTCCGAACGTTCCGTTTTTCGCGGCACCGATGCCGGCACCCCCGTCACTGCCGGTCGCATTCACAATACCGCCGTTGATCGTAATACTTCCGCCGGTATCGTTCTTATTGCCTCCGATTGCCGCCCGGCTTGAAGTCGAAATACCAAGAAAGGAGGTTGCGGATTCCGCACTCAGCATTCCGGAATTATTGGCCTGTCCGTAGATGTTGAGATGCGCATTTCCGGAAATCCGCAGGCCGTAATCAAACTTGACCGTCGCTCCGTCACAGAGGACGAAGTTCACCTGGTCGCCCTGGATCGTGACGCGGTCTTTTGTGAATTTCAGATCGCCCTTGAACACATACCAGCCATTGGTGAACGACAGCCTTGTTGTATCGCTCACCAGCGTATAGTTTGTCAAAGCCCGTCCTTCGCCGACGGTATTCTTTTCATCCCGGTAAATATACCAGAGCTGGTCGGAACAGATCAGCTTGATCTCATAGGTGATCTTTCCGATCCTGACGCTCAGCACTCCCCTGTGCCCGATATCCGATGCGGATATGCTTTCCAGCTCTATATACTGTTCATCATCCACTGTGGAGAGCACCGCAAACTGCTTCCCCTGGGAATCAAGGGAAACCGCATCGATCTTTTCGTCTTCTTTCAGAACGATTCCGGCATACTCCAGAATCGATTTGATTTTGTATACCGAACCGGGCGTGCCGGGGAACGTTTTTCTCTGATACACAAACTCAATCGTATAATTGGACAAAACCGAAGCCGCCAGAACCACAGAGCCCTCTTCCGTACGGGATTCCAGTTCTTCCCGCCCGCCGTCTTTTTCCCGGAAGACCCGGGCAGTAAGATTCGGATTCTCCGCTTCTTCCATGGAAAAGCTCAGGGTAGCTGAGGTTCCTTCCTTTGGCTGGATGGGATTTCCCGCTTCATCGAGGATACGGACATCAAAGCGGTAGGAGGATGCGATGATAACCTCGGCTTCTTCCTCTTCCTGTTCGTCATCGGAAGATTCTTCCTCAGAAAGTGATAAGGCAGATGATTGGGCTTTGTCAGATTCGGATACCTGAAGCGCTGCGCCTTCCGGAAACACAGTTTCGTCTGCTTTGACAGAAATTGTCACACCGGATACGGTGACTGAATCCGAAAAGGCGGAAGCCTTCGGTTCCGCTGTCTCTTCGCTGACCGGCGGTTCTTCCGGAACTTCACCTTCATTCCCGGAAGGTTCGTTCACATCCTCGGGTTCTTCCGGCACTTCGGAAGGGATTGGTTCCGGTGTTTCTTCCGGTTCTTCGGAAGGAATCTCTTCTGTCTCCCGGGATGCGGGATCAGGGATGGGGTCTTCCGTCATCTCTGTCGTATGTTCCGAAGTTTCCGTGATGATCTCTTCCGGAGTTTCTTCTGCCGCAACAGTACCCGGCATATTCAAAAGCAGACTGAAAGCCAGCAGGACTGCCGGCAGCCGTCTCTTCATGCTGTGGTTCTTTCTGTTTTTCATACCAGTTCCCCTTTTCACTATCTGAAAAAGCTGTATTTTATATTGTCTTTACAGGTATTCACATCCTGCAGTGAACTAACTTTTATATTATAAAACAATATGGCACCCCATCAGTCTTCGCAGTGAGGAATTCTCTGGTGACTTTGGTGACACGGTAAAACAGTTTTCATGTTTTTCATACTTTGGAATTGAAAAGAACACTGCCCATGCGGAAAGAAAATCCCAGCGTACGGATTTTCATTCTGTCAGAGTCTCTTGAATTCGGATATAATGCCTGTGTTTATGAAACGCTATGTACTGGCAGCTCTCTTTGGTCTTTTCCTTGGCTTTTCCCTGGCCTCTTTTTTTCATCAGGAAAGCATCCGCCGGGAAAAAGCCGCAGAAGAAGCGCGGCTGAATGAACTCAGAGCGGAAGTCAATGCCCGCCTGCAGGAATGCCGCACCACGGTGGCTTCCCTGCAGGAAAGCTATCTCAGCCACCAGAAGGAACAGCTGGCCTGTTACAGCGATCCCGCGGTCCGAGCTTCGCTTGTTCATACCTCTGAACTTCCCGTTCTTGCGATCGGCGACTCGGTGATGCTCGGGGCCAAATACCGGCTGGAACAGACCTTCCCCAACGGCACCGTCGATGCCAGGGAGAACCGCTCCTTCTGGCCTGCTTATTACATCATCGAAGAGGCCCTGGAAAAAGGAACTGAGTTTGGTCCCGTGGTAATCGGGATCGGAACCAACTCTCCGCTCGATCTTTCCGTCTGCCGCAGAATCATTGAACTGTGCGGAGACCGCCAGGTGTTCTGGATCACGACCACCAACAACTGGCAGTTCTACAACACGGATAAGATCTGGCAGCTTGGGGAGGAATTTGAAAATCTCACCGTGATCGACTGGGATACCTGTTCCAGAGGCCATGAGGACTACTTCTACTCCGACGGCATTCATCTCACCGAAGAAGGAAGAGCCGCCTATACGGATCTTGTGTATTCTTCGCTCACGGACCGTCTCTTCGAGCTGCTTCCGAAAGAAAATCACCGCAGGTATCTTGCCGGGGACGGATATCTTCTTGCCTGCATGAATGATCTTTCCCTTCCGGAAGGAGAGACCTATGTTCTTGCCGAAGAAGATCTCAGTGCCTCGCTTCTCGAAAAGCGGTCGCGCCAGTTGTATGAAGCCGGGATTCTGCCGGAAAACATCACGCTGGTGTTTTCCCAGAAGCGGCTGGAGGAAAGCGATCTCTCTCTCCGCCTCACCTCCCTCTTTCATGACATCCCGGCGGAGCTTGTGGTCATTGAGGATACGGAAAGTGAACCAGAGCTTTCCCTTCTCGATTCCTTCACGGTGATCCCAATCCGGCCAGAGCACAGCGACTATGCCGAAGGCATCCATCTCTCCCGCGCTGGCAGCACGAAGCTGGCACAGTTTCTCACCGGGGTGCTTTTGCGGCAGCAGCTTCCCGGCGGGGACTGATCCGAAAACTGAAGTCATCGATATGAACGTGTGAAAGGACGCCTGGAAACAGCGTCCTTTCTCATGCATGCGGGATCGGAATCCGGCTGACCTTTCCGGTTTTATTTCAGAACAGAACCAGAAAAAGGAGCTTCCGGCTGATTACGGATATCCTTCTGTTTCAGTATCGATTGCACAGATGTAAGGCAATGACTGCCTTCTGCGCAAAGAGTAACCGAAAGAAGAAGCCGGTAAAACTACCGGAATCATCCTCTTTCCGTGAAATGAAAAAAAGCCCGGATGAGATTCATCGCGCGCTTACTCTTTTTCAGAGATGGATTCGGGATTCTGATCCGTGCATTCTCACCGCCGGCCGGGTTTACATCAGTGCCTCCCCGATCACGGAACAGATATAGATGGCGGCGGTTTCCGCTCTCAGAATCCGATTGCCGAGGCTCACCGGCGTATAGCCCATGGTTTCCAGAAGCTTCACCTCATCTTCCGAAAATCCGCCCTCCGGTCCGATCACCGCCGTGACCGGCTCGGGTTTCATTGCCCCGGAGACAGAAACAGCACTGGTTCTGACCCCTTCGTAAGCACAGAGATTCACACTCTGCATGCATGTATCGAGATCAGAGACGGATAATGGTGAGACAATGTCCGGAATCCGGTTGCGCTTGCATTGCTCGCTCGCCTCCGTCAGGATTGCCCGCCACCGCTCCAGCTGCCTCTGGCTTTTTTCTTCTTTTGCCTTGACCACACAGCGGCTTGAGACAAAGGGAACGATTTTACTGACCCCAAGCTCGGCTGCCTTCTGCAGGACGAGTTCAAACTTCTCCCGCCGTATTAAAGCCATGCACAAGGTGAAATCCACCGGCAGTTCATTGATATCGGGATCCCGGGAGATCACCCGGGCAAGCCCCTTCTTTCCTTCCTGATACGCTTCCGCAAACCAGCCCGTTCCCTGACTCACAAGACGGATCATCTCATGGCTGAGCCTCAGCACCTTAAAGGCGTGATCCGCTTTGTCCTTCGGAAGTTCGATGATTTTTCCCGGAGAAAGCGTCTCCTCCACAAAGTATTCCTGCATGGTTATTCCTTCTCCGTCAGAATATCGACCCGGATCTCATTGACCTTCCGCTGATCGGCACGGGTCACCGTCACATGCAGGTTCTTGTAGTCGAACTCATCGCCTGCCTGGGGAATGCGGTCAAGTTCATGGATCACCCAGCCGCTGACGGTGATGAAGTCATACTCATCCTCATCATAGTCGACGTCGAACTTCTCCATCATATCGTCGATATCGGCGGTGCATTTGACAAGCCAGCTGTTTTCACCGACCCGCTCATAGTATTCCTGCACGGTATCGTGCTCATCGTAGATTTCTCCGACCAGTTCTTCGATGATGTCTTCCATTGTGATAATTCCGGCGGTTCCGCCGTATTCATCCAATACCACCGCCAGATGGAGCTTGGCGTACTGAAGCTGTTTGAGCAGCGTGAAGAGCTTGACGTTTTCGCTGGTGTAGATCACCGGCTTGATGATCCGGCGCAGATACTGTTTCTGATCCGACACAAGCATGCTGTAAAGATCCTTTTCATGGATGACGCCGACGATATTGTCGATGTTGGTTTCATAGACCGGAAGCCGGGAATAGGAATTGGCCCGGAAGATCTTCTCCACCTCTTCGATCGAACCGGTGATGGGAACGGCAACGATTTTGACCCGCGGTGTCAGGACATCCTTGACATCGAGATCATTGAACTCGATCGCCGCCGAGATGAGATCGGACTGGTGTTCTTCAAGATCGCCTTCCTTCTGTGCCTCATCCACCATCGTGATGAGTTCATCGGAGATGTCGCTGTCATCTTCTTCGATTTTGACCAGCTTGTTGACAAGCCACTGCCATCCCGAAAACAGCCAGGTCAGCGGGGTTAACAGGAATTCGAAAAACTGCACGAATCCGAGGGTATGCACGGCAAAGCTCTCAGGCATCCGCTTGGCGATTGTCTTGGGGGCAATCTCTCCGAACAGCAGCACCGCAACCGTGATCACGACCGTGGAGATCGCCGGCCCGTGTTCCTGGAACAGACGGGTGAAGTACAGGGTGCCGATGGTTGCCGCAAGGATATTGACAATATTGTTGGCGATCAGAACAGTCGAAATGAACCGGTCATAATCTTCAAGAACGGTTAACACCCCGGCTGCCTTTGGCATATGAGGCGCGAGGGCTTTGAGTTTGATTCTGCTGGCACTGGAATAGGCGGTTTCAATCGCCGAAAAAAGACCGGAAAAAAGAACCAGAACCACAAGCGATATGAGAAGCGCCGAATCAGACAGGCCGCTCATAAAGCTCTCTCCTTTTTCAATGCAGTGAATAATAACGGTACGGGATCGTCCAACTGAAATTCCTTCCTTTCGTAATAATGCTGTATTATAGCATTATCCATGATGTTTCCGCAATGAACCGGAAACCGCTTCAACCCTCAGGAGGATGACTATGAAACCGCTTATGATCGGTATTACTTCGAGGCAGACCGAAGTCTACGGACAGGTCGCCTGTTATGAAATCCAGGACTACATCGACTACTTCAAAGCCGCTGATCCCGGAGTTCTCTGCTTTATCCTGCCGATCGTATCGGAATCTGATGCGGAAGCCTTTGCCCGCGTGCTTGACGGCTTATGCATCAGCGGCGGGGCTGACATTGATCCCGCGATTTACGGATGTGATAAGGACGAAACGACAGAGGTATATTCCGACGGACGGTTTGATGAATCTGACCTTCTGCTTCTGCGCGCTTTTGAAAAAGCGGGCAAGCCGGTATTCGGCATCTGCCGGGGCATTCAGCTCATCAATGCGGCCCATGGCGGTGATCTTATCCAGGATATCCCGAGCCTGATCGAAACCGAACACAATCAGAGGCAGATGACCCCGCCCATAGACGACGGAAAAACCGCGCATACCGTCCGGCTGGTCAAAGGGACCCGCATGCAGAAACTCTTCGGCAGTGAGATCTCTGTCAATTCCTATCACCATCAGGCGGTAAACACCCCGGCATCTGGCTTTACCGTATCCGCCTACAGCAGCGACGGCATCGTGGAAGCCATGGAAAAAAACCGCATTCTTGCGGTTCAGTGGCATCCCGAGCGTCTTCTTCACGATCCTGCCATGGTCGCTCTGGCCGGTCTGTTTCTCGGGGACTGCCGGTCAGTCAAGGACGCCCTTTAGATTCTCCACGATATAGGTCGGCCGGATCGGGGATTCGCGCAGATCCTCCCCTAATTCTCTGCTGTTGAGCACATACATCGTCGCAAATCCCGCCTGCTGGGCAACTGCGATCTGTCCCTTAAGATCAGAGCCGATGAAAATCGTTTCCTCAGCGGCGCATCCCATATAGCGGAGCGCCTTTTTTAATAATAAGGGTGCCGGCCAGCCGGCATGCAGTGATTTCTTTCCCGAAGCGGTTTCGAGCATCGCCGCAATCGCTCCCGGACCGATGCCGGGGAAGTCCTTCCCCGCTTCCCGCACATCATCACAGGTGCAGATCATCGTCGCCCCGTGATCGAGAATTCTCAGGGCATCGCAATAGTCCCGGTACGTGGCATTTTTATTACTGCCGAGAAACAGCCAGTCGGCCTGGTTAAGATCGATGATAAAACCGCCCTCCCGCAGGGTGTTTCCAAGCGCTTCATTTCCGAGGTAATAGGCAGTGCGCTTTTCGGGGTAGTTCCGTCTCACCGCATCGACCGCAGCCATCGTTGAGGTATAAAACAGTTCTTCATAAAGCAACGGAAAGCCGCTGTCGTAGAGATACTGCGCCAGCTGGCGGCGGGACCGGTTCGCCTTGTCCGTCAGGATCAGAAATCTTTCCTGGCGGTCGATCAGAGTCCGGAACAGATCTACCGCACCGAGTGTCGGCAGCGTGTCTTCAAATAATGCATCCAATGAAAAAAAGTAAATCATATCACTCCTTGATAGAATTATAACATTGCCTGTATCATAAGAAACAATGGACA
>JAFWCM010000118.1 GCA_017536885.1 Solobacterium sp.
ACGGCAAAGACGGAACCCAGGTCACGATTTCCGCTGACGGGCAGCTTCTGCTCGACGGCCGCAGAACCGGATATTATCTGAGTTCAAACGGTGAGATTACTCCGTCGATTCCCGAATCGGATCAGCCCGATTACAGCAAAATCAGAAATGCCCAGGCCTGCCGTATTGTCGGGGGATACTGGTCCGCAGATCTTGAGTCCTGCTATGAAACCGAAAAACAGCGTCAGAAGGCAGAGGAGGAATCCCAGGCAATGGAAGAGAAGACTCCCGAAGTCCCGGCTGATGCGAAAACGAAGAAAACCTGCGAGGCCTATGATTGGGTATGGTCCGATACCCTGAAGTCATGCTTCAAAGATCAGGATGAAATGAAACAGGCCGAAGAGAAGAAGGCCGAAGAAAAATCGGAGGAGAAACCGGCAGAAGAAAAACCGGAGGAGAAACCGGCAGAAGAAATTCCGGAAGGCCGGATCGATCCCTATGATGTTCTTAGCAAAAAGTCCTGTGAAGCCTATGGCTGGGTCTGGTCGGATGACCTTTACGAATGCTTCGAGACGGAAGAGGAAAAGGAGAAAACGGAAGAGTATTACCTTGAACCATGGTTCCCTTACGAAGCGACGGATCAGAAAACCTGCGAAGCCTATGACTGGGTCTGGTCCGAGAGTCTCGGCAGATGCTACGGTACCGGCAAGCAGAAGGAGGATGCGGAGAACGGAATCCAGGATCCTTATGAGGATATCCGGAACGGAGGCGATTCAATCCCGTTCGATGATCTCCCGGAGGACTATATCTACGACTTCTTCGATTATTTTGACTACTATGATCCGTATGACTCCTATGATTCCTACGGGACATATCCGGCAATTGTCCGGGGCAGAACACTCTGAATCAAAACCGAAACAGGACCGGAATCCGCGGTTCTGTTTTTGCATTTCCAAAGAGCTGCGGAGAAAGACAGTGCCTGCGGTTCTGCGAAAGGATGCCGTTTCTTTCTGCGGAGTTGGATGAGCCCGCTTTGAGTTTAAGTGTTAGAATGGACGGAGTGAATCATCACGGAAAATGACAGCTGTCGTTTCGCGGATCTGCGGAGGATTGAAAGGGCAAGGCCATGTGGGAGAAGATCAAGGAAAAGTTTCTGAATAAAAAATTTCTGACGTTCGGTATTATCGGCGCGTTCAATACGGTATTCTGTCTTCTTCTCAACCGCGGATTTATCGCCATGGGAACAGAAGTCGGAATAGCCTCGATTCTGTCTGACGCGATCTCCATGATTCCTTCCTATCTGCTCAACATGAAATTCACCTATCATCAGGAACTGTCCTGGAAGAGCTTCATCACTTTCCCGCTGAGTTATATCCCCGGCTGGATCATCTCCTTTCTGATTGTGGAAATCCTTCACCGGCTGCTCGGTGTTCCGGAACAGTATGCGAAACTCATCTCCGTGCCGATCTATATTCCTGTCAATTTCCTGTGCATGAGTTTTATCGTCGGGAAATTCGGGAAGAAGAAGGCGGAAAGCGAGCCTGAAGAATAATCATGTATATTCTGATTTTCATCCTTACACTTGTACTGCTCGGGATTGCGGAAGGAACCGGCGCCTGGGCAAAACGGATGCTCGGCATCGATCGGACCGGCTATCATGCGCCGGTCGGTTTTGCGTTTCTTCTGGCGGTGATGCAGCTGCTGTTTTACCCCGCGGAAATCATGGGCCTGTCCTTCCGCTGGATTATCGTCGCTTCTTGTCTTGTGCTTGCGGCCGGACTGGTCTTTCTGTTCTTCGATCTGCCCGATGTGAAAAGATCTCTGTTTCGCTGGGAGACATTGATCGTATTGCTGGCCGCGTCGCTGTTCATCTTTCTGACAATCCGGAGAGAAGCGGTGCTGGGCACTGCCATGGAAGCGGATTTCTCCCGGAAATCACTGAGCGAACTTCAGACGCCGAAGTATCAGGGATACTATCATTTTGCCCTCTGCTTTGCCTGGCTCTGTGATCTGCCGCACCGCTTTGTGAGCTCCGTACCGCTCGTCAATGTCAGCGCTGCCGAAATCTATGGGCTGGGGCTGTTCTGCGTGATGGTTTCGACGATGCTGATAGTGAATGTGGTGCGGGGATTCAAACTGAAAAACCACTGGTTTGAATTCTCGCTGTTTGCCTATCTTCTGCTCAACGGCAGCTACACCGCCTGGACACAGAACGCGGCGTGGCTCGGCACTTCCTGGCTGATCCTGTTTACGGCGCTGGCCATCATGGTCTGCCACAGCTATCTGCGCATCGGAAACGAGCAGATCAAATACCTGCTGATTCCCGTGTTCGGGGCGGGTCTTGCCTGCGACAACGGGTTCGGACTCTGTGCGATTGCCGTGCTCTACGGCTTTATGGCCTATCTCTTTTCGATCCGCAAAATCCGCTCATTGTTTGATTTCTTTACCTTTCTGATTCCGCTGATGCTCTATATTGCGGTCAAATCTTCGGAGCAGTGGTGGTGGCCGCTTTCCTGGGTATTATTTCTTCTCTATCTCTGGTTTTCCTTCCGCCGCTATGTGAGACCGATGCGGCGGTGGATCGCAAGAGCGGAAGAATACTTCTTTGATCATTACCGGGCGATCATGTTTTTTGGGATCCCCGGCCTCATGGTCGTGTTCTCCGTGATCCTGGTCTTGCTGAAGAAGGATTCGAGCCTGATCAGCTATACCTATTACTTCCAGGACTTCACCGAAGTGGACGGAATGCGCGACTATATCTTCCTGCATTCCGATATCGTCGAGATCATTCTGAACCTGTTCCGCTGGGGCGGGGTGATCAGCCTGTTTCTGCTTGCGGAAGAGAAACAGGACTGCATGGTCCGCACTGTCCTGCTGTGCACTCTGATCCTCTTCGTCAATCCGCTCTGCACGCCGGGAATCTCCTATTTTACGGGCCCCATGTTTGCCCATACCTTCAGCGTTCTCTTCAATCCATGCACGGAAGCGATTATGTTTCTGTTTGTATACCGCATGTTTCAGTGGACGGTTATCGGGCAATGGGTGCTCGAACTTACGCTGTGCGCTGCCGCCCTGATCAGCCTGGCCGGAATTGTGCTTTAATTCCGATTCGGTTTTCTGATACGATAAAAAGCGATGAATTATCTTACCCTTGAGTACGGCCTTTTGGTCGGAGCCGCTGCGGCACTCTATTACCTGCTTCCCTTGAACCGGCGCTGGATTTCGCTGCTGGCCGGTTCGGCTTGTTTTTATGTTCTTGCCAGTCCCAAAAGCGTTCCGGTGCTTGCCTGGATGATTGTTTCCAGCTGGCTGTTTTCCAAAAAGGTGAAGGGCAGTTATCCGCTGCTGTCTGCCGCAATCATTCTCAGCACCTTTCCGTTTTTCGCTCATCTATTCTCTCAGGCACTTCATTTCAGTCTGTCCGCTTTTATTCTTCCGCTGGGACTGTCCTATATCTCCCTGCAGATCATCGCCTATCTGAGTGACTGCATGCACGGACGCATCGAAGCGGAGAAGAACCTTCTTCATTACGTTCTTTTTGTTTCCTTCTTCCCCCAGGTGGTGCAGGGTCCCATCCCGAGATACGGCCGCCTGGCCCCGATGTTAAAAGAGGGGCACAGGTTTGAAGAAGAGAACTTTCAGAGGGGATTTCTGAAGATTCTGCTTGCTCTGTTTCTGAAGTTTCTGATTGCCGACCGCGCCGGCATTGCCGCCAATACCTATTACATGGAGGCAGGGGTCTATACCGGCCCCGCCGCCTGGCTTGGAACCACCATGTATTTGGTTCAGCTCTACGCGGATTTTCTTGCCTGCGTTCTGCTCTCCCAGGGAGTCGCCCGGTTTTTCGGCATTCTCCTCGATGACAACTTCGATCATCCCTTTACCTCGCAATCCAACGCCGAGATCTGGCGCCGATGGCATATTACCCTTGGCTCCTGGCTGAGGGATTATATCTTCTTCCCGCTGGGCGGTTCACGCAAAGGGGAGGTGCGGCGCTGGTTCAATCTTTGCATGGTGTTTCTTTTCTCGGCGCTCTGGCATGGGGTATCGCTGACCTATCTTGCCTGGGGCATGATCAATGTCGTCTATCAGTTCATCGGCGCCAAAACCCTGAAGGCAAGGGATGCCTTCTGGGAAAGAATTCACGGCAGCGCGCTTGTAAAAAAACGCGTCCGTCAGTTCATCACCACTGCCATGCTCATACTGAGTTCGGTGCTGTTTCGTTCCTACGGCTTTCGGACCGTTCTGAAAAACCTGCAGAGTTTTGTCCGGTTTCATCCGCTTCCGGAAGAAGCCGGGTTCCTCGGCCTCGGCGGGATCGAATGGATCCTTCTTTTGCTCGCATTCTTTTCCTTTGTGATCCTCCAGCACTTCAATCAGAAGATGGATCCCGAAGCGATGGTGATCCGCTGGAAGTGGCCGGTCCGGTTCTGCTTTTATGTGCTGGTGATTGCGGTGATCATGATCTTTGGAACCTATGGCTTCGGCTATGATGCCCAGGCATTTATCTACGGAGAATTCTAATGAAGAAAAACAGCAGATCGTTTCTGAAACATGCGATGATCCTTCTGGTCACCCTCATCCTGCTGGCGCTCGGGTTCTCCGAGATCTTCCGCCCGAAGTTTCTCAATGACAACTACTGGCCGCTGGATGTGACCTATCAGGGATTCTATGAAATGAAGAAGGACAGCGTGGATGTGATATTCCTCGGAAGCAGCCACGCCATTTCCGCGTTCTCCCCTCAGGAGCTCTACGACAGAACAAACATCCGCAGCTTCAATCTCGCCAGTGAAGAACAGAGTCTTGTAGTTTCCTATTACTGGCTGAAGGAAGCCCTGCGGTTTCAGTCTCCCTCGGCTGTGGTCATCGATACCGCGACCTGCTTTCCCTTTACGGAGAAGAAATACAACTGCAATGAACCCAGCATCCGCAAGGCGATCGATCCGATGCACTGGTCAATGGTCAAGCTGGAGGCGGTGAATGCGATCCATGGCATGGATGCCGAGGAATCCCTGGCAAGCTATGTCTTTCCGATCATCCGCTATCA
>JAFWCM010000119.1 GCA_017536885.1 Solobacterium sp.
CTTCCGCAGCGCCGGCATGCCCCGGAAGGTCCGTTCTTCATCGGGCACTTCAGACCGGATGGTTTTTAACCTGCCGCGGCTTAAGCGCTTCCTCCTGTTCCTCAGTGTATTCCCCAATCCTCATTGCCGCTCCTCAATGTACACATGGATTGTGCTTCCATCTTTTTTGTTCAGCTTTTTCCGAATGGATTTCAGAACGCCGATCACATAGCAGACAGTTCCGTCCGGGTTCTTCACCCCCATGTTGACAATACTGCCGTCATAGGGAATGCCGTCGAATTCCGCGTGTACTTTCACACGGCCTTTGCGGAACTCCATACGAAGATCATACGGAAACTCCACCCAGGCACCTCCGTCCTTCTTTTCTTCATGAAGCACTGCATCATATTCATAGTGCTTCATCGAAGGATTTTCTCCATGGGTTTTCCCTTCGCAAGTTCATCCACAAGCTTGTCCAGCCAGCGGATTTTCTGCATCAGCGGATCTTCGATCTTCTCCACATCCACGCCGCAGACCTTTCCTTTGATCAGCGAAGCCCTGGGATTCAGCTTCGGTGCATTCTCAAAAAATTCGCCATAGGAAACGGTCTGATCCGCCTCTTCCATATCGTATCCGAGAAGCCAGGCGATGATCTCATCCACCTCTTCCTTTGTCCTTCCCCTGCGCTCCGCCTTCCGGACCAAAAGAGGATACACCTCCGATACCTTCATTTCAAAAATTGATTTTCGTGCCATCGTTTTCCTCCGCGTTTTTCCTGAAGTCAGGCATCAGGGGTTCAATGCGCCGGGTGAAAGATACCGGAGTTTGTTTTAAGGAAATGATCAGACCAGGCGGTCAAACAGGCGGTAAAGATGCTTGCGGCTGCTGCGCGGGCGCTCGAGGGCGTCTTCGATCGACATCGAGGAGATCTCGTTGTCGATGATTCCGACACACTGGCCGCCGATGCCTTCGGTCAGAAGGTCTACCGCCTTCTCTCCCATCCGGCTGGCGAGCATTCGGTCGGTCGGCGAAGGTGCGCCGCCGCGCTGAATATGGCCGAGCACGGTTGCCCTGCCGCTGAAACCGGTATTCAGGCTGATCTTCTTGGCAAGGGCCTGGATATCCGTTGTCTTTTCCGAAACGATCACGATCGCATGATTTTTGTGAATCGCCTGATCGAGATATCTCAGCTTCTCGAGCACTTCCAGCTCATCGTAGCCGGTTTCGGGGGTGATGACCATCTCCGCACCGCAGGAGATCGCGGTATACAATGCAAGGTCGCCGCAGTGGTTGCCCATGACTTCGACGATCGAACAGCGGTGATGCGAGGAACTCGTATCGCGCAGTTTGTCTACGCACTCCACACAGGTATTCAGTGCCGTATCAAAGCCGATCGTAAAATCCGTGCCGGGAATATCATTGTCAATTGTCCCCGGTAAGCCGATGCAGTTGATGCCGAGCCTGGTCAGTGCCAGCGCCCCGCGGTAACTGCCGTCGCCGCCGATCACCACCAGGGCATCGATCCCGTTTTCCTTCAGGGTCTCCACGCATTTTTCCTGCACGTCAAGCTCCCGGAATTCGGGAAGTCTCGCACTGCCGAGAATCGTTCCGCCCCGGTTCAGCGTTTCCGATACGGAAGAGCGCTCCATCTTCATGAATCTTCCTTCGAGCAGTCCCCGATATCCGTCATAGATTCCGTACACCTCGATCCCGTTGTTGAGCGCGACTCTTGTCACACTGCGGATCGCGGTATTCATGCCGGGCGCATCTCCGCCCGACGTCAGTACACCTATTTTTCTAACCATACTCACACCCTCAAAGTTAAAATAATTCTATCATACACACGATATGACGATCATCCATAGAGACTGCGCCGGTCATCCCCGGAGAGATAGATCGGAGATGCCAGGGCCCGGATGCGCTCGATGATCCGGTCCGCCGCGGCGGTATCCTCTCCCGAGGAGGTATAGCGCAGATGGTTTCTCAGCATTTCATAATCATCATTGCTGGTAAACCAGGTCATTCTGTGATTCTGCATTCTTGCATCAAGAATCGAAAGCATTACCATCCGCCCCCGCTCGCTGACGGCTTCGGCGCCGATGTCATCCATGACCAGAAGATCCGCAAACCGGCACCGCTCTGCCTCAATCCGGTATTCGCCGGTGTGATAGGAGGAAGCGAGGCGGTCGAAGAAGGACGGACAGTGGATGAAGGCGGCTTTCTTGCCGCTGCGGGTGATGTAGTTGGCGGCACAGGCCGCAAGATACGTCTTCCCGGTGCCCATATTTCCATAGAGATAGGCACCCTTCTCCTCATAACAGAGATCCGATGCCTTCAGCACCGCTTCGGTATATTCCTTCGACTCACGGGAGATATCGATCTCATCAAAGCTCACCGCATGGAACTCCCGGGCAAGGTCATTGACCAGATAGTTCTGAAGATGGGCGGTCCGCTCATCCTCTTCCATCCGGTAGCGGCAGGCTTCCAGCCGCTCATTCAGCAATCCGTCATAATACAGGCCGGGATGAAAGCCCTGAATCTTCTGCTTGCAGTCCTTCAGCGACTGACAGGAGATGCAGGGTTCAATCTCCTCGCGGTAGCGCTTGAAGCGATACAGGGAGCGGGCTAGTTCCTCTTCGGGGATCCCGTTCTTCTTCATGAGCCGGTGCACATAGCGGTCCCTGTGAAGCTTTTCGAACAGTTTCTTTCTCTCTTCCGGATCCGCACGATATGCCTCGGTGATTTTCGGCTGTTTCAGTTCATCCATCCGTCTTCCCCTTTCCGCGTGATTTCAGAAGCTCGGTAGCCCGGCGCACTTCCTCTTCGCTCATGGTCTGTTTCTCCTGGGTGCGCCTGGGATTTGCGTTGTAATATGCCGGCAGCTGGTCGATCTTTCGGGAAGAAGAGCGCCTGGTCTTCTTCTTTCTTTCCTTGAAGGCATCTTCCCGGTTCGCCACCCCGTCTCTTGCCCACTCGCCTGCGACCATGTCCACAAAGCGGTTATTGAGCTGGTTGTCGGAGAGCTCGAGGATGTATTCGATCATGACATTGATGACTTCATCCGGAAACTGCATCTCCTTCGCGAGCTTTTCGAGAATCCGCTTGTCGGCCTGGGTCACCGGAGTGCCGTTCTGCTTCGACATCAGGAAGGAGACCGGCGAGAGAGCGTAAGGATCCTTCGCTTCCGTGAGTTCGGTTTTTGCCCGGGCCGCCTTGCGCTCGAGCAGCTGGGTGTTCAGGGTTTTCTCGCCCGAAAACAGCGTGATCGAATCGCCTACCAGCCGCACCATCGTCTCCGGGGAAAGTCCGTAGAAGGTTGCGAGCCTTCCGATCAGTGCCATGTTTTCGCTGGTTCTCAGAATATTCGGAAACCAGAGATCATGTTCGAGGGAAAGAAACTTCTCGTAGTCAAAGCGGATATCCTGCTCATCCTCGGCAAAGCGGTAGGACGGCCGCACCGGCTTCGACCCGGCGGTATTCTCATTTTCCAATAGCTCCCGCTCCAGCGGTTTATGCCGTACGGAGAGCGTGATGTCGCGGTACCCCGATAACGGAAGGGCCCGGCTTTCGATTCTTGAGACGCTGGCATCGGCGTGGCGGTTGTCCACCGCCCTTCGGTAAGCGCTCAGAAACTCATTGCTGGCAAGAAAGCTCTCGGGCGGAAGCGGGGTGTTCAGGCGATAGATATAGGAATTGCGGGTCTCGTTTTCATTGACCCAGGTGCGCACCAGAAGATACTCCTCAAGATGTGCCCGGGCCCGTTCGATCTCATCCATCGACCGGTTGAGATGCACGGAGATCCGGCTGTGTGGTTCATTCGTTTTTGCCATGCGGCCTTCGCTGTGAAGAAAGAGATATAAAAGCACCGCGTCATTGCCCACTAAGGGCAGATAGAACGTCAGAAGAGAACTGATCATCTCCTCGGAGAGATCAGCCCCGGTTTCGATCCGGTATACATCTTTCGGCTTCAGGTTCATTTCTTCTCCAGATCTTTCAAGAGTCCAGCAATCTTC
>JAFWCM010000120.1 GCA_017536885.1 Solobacterium sp.
GCCTGCTTTATCACGATGATCCTGACGCTGTACCGGAAGTTTCCCGCCGATGGGGAACCCATGCCGGAGAATGCATGAACACGCTGGGTGCCGATCGGAACATGCGCATGCATACTCGGACGGAAATCCGGCTATAATAAACCCATAGACGGATCTGAAAGGAGAACTGATTATGGGCATTCTCGATCTGTTATTCAATGACAACAGCACGCCCCCGAAGAAAGAGTATCCGAGTTATTATTTTGAATACGACGGCCGAGACTGCCGGGAGAAACTCCTGCAGGTACTTGCCGAGGACTTTCCCCGGTATACGGTTTATGAGGACATCAATCCCCAGACCCTCGGCGGCAAGGGCCGGTTTATGAACTATTCGATCGCAGTCTGTGAAGGCAACGTGATCCGGCTGGTCATCATGATCGTCGGAAAGACCACGACCACCCACCGGGAATACCGCTGGAGCAAAGAGTTTGCCCGGGAGCACGGTGTCATCTTCCTGAACTTCGTGCGTCATTTTCCCAATTCCCTTCCGTATATCAGAGACAGACTGCATCAGTATCTGTAGTCCTTACGGGAAGAAAGAGAAATGCACTTGTGCGCCCGCGGCGGCCGCAGCCCATTCCATTCAGTGCTTTGCGGGCAGACGAATGAGGTACCGGCCGGTAACGTAAGCATTGCTTGCTTCAAAGCATTTTCTCTTTCTTTTTTTCCTGCATATGAGCATCCTGGATGAAATCAGAAACGAGGAAGTCTGGCAGGACTTTCTCCATGAAAAAAGCAGACGCGGCCAGCTCAGCCAGAGGGAAGAAGCGGAGCTGGCGGCTTTTATTCGTGATAAAGCCTGGGTTCCCCTTGCGGAAACGCCGGCGTTTGATTATCCCGTCAAAAAGCAGATTGCCAAAGGCGGCAGTGACAGGAAGCGAACGGTTTATCTGTACAGCAGAGCGGAGACCTGGGTGCTGAAGCTGATCGCCTGGCTTCTCTGCCGCTATGATGACAGGATGTCGGATCACTGCTATTCCTTTCGAAGAGGAAAGACCGTCAAATCCGCCTTCCGCGATCTGTGTTCCCTGGAAGATCTTGATGATCGCTATGTGCTCAAGGCGGATATCCGCAATTACTTCAACTCCATCGATCCGGCAATCCTCTGCGGGCAGCTGCGGGAGTTTCTTGCGGACGACCCCAGGCTGGCGGCGTTTCTTGAGACACTGCTCACGCAGAACCGGTGTTATGAAAACGGCGAACTCAAAGAGGAGATGCGGGGCGCGATGGCGGGAATGCCGTTATCGAGTTTCTTTGCCAATCTGTATCTTCTGGAACTGGACCGCAGGTTTGAAGCAATGAAGATCCCCTGCTTCCGCTACTCCGATGACATCCTGATTCTCGCCTCTTCCAAAGAGGAACGCGATCGGGCGATGGAGATTCTTGAAGCGTATCTGTCATCCATGCATTTATCATTGAATCCGGAAAAGGTAAATCGCTATGAACCGCATCAGGGCTGGGAGTTTCTCGGCCTCTCCTATCGGGAGGGCGATATTGATCTTTCCCGCCATTCGATCCGCAAAATTAAGGCGAAGATCCGCCGCAAGGCGCGCAAGCTCTATGCCTGGCGAAAAAAAACCGGCGGTGACTATGACCGCGCGGCCCAACGGATGATCCGCAGTATGGACAATATCTTCTATGATCTCTTCGGCAATGGGAACTTCACCTGGACCCGGTTCTGTTTTCCAGTGATCACAAAGACCGACGGCCTCCATGAGATCGATGAATACTTTCTCCTCTCTCTCCGCTATCTGTACAGCGGCCGGTTCACCAAAAAGAATTACCGCATCACTTATGATCATCTCCGAAGCCTTGGCTATACTCCGCTCAAAGCAGAGTATTACCGCTGGAAAAAGGAAAACCGGATCCTGAACAATCAATAATTATTCAGCCAGGCCTCGGCTTCCCGAAAGCTGCCGGTTCTCATGTCCGGCTTCAGAGCTTCGGGATGTTCGAGGCAGTCGGGAATCAGAAACACATCGATTCCGACTTCTTCGGCGGCGATATCCTCCACCGCATCATTTCCGATGAGCACACAGTCAGATGCTTTGAGCCCCGCCTTTTCCAGGAGCTCGCTGAAGTAGGCGGGATTGGGCTTGCAGGTATTCATCATCTCGTAGGTTGTGATCATCCGGAACATCTTCGGATCAAGCCCTGCCCAGCCGATCCTGGCCATTGTGGCAGGCCGGGGAAACAGCGGGTTGGTCGCAAGGATCAGATCGGTTCCGTTTTCATAAAGACGCTGCACAAGATCAATCGCCGCGTCACTTTTTTTCGAGAAGGAGATCGCCTTGTTGAAATCGGTCGTGTAAAAGCGAAGAAGGATCTCCCTGTCTTTCGCATCGCCATAGCCGGTCAGGTCATGAAATACCTTCCAGAAGCGTTCTTCATTGGTCATCGTTCCGTCGTTGTTCACCATTGCCAGAGTCGCCTTCCAGAGCGCCGGCATCAGAAGTCTGTCATCATATCCATAGCCCCTGGCATAAGCCGCAAGGAGCGCGAAGTATCCCTCGGTAAACTCCGTCTGATCCATCGGCAGAAGCGTTCCGTCCAGGTCGAACATCACCGTCTGTTTCATAGCACCTACCATAACATGCTTTCATTCTGAGGTGAGAGAATCATTCCTTCAACCCTTTTGCCCGGATGCTTGAGAAGAGGCGGAAGCGGTGCTATGATCACTGCATGCGTTCCAAAAACAGCGAACAGATTCAGGGTGCTCTTCTCACCCTGCTCGGAGGAACCTGCTGGGGCTTGTCAGGCTCGGTGGGACAGTACCTTTTTGAGAGCGAAGGCATGGACAGCCGCTGGCTTGTGCCGGTAAGGCTCGGCCTTGCCGGGATTCTTCTTCTGGGATGGTGTTTTCTGAACTACCGGAAGACGATCCTGGCGCCAGTGTCCAGCCGCAGGGATTTCCGGGATCTTCTGATCTACGGCGTAGCCGGGGTTTCCATGTGTCAGTTTTTTTACTTCCTGACGATACAGACAAGCTCCGCCGCGATCGCAACCATCCTGCAGTCGCTTTCGCCGATCCTGATTCTTGCGGCAACCTGCCTGATCGATCACAAGAAGCCAAAGCCCGCCGAGCTTGTCTCGATCAGCCTGGCGCTGCTTGGTGTCTTCTTCATCAGTACCCACGGCAGCTTTCATCAGCTGGCGATTCCATTCCCCGCACTGATCTTCGGCCTGCTTGCGGCGGTCTGCGTGACGATCTACAACGTTCAGCCCAAACGGCTCCTCTCGCTCTATCCCGTGCCATGCCTGCAGGGCTGGGCGTTTCTCTTCGGTTCATTGTTTTTCACGATTGTATTTCAGCCCTGGAAGTATTACGCCCCCTTGAGGCCGGCGGGACTTGCCGGCATCGCGTTTGTGGTGCTTGTCGGCAATGTGCTGGCCTTTACCTCCTACATGATGGGAGTGCGCCGAATCGGGCCGAAGAAGGCGATCCTCTACGGCTTCTCGGAGCCGCTGACTGCGGCTCTGGTCTCGGTGTTCGGATTTCATCAGACACTGACTTCGGCGGATCTTCTCGGATTTGGTCTGATCTTCTTCTCCCTGGTTCTGATCTCTCTTCCCATACATTCCTTCCATGCCCTTCATGCCTCCGTTAAAAAATCCTGAATGCGCTTCAGGATTTTTTATATGCATGCATACAATATCAGCGCCAGCTGCAGAATGCATAACAGGGGCACGCCCCAGGCAAACAGCGGCTTGCGGGTTTTGTGATGAAACACCTTCATGCCGAGCCATGCGCCGAAACTTCCGAAGAGAATCGCCGAAGCGATCAGGGTCCGCTCACTGATCCGCCAGTTCCCCTTCTTCGCCTTGTTTTTGTCAATGCCGAACAGGGTGAAGGAAAAAAGATTGGCCAGGATCAGAACAATCCACAGTCCCATCAGACAACTATCCGCAGGGAGCTTCCGGCAAAGCCGTCCGCTGTCTCCCGGTCCTTCTCGGTGATGATCTGGCAGGGAATCGCTTCCTTGAGCTGGGGCAGATGGGAGATGACGCCGATCAGCCGGTGTTCCCCGCTGAGGCGTTTCAGCACTTCGATCAGAAGCCTCAGGGACTTCTCATCCAGGGTGCCGAAGCCTTCATCGATGAACATCGTTTCGATCTTCACGCCGGCACTGCTCTCCGCCTCATCGCTGAGCCCGAGGGCGAGCGACAGCGAAGCCAGGAAGGTTTCGCCGGAAGAGAGAGACTCGGCACTTCGCGTCTTTCCGGTATGATGATCCGACACCAACACGGCAAGCGGTCTGTCTTTGCTTTGAGAACGCTCCAGGGAATATCTTCCTTCGCTCAGGATCCGCAGCCGGCGGTTGGCCCTCTTCAGGATGCGGTCGAAGTATTCGCTCTGTACATAATCCTCGAGCGTCATCGCAATCTCGGTATTCTTCGCGCCGGTGGTATCCGCAAGATCGGTAATCCACTCTTCCTGATGACGGTATTCGCCATAGCACCTGCGGCTGCCGGCAAGCTCGGCAAGGATCGGTTCGTTGACCGCAATCCGGGCGATGATCTCCTCCTTGACAAGCATAAGGTTCTCCCGCTTTTCTTCCAGCAGTATCTGACTGCGGTTGGCAAGAGTGTACATCTCCTTTGCCTGTTCCAGGTTCGCCGCACCGTTTTCCGAAATCAATGCAAGGATCTCATCCCGGCGCTTTTCGGCAATGTGATACAGGTTCTCATCGTTTTTGGCGGCGTTGAAATACTGCGTCAGTTCCTCTTCCTTCCGGGAGATGTTCTCCTGCATGCGGTTGATATCACGCCTTGCGATATCCTCGGAAGGATAGGAAAGATTTCTGCCGAGGGCTTCACTGCGGATGGCTTCGGTATTGCCCTCCGCTCTTTTGAGCGCCGCCTGGGCCCGCAGCTGTTCGAGATGCTGTCTCATCTGTTCGATCTGATGGACCGATTCGGGAATCCGCTCATTGAGTTCGGTGAACATCTGCGCCTTCTGCCGCAGGGAATCGCAGTCCTGCATGGCCCGCTCTCTGGCCAGGCTGATCAGTTCCGCCTGTTCGCGGATCTCCGCAAGACCCAGCTCCCCGTTTTCCGAAACACCAGCTTCATGAAACGCCTCTTCTCTTGAGATCACCGCAATCGCGATGTGTTCCCGCTCGGCTCTTGCCAGGGCGGCATCTTCCTCGGCTTTTTCCCGCGCGAGGTTCATCGCATTCTCGGCAATCCGCAGCCGCTCTTCATCCGGCGTGCCGATCGATTTCTCGGCTTTCTTCGGATGCAGCAGCGATCCGCAGACCGGGCAGGGCCTTCCCTCCTGCAGGTTCTGGGCAAGAATGCCGGCCTGACCGGCCAGATATGCGCCTAAGACCGCATGGTATTCCTCCGACCTGCGGTCATATTCCTTTTTATCCGCCTTGAGGCGCTCCACCGCATTGAGGTGGTTTTTCGTCGCCTCTTCCAGTTCTTCATTCCGCTTCACCGCTTTTTCAAGAACCGCAAGGCTCCGGTCGGCTTCCTTCACCGCCTGTTCGGCATGGAGAAACAGCACATCGGCGCCTTTGACTTCATTCAGATGTTCTTCATCCTGTTCCGTCTTTTTCTGCAGTTTCTGCAGTTCTTTTTCGATTTCCCCTGCCTGCTCTTCCAGGCGTCTTGCAGCATCGAACGCCTGTTTCGAGCGCTCGGCGAGAATGGTATGTTCGGCGTATCGCGGAAGGCTTTTCACACGCTCGTTCAAAAGCGTTTTCATCTTTGTGATTTCCCCCTGGGCATCCGAATGTTCCAGGGCCTGATACTGCATCGCCGACTGGTTCTTCTTTTCCTCCGCCTGTTTCAGATCCGCTTCCGCATCCTGAAGCTGGTCGAAGAGATGGATCACATATTCGGTTCTGGTGATCCGGCCGGCGTTTTCTTCGATCTGGCGCTGAATCGCTTCGATCTCGGCAGTCCTGTCGGCTTTTGCGGTCTTATCCTCACGGATCATCGCCCGGATGAATTCTTCCGCCTTGTCCATATCCTCGGGGTTCTTCGCTTCCTTGAGATGTTCAAACAGCACTCTGCCGGAGAAGTCATTCGAACATCGGACCTTCCCGATCAACGCCTGTCCTTCCGCGGCGGCGCTCTCTTTCATTCTATGGGTATCTTCCGCATCCTTCTTAAGCCAGTTCTGAATCCGCTCATACTGATCGGTTCTGAACAGTCCCCGCAAGAGCACCCTTCGCTCCTCTTCCCCCGCGGTCAGAAGATCCTGAAACTTTCCCCGGGCAGCCAGCACGATGCGGGTAAACTGCATCGCATCCATGCCGAGAATGGTTCTGATTGCTTCATCCACCGCAGCTTTTCCGGTGATCTTTGAGCCGTCGGGTTTCTCGAGTAACGCCTTCTGCTCTTTTTCGGGATCGGCACTTCTCTCGATCGTATAGACGCCGTCTTCCATCTCGAATTCCAGGCGCACCGAAGATTCCGCATCCTTTTTTGCGTACTGGCTTTTCAGCATTTCGCCACTTCGCGCACCGGCACCGGTGCCGTAGAGGGCAAACACAACCGCATCCATCAGGATGCTTTTTCCGCTGCCGGTATCGCCGCTGATCAGAAACAGATTCGTATCGCTGAACTTCGTAAAGTCCGCTTCGGCTCTTCCCGCATAGGGGCCGATCGCATTCATGATCATCTTCCGCGGTCTCATTCCTTCACCTCACTGAAGACGGTCTCCGCCATCTGTCTCAGATATTCTCTCTGTTCTTCATTCATCGTTCTGTGATTCTGTTTCTCATAGAACTCTTCCAATAATTCCATGGGGGCTCTTGTCTTAACCGAAGCGATGTCCGGCGGCACTTCAAAGGCGGCGGCACTTCCCTCTGCGTATTCCGTCTTCATAAGATACGGATACCACTCTTTCAACAGATCGCCGTCTTCTTCCCGATACTCCCCTTCCACTATGGCCTTCACCCGGCAATTGCCATAGGCTTCCCGCATCTTCTGCGATCCCAGTTCTGCCATCGTTCCGTGAATGGAAGCCATGGGATGAAGCGGACTCAGCTCGATCGTACTGATGCGGAACTGCCCCTTGTCTCTTAACTCCGCAAGCGCAAAGCCGGGCGTGAAGAGCTCCGCCTCTTCAAAGGTGTAGTTCAGCGGGGTGCCGGCATAGCGCACGGTGCTGCGGCGAATGGACTGCGGGGTGTGAATGTGGCCGAGCGCCACATAGTCAAACCCGTCCGTCAGCTCGGGCGGAATATGATCATCTTTATCATCCGCGAAGTCTTCACTTCCGTTTTCACACAGCACGGCGCCCTCAAAAAACTGGTGGGCAACGAGGATATTGCGCTCCCGGGGATCGATTTCTGCTGTAGCCAGCGCCGCTTTGAAGGCATCGGCGAAGGTGCTGACCTTCTTCTCTTCTGGCAGGTAAGCATTGACCTTTTCGGGGGTGATATAAGGCAGGCAGTAGACATGAAGCGGCCCATAGCGGTCAAGCAGGTCCGTGCACTTCAGCTTTCCTTTCCAGCTGCCGAAAATATGGATATTCATCTCTTCGAGAATCTCCGCGGCAAACTCCAGATGGGGGCCGCTGTCATGATTTCCGGCAATCAGAAAAACATCGATATCGGCAGCTCTGAGATCTCTGAGAAATGCATTCATGATCTCTGCCGCTTCCTCGGCGGGGTATGGCCGGTCGTAGATATCACCGGCGATGATGATCGTATCGATTTCCTTCTTTACCGCCTTCTCCGCAATCTGATTCAGAATCCGGCGCTGGTCTTCAAGCACCGGATAATTATTGACGATCTTCCCCAGGTGAAGATCCGCGAGGTGTGCTATTTTCATTCCGATTTCTCCATGGTTCATTATATCGCGAAACGCATGCATTATTGACAGGGCAGAATAAATGCCGGCAAAGCCGGCATTCATTCATGTTCTGGCTGAGATTCGGGAACCGCTTCTTCCTGAGCGGGTTCGGCCGTAGGTTCCGGTTCCGGAGGAGCCGGCTCTTCCGTGGGTTCGGGTTCCGGCTCTTTCGTCGGTTCGATCTCCGGCGTCGGCTCCGCTTCCGGGGTCGGTTCGGGAGTCATGGTTGGTTCGGGAGTAAGCGAAGGCGTCGGGGTGGGCTGAGCGACAATACAGCTCTGGGTCGCCTCATCCCAGACATAGCCCTGTTCTTTGTTCTGAAGGCACTGCTGTTTTCTGAGCTGCTGTTCGGCGGTCTTTCGCGAAGCATCGCTGTCATAGCAGAGGCCGGTGACATCCGACCAGATATAGCCGGCAGCCTGGCAGGCCTGGGCATCTTTGAGCTCGGAAGGAAGTTTGGCAGCCGCGGTCGGCGTCGGACTGATTGCGGGCAGTTCTGTCGGAACCGCTTCGACCGCGGAAGGATCTTCCTTGAATTCCTCGGAGGTCAGCGGGTCGGTCTTGATGAGACCTTCCGGAACACCGATCACATTCGGGATCGCGGCCAGTGGCTTAGGCCGGTCATCATCGGTAATCCAGGCGTGCGTACGGATGTATTGGAACATCGCGCTGAGGCCGTTCTGGGCAAGATGGAGACCATCGCTCACCATGTATCCGTTCTTTGCGTACCCGGTATTGGAATCAATCAGCGCCTCGGTGCTGTTGAGGTATTTCCATTTGTTTTCCTCGCACATCTTTGCGATCGCTTCATTGTAGGCATCGATCTGAACCATCTTCACGTTGTAGTAGGTGGTGTTTCTGGCGATCGGAGGAATCGAGTTGACGATGATGTCCACCGAGGGGTATGCCTTTTCGATCGCCTTGATCTGGGTGGTATAGCGCTGGATGAAACCGGAGGCATCGGTGCCGGAACCGGAGAGGTTGTTGGTTCCCATCATGATGATGACGCGCTCCGGCTGAAGGATCTTCACCGCCTGCGGCATCGTATATCTGCCGGTCGTAAAGTCCATGCAGGGAAGCGTGCTGATCCCGTCGATTCCCATGCCTACCACACCGATCGTGTTGTTTTTTGATGTGAAGGTCTTCTGGGTTTCGGGGTTGATCACCGTGAGGAAACGGGCGGTATTGGAATCCCCGAGAAACAGAGTTGAGTCGATATAGTCAATACCGGCATCTTTGGTCTCCGAAAGAACAGTGCCCTGAAACTTCGCGGGGTCGAGCGTTGCGGCGGGCGTCGCCGAGACTTCGGAAGCGGAAGGCGACGGACTCTTTTCTTCGGGGTCCTCCCCTTTCTTTTTCTTTCCGCCAAGTAAGAGCGCCAGGATCACAACAAAAATCAGAACCAGAATGATTCCGGCCGCAACCATGCCTGCCGGTTCAACACGGTATTTTCTGCCGTTAATCTTTATAATCACAGGTTTCATAACGGCTTTATTTTACTATGTAACAAACCAAAAAACCAATTAGTGAAAGCGTGATGCTTCCCCTTTTTTCAAAACGCGGTATAATCATCATGCTTGGAGAAAGAAATGACAGATATTCAGGACAACAGGGTTGTATTCAGTGATGATGAAGCGTTTGCGACGATCGGCGAAGCATACTACCGCGGGCTGGGAATCAAACGCGATTTCAATGAGGCGTTCCGCTTTTACCGCAAGGCCGCAAATCTCGGCAATGCGGCGGCGATGCGGAGAATGGGCGATTGTTTCAAGCTCGGCCGCGGCACCGATGTCGATCTCGAAGCGGCGCTCACCTGCTATGAAACCGCCAGCGAAAAAGGAGACGCCTGCGCCACGAGGACGATCGGCGATTTCTACCGCGACGGCTTCAGTGCCTTCATCACCAAAGACAACCGGAAAGCCACGGATCTCTATCTCACCGCCCTTCAGCAGGCAAAGAGAAACTACGATGCCTGGAGTGCCGCGGACATCTATCTGCGGATCGGGGACTGCATGTTAAAAGGGATCGGAATCGAAAAGGATGTGGAAAGCGCCTACGAGTTCTACGAAGCCGCCGCAAATCTGTTTGCGGACCGCATGGACTCCGGCGATACCGAAGCGGAGGAGCTTCTCGAAAAAGCGGATCTCGGCATGAAGCAATGCAATGAGATTCTCGGCTATGACGAGATTCCCGCCGACGACTTCTTCGATGCCTGATTCATCCACTGGTTCAGAAAACTGTCCGAAGTCCGGACAGTTTTTTTAATGGATCAGAAGAAATTCGGAAACGAGAACCACCATACAGCAGGCGACTGCGGTTTTCGGCAGAGAGGCATTGTTCCATGTCAGGAACACCCCCGTCACAAAGGCAAGAATGCCGCTGTACAGGGAGTTTGTCGC
>JAFWCM010000121.1 GCA_017536885.1 Solobacterium sp.
GCTGTAAAGAACGCTGCTCTGTGGGAAAGCCTCAAGCCAAAGTCTGAGTCTGAGTCTGTAAAGATGAGGGTTCAGATGTACGCTTGAAGGACAATCCATATTCAGTCAGAACTCCACTGGCTTGCCGGTGGGAGCAGTCAGTAATAATAGGAATTACTTTTAATGTACTCTTATTCTTCCTGTCATGAAACAGAAAAAATAAGATAGCTACAGACTCAGAAACATCAGTACTGCCAGGAGAGTGACAAAAGAGATCATTCCGGGGCTTTCCAAGGCTTCTTTCACCGTGATGCCGTCTTTGGAAAAGCGGGCATTTTTGACGGTATGGGCGGTGACGACCGTGCCGAGAAGAAAGAGGATCACGAGAATCATCAGATAACATAAAAGCATCATGATCATCGGGTTGGTGAGCAGTTCATAGGCGGTGATCTCATAATAGGGTTTGGCGGGAAGGGCGCTGGTAAGCAGAACCAGAAAGCCCGGGGCGAGAACGGAACCCATGAAGTTGATGATCATATGCAGGGTCATAGAATAGCGAAGCTTTCCGGTTTTGAGATATACCCCGCCAAAGACCAGACCCAGCAGGAGGGCGTAGAAGAACTGGCTGAAGTTGGCATGGAACAGCGCAAACAACAAAGCCGAAAGAATCAGGGCGGTGAATTCACCATAGGGGCGAAGGCGGTCGATCAGGCATCTGCGGAAGACATATTCTTCCACAAGCGGTGAGATGATCGTAAGAAAGAACGCGCTGAGAGCGGGATCGGGATCAAGACTGCCGGCGGGATGGGGAATGGAAGGCAGAAAGGAAAGCGTCCGGTGCAGGAAGCCTGTCACGATCATGCCGAGGAAATTGCCGCTGTACATCAGAAATACGCACATCGAAAAGATCAGAGCCATGTGTTTTGGGGAAATGGGCTTTCCTTCAAAATGAATCCATTCCATGTTCCGCGTAGAGAGGATAAAGACCGGAAGGCCGATCAAAGAAATCGGAAGATACATCGCAAAGGCACTGAGAATCGGTCCGCCGTTTATGGCATTGCATATCCAGGAGGTCAGACCCTGGGCAAGCGAGATGGAAAGATACATGAAGACCAGGGCAAAGCCGAGCCTCGTGCAGGCAGCCTTTGCCTTTTCGCTGTCGCCGGCAAACAGGCGGACGCGCAGTCCCGGGGAGGGGTCGAGCCATACTCCGGCTAGTCCGAAGAAGAGCAGGCCGAGCAGAAGGTTTACCATGCATGCAAGAAACAGGCCGGTATTGGTGTGATTGGAGATCAGTCCCATGGCGATGATCATCTCATCGGGAATCATGCCGAAGTAGAGGAAGAGAATCTGGATCACCTGCTTCAGGGATTTATCGAGTGATGCGGGAATTGCGACATCGACGAAGGTGCCGACCGCCGTGGCGAAGAAATCCACCGATACGATCAGCGGCAGAAACAACAAACCTCTTAATGGAAAGAACCCCGCCGCAAACACCCCGAACATCAGGGGAACCGCCGCATCCAATGCGCAGTTCAATGAACCGCCCAGCAAGGAGTACAGCAGCTTCATCCAGGTGTTTTCGGGAATCGCATGGAAGCTGTCGCGGCGGATATCCTCGCTCATGGGGCTCGCGACGGTGCGGAAGAAGGCGGTGACCGCAAGCAGAAAGACCGGCGGGTAGATCGAAGGCTCCTCCATGAACATCCGTACAAAGAGACCGCCCGCAATTGCGATCAGCGTGTAGGTGATCATCGTGCGGGTCAGTATCCCGAAACGGGCAAACCGCCTGCGGTTGTACAGGGTTTTATGGAAATAGATCGATGCCCCTTCACCATAGTGGAAGCCATCGCGCTCCAGGGTTTCGCTGAACTGCTTTTTCCGGGTGACCAGAAGCCCGGCATTTTCACTGTTCACGTTTTCCATATACAGGGCGATCTCCTCACAGCGGATCGTGGCTTCTTCGTAATAGTCCACCGGCATGACGCGCACCAGCACCACCATGACGCCGATTAAGGCCAGGCTCAGTGCGGTTAACACAAGACAGGCGGAGGTATTGCCGTCCAGGGCAAACCTCACCATGCCTTTGAGCCAGCCCCAGATGGGAATCCAGCGGGTCCACTCCGCGTTGAAGAAGCGATGGGCGGACAGCAGGAAGACCTGTTCACTGCTGGTGTGGTAGCTGTGATAGAGGGCGAAGAACAGGATGGCAAGAAAGCCGAGGATGAAATAGCGCAGGTTGTTTTTCAGGAAGGGGTGATTGGAAGATACTTCAAAGGTCAGGATTTTCAATAAGATCGAAAAGGCGATCGCAAAGCACCAGGAGACTAAGAACATAACCGAGGCAAACCAGGGGATGCCAAACCGCTGGCTTAAGCTCGGCAATTGGAAAAAGAGATAGACCGAGGCGACAATCGCCGTCCCCAGGGTGGTAAACAATCGGAAGGAGAGCACCTGCTGGGGAGTGAGATCACTGGCAAACAGGAAGTTCACATCCGCCGGCAGAAACAGCCGCGATACGCTCTTCTCCGCCCCGAGCACCTGCATCGTAAGCAACGCGAGAAAAAGCACCCCGGTGCCGAGTTCTATCGCATCGTTTGCGGTTAAGCCGCTGGCATCGAAGAAATCCATAAAGGATTCGGGAAGCGCGGTCTCCCCCGAGGGCTGGACGGTATTGAGGGAAGAGGAAAACCTCGCTGCCCCAAAGCCGATTAACCCGCCGCCCAGAAGGACGCATAAAACAAGCAGAAAAAGCCAGGTGCGGAACAGTTTGCGCAGCTGGTTCCAGGTGGTATGAAGGGAGTAGTAAAACATGAGACGCATCGCCTCAGCACTCCTTTCCTTCCGTGACTTCAAAGAAGACTTCCTCCAACCGGGAACCTCCGTCCTCGCGGCTGATGTCCGCCCTGATCTCTCCGTTTTTCATAATGATAGTGCGGTCCCAGAGAGATTCGATCGAATCGATGATATGGGTGCTGATGAGAAGGGTCTTTCCCTTTTCCTTTTCGCTGAGGATCAGTTCCCGAAGGGTGCGGATCGCATGGGGATCGAGGCCGATGAACGGCTCATCCAGAAGGATGACATCCGGTTCGGTAAGCAGTCCCAGCACGATATTCAGTTTCTGCTGCATGCCCTTGGACAGTTCATCTCCGAACTTTTTGCGGTGGGAAGTCAGTTCAAAACACTCCAGGAGATAGTCTGCCCTGTCTTTATAATTCTTCAGGCGGTAGCCGCGGGCGAGAAATTCGATGTGTTCGGCGACGGTGAGATTGGAATAGAAGGAGGGGATTTCGGGAATATAGCCGATTCTCCTTCGGCATTCCGGCAGATGATTTTCTTTGCCGTCAAGAGTAATGGAGCCTTCATGGCGGAGAAAGCCGATGATCGCTTTCATCACCGTGCTCTTGCCGGCGCCGTTGGGCCCGAGCAGGATGGTCACCGTACCCGGGGCGAGCTTAAAATTCAGATCATTGCAGGCGATCGTTTTTCCGTACCGCTTGGTAAAATGAGATACTTCGAGCATGATTTATCCTCTATAGTTCCATGATACATGGTCTGTTGTCCGGATGGACGAAAAACGCAGTGACTTCCTGCACTCTGTCAAAAAGGAAGGCGTTTGTATTACAATGATTCGTGTTTGTTCAGCGAGGAAGAATATGAAACAGAAAAAGATCAGAACATTGCTCGCGTCACTTGCCCTGCTTGTTAACGGGCTGCTTGGCGCGTGTTCACA
>JAFWCM010000122.1 GCA_017536885.1 Solobacterium sp.
AAATACAGAAAGAGCCTGCTGTAAAAAACAGGATTCTGAAACACACATCATGGAACAGATGCTTTCAGCCCCAGAGGAAAGACCGGGACAGGAGGATCAGTATCTGCGGGAGATCAGCTCACAGCTGGTCTTTTCTTTGTGGATCTGATCTTTTCCGGAAAACGAAAAAATTTGAAGTGGATATTGACAAAGAGTCTAAATGATATCAAAATGATATCGTAAAGATACGGAGGATAGTATGGAAGAAAAAGTACTGAAAACCGGAAACAACGGTATGCCGGTTATGATCGGCATCATTCTCGGTTACGTCGTCGCACTGCTCGGACTTCTGAGCGGAAATCCAATCTTTGCCGTCATCAGTATGATATGGCTTGTGTCCGGATGGATTCTGTTTCTGGGGCTGAAGGTTCTGAAACCCCAGGAAGCACTTGCCCTGACGCTGTTTGGCAAATACATCGGAACGCTCAAGGGGGAGGGATTCTTCTTCGTCAACCCGTTCGTGCAGGCGGTCAACCCAGCGGCGAGAACCCAGCTCTCCCAGTCCGGGGACGTCAAGGTGGAAGGCCTTCCGGCGTTGGTCTCAAGTTCTGCCGCATCCCAGCAGAGCTATTCCAGGAAGATCAGTCTGAAGGTCATGACACTGAACAATGCCAGACAGAAGATCAATGATGTGCTCGGCAACCCGGTGGAGATCGGCATCGCGGTCACCTGGCGGGTCGTCGATACCGCAAAGGCGGTATTCAATGTGGACAACTACAAGGAATACCTCTCGCTGATGTGCGATACCGCACTGCGTGACATTGTGCGTCTGTATCCCTATGACATGGCGCCCGGGATCGACACCACCGGCGACGGTCTGCCGGATGACGGAAGCCTGAGAGGTTCGAGCTCGGTAGTCGCAAACCGCATCAAGGAAGAAATTCAGAAGAAGGTGGACAATGCCGGCATCGAAATCATCGAAGCGAGAATCACCTATCTTGCCTACGCACCGGAAATCGCCGCGGTCATGCTGCAAAGACAGCAGGCGAGCGCAATCATAGACGCCCGCAAGATGATCGTCGACGGCGCCGTCGGAATGGTGGAAATGGCATTGGAACGTCTGAAGGAAAACAACACGGTAGATCTCGATGAGGAGCGCAAGGCTGCCATGGTATCCAATCTTCTGGTGGTGCTCTGCGGCAATCATGACGCCCAGCCCGTTGTGAATTCCGGAAGCCTGTATTAATGGCGGATGGAAAGAAACAGGTACCGCTTCGGCTTTCACCAAAACTCTATGCCGCGATTGCGGCGTGGGCAGAAGATGATTTTCGGTCGGTAAACGGGCAGATCGAATATCTGCTTACGGAGTGTGTGAAGCAGCGGAAGAAAAACGGGAAGTACGTCGGTGAAGAGATTGACGTACCGCCCGAATTCGACATCGAATGAACTGCGGGCACGGAAGAAATTCCGTGCCTTTTCAGGTTCAATTTCATATGTGAATGAGCTATGATTTACGCATGATTGCTGCAGTATTCTGGTGGGTGTTTTCCCTGTCGTGCTGGGGATTGCTGGCATATACGTTTACGAAAGATCGAAGCAGATACAGAAACTGCTTTATTCTCTTTTTCGCACTGCTGAGCACCGCAATGGCGGTTTCATTTCTGTTCGGTCCGTACCAGAATATAGCCCTGGCATGGATGGTTGTGATCACAGCGCTCGCACTTCTGATCGTGCCGCTGTTTCTGATTCACAACGGAATCGTGATGATTCAAAGGGAAGGATTCCGGCTGCCGAATCTTCTGTCGCTGGTCTTCGGTATTATCATCGGGATCGGCGAGATATCCACCTTTTTCTATATGTACGGAGCAGCGATGGTTCCGCGGGAAGAGGTCGCTGACCAGGGGTTCAGCTTTCTGGTTTCCTTCAGCCTGCTTCTGAGCGTATCGGTGATCTATCTTTCCGTATCCTTTCTGATCTTTATGATCTATTCGCTGTTTCTGCAGATCATTCCCCGCAAGAATGATTTTGACTATCTGATCATCCACGGGGCCGGACTCATTCACGGCGATCAGGTTTCAAAGCTTCTGAGCGATCGCCTGGACAAGGCAATCGAGGTATATCAGAAAGATCCCACGCCGCCGGTCATGATCCCATCCGGCGGAAAGGGAGGCGATGAGACCGTGCCCGAAGCACAGGCCATGGCCGGCTATCTTCTCGGGCAGGGGATTCCGGAAAACAAGATCATCCAGGAAGACAAATCGGCTACGACCTATGAAAATCTGAAGAATTCAAAGGAGATCATCGATGCCAGGGAGGGCAGTAAATACACCGCGCTTGTCACCAGCAACTATCACGTATACCGCGCCCTGCGCTATTGCCGGAGAGTCGGTCTTGACTGCACCGGCATCGGCAGCAAGGTTGCCTTCTACTACTGGCCCAGTGCTCTGATCCGTGAGTTCATCGCGGTTCACGCGGAGAAAAAACATCTCGCTTATCTGATCGGAGGATGGATTCTCACGCTGGCGCCGTTTGTGTACCTGATCCTGAATTCGCGTCTCTGATCTGTCCCTTGAATATGCGGGAATGACCGTTCTGCAGGAAGAAACAGTCAGTCTTTAAGGAACTGCAGGGACGGACAAGTTCTTAAAGGATCTCTGATCCGATCTGCGGATTCCCTGAAAACCCAGATGAAACCATCTCCGGCGGATTCCCCGGCTCGTGCCCTTAAAAGCAGGATGCCCCGGTTCCGCCGGAGTTCTTTTTTTCGGGGAAAGAGGCCGGGGATAAAACCGAAAAGTCTGCCCATGGAAAACATCCGCGCATACCGTAAATTCATAGCTCGGGGGAGTGAGCGTTTCCTTCCGGACTGCGGAAGTATGGATTGTACGCCGGTTCGCCGAAAGGGCGAAGCCCGAAACAGGGCAGAAAGAGAGAAGGCATGATGCTGCTGATAATTGCGGTGCTCGCATCTCGAAGAAAAGGATAAGAAAATCCATATTCATCGAACGGGAAGGCCATGCCTTCCCTTTTTGCGGATGTATACTGTAGAAGATATTTTCCGGAAAGGAGATAGCAGATGAAGAAAAAGATGATCGCCGCAGCGGTGCTTGTGATTGCTCTCTGTGTCATTTCCTCACTGCTGTCATTTCGAACTTCTGCCGCCCGGCCGAAGAACGGGTATGAAGGTGCAGTGATCAGCGATTCGAAAATTCTGGAAGAGGCACTGCGCTATGTCGGCACCTGCCCGAAATACAAAAGCAGATATTATCACGGCGGCTATCCCGATGACGGATACGGCACCTGCACGGATGTCATAGGATTCGCTCTTCGCAGCAGCGGATATGATCTGCGAAAGAAACTGAATGAAGATGTGCTCGCCCATCCCGAACGGTATGAGATAGAGACTCCTGATATCGATATTGATTTTCGCAGAGTAAAAAACCTCATTGTCTATTTTGAGAACAATGAGGAGGTTCTGGGAAATGACCTTTCACAGATACAGGACTGGCAGGGAGGAGATCTTGTGATCTTCCGCAATCATATCGGGATTGTCAGTGACCGCAGGAATGCGAAGGGGATTCCGTATGTCATCCATCATGCCTCACCGTTTCAGCTCCGGTATGAAGAGGATATTCTCGAAAAAAGAGATGATCTTGTGCTTCATATCCGGGTTAAAACGGATGCGTGACAGGAAATGAAAACGCATCCGATCGACTCGGATAACCGCCGGATGCGTCTGAGAACAGCCATTGTCTGCCAAAGACCTCTGAGCTCAGCCGGGGTGAGATCTGGACCGGCATTCAGTCTTTCCTGTTTTGCCGGGGTTTCATATCTGCCGCCGTGCGCTTTCGGAAAACGATCGGAAAGGAACATCAGAAAACAGCAGTGAGATATTGCCTGAGAGGCCGGGTAAACTGTGATCTGTTTTTTCTGGCTGTTCAATGAGATCGGAAGACGATGGATTACCAGACGTTAATTCTGTCTTCCGGGGCGAGATACATTCCGTCACCTTCTTTGATCCCGTAGAAATCCAGGAACTCATCATACTGCTGCAGAGGGCAGTTGACCCGCAGATACGCCAGGGGGTGTTCATCGGTGATGCAGATATAGGTCATATTGAGAGTGCCTTTGGCTAACCACAGATCCGCAAGGGAACGGAAGTATTTATCGTAATCGAAATTCTCCTTTTTTGCGGCGAGTCTTAACATGCATTTCACAGCTGCCATATCGGCGACGGCTTCTCCGCCTTTGGATTCCGGATAGTAGTCCTGTCCTTCCCACGGGTGTATTTTTGCGAAGTAGTCGATCACCTTCTGATTCTTTTCTTCAAACGCATTCCAGTCCTGGTCAGTCCACCATTGATTCACATTGCCGTCTTTGTCAAACTGTGCTCCCATCGAATCAAATGCATGGGAGATTTCGTGTCCGATCACCGTGCCGATTTTTGCATACAGATCTTCATCGCTCATTTCCGGATTGTATATGGTTCCGCGGGCGAAGGCCCCCATAATACTGATGGAATTCGTGGTGGGGCTGTAAGCGCAGTTAAATGTCGTCGGTGTCATTTCCCAGTAATCTTTGTCAAAGGGCTGTGAATACTTCTCTGCTTGTTTTTTTGTCAGATAGCGTGACAGGGCAGTTATGGCATCCCAGAGGGTTCCGCCTTCTGCGGCAGGGGTGAAATCAAGAGCCGCATACTCATATTTTGTCCAGTCGTCCGGCCAGAGAACCTGTCTG
>JAFWCM010000123.1 GCA_017536885.1 Solobacterium sp.
CACAAAGAAAAGACCAGCTGTGAGCTGATCTCCCGCAGATACTGATCCTCCTGTCCCGGTCTTTCCTCTGGGGCTGAAAGCATCTGTTCCATGATGTGTGTTTCAGAATCCTGTTTTTTACAGCAGGCTCTTTCTGTATTTCGCAAAGACATCCGGATCCTTTTCTTCTTCCGGCACGTAGGAAAGGCTGACCGGAAACGGAATTCCTTCCCTGAGAATGATCTGATTCAGAAACATCTCAACGGCAGTCTCAAGAGGAATCCCGAGCTTTTCCAGCACCGCTTCGGCATCTCTCTTCAGCTGTGCGTCTACCTTCAGGTTCACTTCTTCCTTCTTTTCCATACCTTGCTTCCTCAAAGCACGCTGCTTCTCTTACGAGGTCCGTTTCCGGACCGGCAGGTCATGAATGCATGGATTACGTCCCGGGATAAAATTTTCTTCCCTGCGGAAAGGGATCAGGAATCCGGAACGGTTCCCCTTGTCTTCCTGTCACTTCATACCGTTTATAAATTCGTGCGCTGCGGTCTTTGATGTGACATGGCTGTCGTCTGAGTGATTCTCTGCCTTTAAATGGGCTGGTTCAAAGTCTCATTCTTCGGTGACATTTTTTCCGCTGATCTGTTCCGGCACCAGTGCAAACAAGAGAGTGCCCGGGCCGGACCGCTCGATCTCCCGGTCGATATGCGCCTCATCATCCGTAAACTTGTAACTCAGCCTGCGGGCGATGTCATAGATCATATCTCTGTCTTCAATGAATTCGATCTTCCCAAAGACGATCACACTGTGAAAGCGGAGCGCCCAGCTGTCTTCCTTTTTTGTACCGCTGTCAAAGACAATGAACGATGCCTTTTCATACTTCTTCATCGCATCGATTTTATGCCCTGTTTTTCCGCTGTGAAAATACAGCTTCCCGTCTTCTTCATTGTAATAGTGGTTGAGCGGAATTCCATAGGGATATCCCTCATCCCCAAGCACGGAAAGAACACCTCGTTTTTCTTCTTTCAGTATCTTCAGACAGTCTTCCGCAGACATCTGCTGTTTGATTCTCTGCATCGGCCGAAACATCTCTGAACCTCCTTCTGCCTCTGCTTTGATTGTACGTCAATCACAAAAGAAAAGGACTGTCCAACCGGAACAGCCCCATATTTTCCAACTCTCTTATTCACTCTTTTCGGATTTGTCATCGGAATTCTGAGTGCTTTCCGTGACATCCCCGTTCAGCTGCCGGGAATATTCCGCAGCTGCGTTTCTCACTTCATTCATCGTTCTGTTGATGCTTTTTCTTGTTTCCTCGACCACATTCTCGATATATTTGGCAGTCATACCGAAGGCGATGAAATCAACACCGCACTGGATGAACCAGAGACCGACGAGAATACCGACGCTGGAAGCTGCCACATTGGGATAGATGAACGAGAAGATACCGAGCACCGCACTGAGAAGACCGGTAACGAATCCATAGATCCAGTGATCGTTGAAGAACCGCGTCTTGACGGAGTAGTAGACGCTGACGCATCCCTTGACGAGAAACCAGGCCGCAACCATAAACAGGACAATGCGGTCAAGCCCCGCCATCGTGCCCGGTTCAACGTTGTTTCCGGGACGGAACAGATAGACAAAGCCGACGATCACCGCGAGAATACTGACGATGAATTCCGGAACAAGCGACTGCCTCTTAAAGAAGCGGATGATGCCAAAGATACCGTAGACAAACATCATCGCCGCAAACAGTGACATGATCGTCATGAATGTATTTACCGGAGCGGTCATGCAGAAGATACCGCCGGCGATAAACACAATCCCCAAAATAATACTAGCTATAGCCATAAATACTCCCTTTCTATTAATCAGTTTCCCATTGTAGCACTCTGCCGCAATTGCGGCACAAAGAAAATCATGCCCCGCAGGCGGGGCAGAAAGAAGATTCGCTCAGTGATTCAGGACCGGAGAGACTACCGGTTTTCCTTCCCGGTCCAGAAGCGGCGTGAGCCCTCCTGCATATCCGCTCAGATGAAATACATAATTGACGCCGGTTTCCTTATCCACCCAGATCTCCGTAACATTCAGTGTTCCCTGCGAATAAACTTTTTCAAATCTGTCGTTTGCCATGTTCAAACCTCCCTGTTCAGGATTCATTATACACTTTCCTCATACAGAACCATGGAGGCATGCGGGAAGGGATTCATGCTTTGTCCTGTCTGTATGGTCCGGTATATGGATATAATCGAGATGGAAGAACCCCCTGGTTTCAAAAGAGAAAGGAGAGGGTATGAGTTTCCCGCATACCGTATAGCCCATGCTGTTTCCGTATCTTCATAAAGTCCGGTTTGAGGACTGCACCGCACTGTTTCATCCCCTCACATTTGATGTGGTCTTTTGCAAAGACGGCACCAGTGAAGAAGAGCTGAATGCTTTTCTTGAACAGAAGGGAATCGAGGGACACTGGCTGGTGCCCGATGACTTTTCCTATGACCGGTATATCGATTCCTTTCTGGCCTCCAGCACCTATGGCGAAATCGATATCCGGACCCTCAAGATGTTTACCACCACCCTGTGCAATCTTGCCTGTGATTACTGCCTGATCGAGAAGAACCTCGAGATGCGCGGTCATCACTGTCACAACATCTCCCGGGAAGATGCCTTCCATGTCATTGACCGCTTCTCCGCGCTCTGCCTGGATCAGAAACCCGCAAAGCGGACGATCATGCTTTACGGCGGCGAACCGCTCATGAACCGGGATACCCTGTTTGCCCTGATCCGCAAAATCCGCGCCATGGAAAAGGAAGATCTGTTTCACGGCCCGGTCGAGATCGACCTCGAATGCAACGGAACGCTGGTGAGCGATGAAGATGCCGAATTCCTGAAAGAACATGATGTATTCATTCTGATCTCTTTGGACGGAATCGAATCCGTACACAATACCTACCGCAGAACAAAGCAGGGAGAAGGCTCCTATCAGGACGCAAGAAGAGGATTTGAAACCCTGATCAGGCATGGATGCACGGCGGTGATCAGTTCCGTGTTCACCGATCAGTATGCCGAACATCTCGATGAATGCCTGAAGGCCATGACCGACGATATCAAGCCCAAAAGCATCGGTCTGAATCTCTTCCATGTGCTTGAGGATCAGGACATCGTCAACGATCAGACGGAAGATCATATCGGAGAATACCTGAAGGCATTTGAAAAGGCCAGGGAAAAAGGACTGTATATCGAACATATCATGCGCCGGATCCGGCCGCTGACCGACAGGAAAATCCGCATCAGCGACTGCGGGGCCTGCGGAAACCGCATCGTCTCCGATGTGGACGGAAACATCGGCATCTGCGAAGGCCTGGTGGGAGATGCCTCCTACTTCTTCCCGCGGGAAGATCTCAGAGAAGTCCGCAGGGATCCCGAGTTTCAGAAATGGTCTGTGCGCACTCCACTCAAGATGAAGGGATGCATCGGCTGTAAGGCCATGGGAATCTGCGGCGGAGGCTGCGTAAGCAATGCCCTGCGCCAGAACAACGACCTCTATTCTCCGGACAACTATATCTGTGAAAGCTCAAAGGCGTTCATCGATTACGCCATGAATCAATGGCACACTGCCGCCGAAGAAACGATGGCAGAAAGCGGGGAGAAGATTCATCTTCTGACCCAGAAAGAACGCGATACATTGCTCGGCAGTCTGAAGAAGGAATACGACATTCCTCTGCAGACGGTCTCGAAACAGTTTGAGAAAAAGATAGACTTATGAACAATACATGGAAAATCGGATGGGGCATCTCCAATCGATGCAATATGCGATGCCCGTTCTGCTACAGCAGAAAAGCCAGAAGAGAGCCCAATTATGAACACCTGATTCAGAAGGGTCTTGCGTTTATCCTTCACAACAAAGAGCGGATCGACTCCATCAATTTCGGAACCGGTGAGCCGACGGTGGAGAAGGAACTGTTTTCCCTCTGTGAAACGCTCCGCCGGGAAGCACCGCATATCTCGATCGGAATTACCACCAACGGAACTCTGAGCCAGGCAGTCAAAGACGATTACTGCATGGAAATATTCCGCACCTGCATCGATGATGTGGACATCAGCCTCGACTACGGAAACCCGGCCGATCAGGACAGATCAAGATATTACAGCGGCGCATTTGATCTCGCGGTACAGGCGCTTGAACTATGCCGGGACTGCGGGAAAAACGCCTCCATCGTCAACGCCCTGCATAAATACAACGGAACGATCGAAAACATCGATTCTCTGATGCGGCTGGCACGTCTGTACGGGACCAGCCTGCGCATCAATATCTACCGCCCGACCACGGATTTTGATTTTGTGCTGAGCTATGAGCGGCTCAGGGAGATTCTTCTTCATATCGTGAAAAACTATGAGATCGAATCCCTCGCTGATCCTCTGTTTGCCTCGCTGCTCGGGGCACCCTGCCCGGCCGGGGATCCCATCGCAAGAAGTTCCTTCCGCATCATTCCCAACGGCTATATCAGCCCTTCCACCTATCTTCTGGAACAGGAATGGCGCACCTGCCGCATCGATGAGATCACCGAGATCGATGATCTTCATTCTCTGGAAGAGTTTCAGAAAATCCTGAACGCTCCGCTTCCGGAAGACTGCCTTTCCTGTTCTCTGAAGGAAACCTGCCGCGGCGGAGTGATTGACAGAAGATGGCTCTGGTATCACGATCTTTCCGAAAGCGATCCCTACTGCCCTTTGAAAAACAACGACAGCCTCAGCTGGAAAGAAGAAGCCGGAACGGTGGTATTCGCAAAGGAAAAGAAGAGTTTTGTCCATGACGGGTATTTGCCCACGCTGATCTTTTCGCCTTTGATCAAAGAGGAGGCACTGAACCGCTGGGACCGCATCTATCTCGAAGACAACCCGCATTACAACGCTTCTAAGCCCGATGAGACCGCACTGGCGATCGAGACAACCCTCCCCGCCTCTGCCCGGATACTCGATCTGGGATCGGGGCTTGGAAGAAACGGGCTGTATTATCTGAACAGGGGACATGCGGTGATCTTTGCGGACGGGTCGAAAATCGCCAATGACCGGCTCATGAAAACAATTCTCGATACCCTGCCCGCAGGCGATTACCGGGTCGAAGACCTCTCTCTGCAAGAAGCCCTGAGCTCGCCTGAAAGAGACAGCCTCGATGCGGTTCTTGCCATTCATGTGATCGCCCACGGGTCTCCCTCAGTAATCAGAAAAGACTATGTCGAAGAAATTCATCGGATTCTCAAAGCCGGCGGAACGGCAGCTTTGACTCTGCCGTCATTGAACGACCGCCGCTGTCAGGGACATGCGGCCGATGCCTCAGGCATCGTGAGCTTCCCGCTGACGAGCGGTCCCGAAACCGGAATCATTCATACCTTCTACAGTCAGGATGCGGTCCGTTCTCTGTTTTCCGAATTTGAGATTCTCTCCCTCAAAGAGAAACAGGAAGACGATAACGCCCACTGGCATCTTGTCGTGAGGAAATAACGCATGGTTTCGATGGATGAACTCCGGGAGAAAGTGCAGACGGAGTCAGTCAGCGATGTGATCATATCGGACGGCTCACAGGAGCTGTTTCGAAAAATCACACAGCCGCGGAAAAACCTCGTTCATTCCATCGCCAAAAGCGTTCTGGCGCTGGGCTTTGGATTTGCCTTGCAGGAAGGCATCGTTTCGCTGGACGAATCGATTGCGGATGCGTTTGCGGAAGAGACAGAAAAATCCCTCCGAAGCTTTGAAACCCAATATGGAAAAGAGGCGAAGGAAAAACAGATGCGCATGCTTACGAAACTCAGGCTGCGCCATCTTCTTTCCAACACCTCCGGCTTCCGAAAGAATTTTCTGACCGGCTTTCAGCGTCCCTATCTCAAAGAAGATGACTGGGTCAGTCTCTGTCTCTGCATTCCTGCCGACCATGAACCCGGAACGGTATTCCTCTATTCGGATGCCAATTACTATCTGATTGCCAAGCTGCTTCAGCGCCGTACGGGAAAACCGCTTTCCGAATGGCTCCTGAAGCCGATGTTCGAACCGGTCGGAATCCGCTATCCCACCTGGGAACTCGATCCGCAGGGAGATGCGGTCGGCTGCGGCGGCCTGCTGTTTACCCCCGATGAACTGCATCGAATCGGACTGCTCTGCCTGAACCGCGGCCGGGCCGGAAGTCTTCAGGTGATTCCGGAATCCTGGCTTTGGACCGCTGCCGAAGAAAAGATTTCATTCGGGGACGGCTGCGGATACGGATACGGATTCTGGACTGCCCCGGACTGTTATTACATGTTCGGGCTTGGCGGCATCTATAACTTCATATCAAAAAACGGCGATCTTCTGATCACCGTCAGCGGGCTGAATCTGTAAGTCCGAAAGTTACGCGAAGCCCTTGCTCAAGCGGCACAGCGGGAGTCCATCCCGCTGTTTTTTCGGCCCGGGAAAGATCCAGGATCCGATCACTCAGATCGGTAAACGGAACATCGGACGGCTTTTCGAACACAAACTCGGGTTTTAGATCATGAATGGCACCGATGATCTGAATAAACCGGCTGAGCCTTGCCGGCTCAAATCCCGCCACATTGAAGATGCCGTCCTTTTCCGCAAGCGCAGTAAGACCGGAGACAAAATCCTCAATCCAGGTAAAATGCAGGATTGGATCATGATTGAGTACAATCGTCGGATTCTTCCGGATCCGCTCCAGAAACTCATTTTCGGAAAAATAGTAATTCCCCGGCCCGTAGATCTTGGACGGCCGGATCACGGTATAGTGCTCATGCGTCAGAGCCAGGAACTGTTCACCACGGATCTTTGCGGCAGCGTAGGCATTGCCCGTACCTGCATGCAGTTCTTCGTCCTCCCGGTGGGGATTTTCATACTCTGGCGAATACACCGAAGAGGAAGAGACAAACACATACCTGCCGCAGTTTCCCCGGGCATACATTATGGCAGATTCGATCATCGTCTCCTCTGTTCCGGAAAGATCGATGACAAGATCATACCATTGCGAAAACAGCTGTTTCACCGCCTGCTCATCTCTGCGGTCTCCCAGGATATGGGAGACTCTTTCATCTCTTTTTCCGTGCAAGCCGCGATGAAAACAGGTGATGTCATATTCATCCCCATTCGAAAGCAGCCGGTTGATCAGTGCCGGGCCGAGAAACATCGTCCCGCCGAGAATCAGCGTTTTTTTCATATCGTCATTTCTTTCAGTGCAGTCAATAAAACAGACTCTTACCGAACTGTCTGTCTTCCTCAGCACAATTCAATTATACGGGCACGAAAGCGCCGGCAGACATCTCTGTCTGATATTTCACCCTGACGGAACCGCGTCTTTCTGCATCTCTCTTTCATGCACAGAGTAAAAAAACACTTCAGAGTACTGCCTTTCGGCAGATCCGAAGTGTTCTGAATGCGAAAGAGAATCTGGAAAACAACGCAAAGCCATACCGGTTTTTCAGTCCTGAAACAGCGGGGTGGAAAAATACCGTTCGGCGGTATCCGGAAGCACCGTGACAACCGTCTTTCCTTTTCCGAGCTTTCTCGCTAACCGCAATGCCGCCGCAACATTCGTGCCGCTTGAGATCCCGCACAGCAGTCCTTCCTCTCTGGCAAGGCGCCTTGAAGTCTCCAGCGCGTCTTCATCGCTGATGATGCAGATATCGTCATAGATATCGCGATTGAGAATATCGGGAATGATGCCGTCGCCGATTCCCATCTGAAGATGGGTGCCGATATTTCCGCCGGCCAGGATCGCCGCATTTTCGGGTTCCACTGCCCAGATCTCAATCTGCGGATTGGCTTCTTTCAGCACTTCACCGATGCCGGTGATCGTACCGCCGGTGCCGATCCCGCTGCAGAAACCGTCGATCGGTCCGTTTACATCTTCCAGAATTTCCCGGGCGGTGTACCTGGACTGTGCGTATTTGTTGTCGGGATTGGTAAACTGCTGCGGCACGAAGACCTTCGGATTTTCTCTCTGCATGCGCAGCGCAGTCTGAAGGCATTCATCCATGCATTTGCCGATATCGCCGTCATCGTGAATCAGAATCACCTCGGCGCCATAGTGGCGTACGAGCTTTCTTCTCTCCACGCTCACGGAATCCGGCATGATGATAATCGTATGATATCCCCGCACAGCACCGACCAGCGCAAGTCCGATGCCCTGGTTTCCGCTGGTGGGTTCCACGATGATGGTATCTGGATGAACCAGGCCTTTTTTCTCCGCTTCGGCAATCATGTTGTATGCCGTACGGGTCTTGATGGAACCTCCCACATTGAGCGCCTCCATCTTCACCAGCACATCTGCCATGCCCTCTTCCGTCATATGATTCAGCTTTATGATCGGTGTATTGCCGATCGCTTCAAGAATGTCTGAGTAAATCATTTCTGTCCCCTTTTTTTAATTTTCTGCAAAGGCAATCATACCACGGTTCTGTCTGTTTACCGAAGAAACCTCGCAATCCTGAACGCCGGATGGTTTTCTTCCCCGTCAGAAGAATCCAATCCCCGTCCGCTGTCCGGACGGCATGCATGCAGATTCTTCTCTGCCATGCGTGCATATTGTGGATATAAGCACCATATGCAGGCAAAGAAATACCGCATTTCTGCGGCATGACTTTTTTACTTTTTGAACCCGTCCTTCAGCGAAACGCTGCGGTTGAATACCAGGTGATCGGCACTGGAATCCTTGTTGTCGAGGCAGAAGAAGCCGACCCGCATGAACTGGAATGTCGGGGCGTTTTCTCCCGTGCGGTCTTCTTCCTGATCGAATTTCAGAGCCACATCCCGCATGGATTTCTCCACCTTGCAGCCGGTAAGCACCGTGAGGCTGTCGGGATTCATCGCTTCCAGGAAGTTCTTGTCCGGTCCGTCGGGGAAAGGATCCAGGAAGAGGTTGTCGTAAAGACGGACTTCCGCATCGAGGCAGTTTTCCTCATCGACCCAGTGGATCGTCGCTCCTTTGACCTTGCGGCCGTCAGCGGGATTTCCGCCTCTGCTTTCGGGATCGTATTCACACAGAACCTCAATCACCCTGCCGTTTTCATCCCTGACGCATCCCGTGCATTTTACGAGGTATGCGCCCTTGAGACGGACTTCATTGCCGGGATACAGACGCTTGTACTTCGGCACCGGCTCTTCCAGGAAGTCATCCTCTTCAATCCAGAGATGCCGGCTGAAGGTAATGGTATGGGTTCCCTGGGAAGGATCGGTGGGGTTGTTTTCCACTTCAAAGGTCTCACTCTGTCCTTCCGGATAGTTGGTCACGGTAAGGCGGACGGGGTGAAGCACCGCCATCGTGCGCTCTGCCGTCAGATTGAGATCATCTCTGAGGCAGCGTTCCAGCTCCCGGAACTCGATGACATTGGCACTCTTTGCGACACCGATGGAATCGCAGAAGTTCCGGATCGACTTGGCGGTATATCCGCGCCGTCTCAGCCCGCAGAGCGTCGGCATTCTCGGGTCGTCCCAGCCGCTGACATAGTTCTCCTCCACCAGCTGTCTGAGCTTCCGCTTGGACATGACCGTATGATCAATGCCGAGACGCGCAAACTCAATCTGACGCGGTTTGTGGAAGGGAATCGAGACGTTGTTCACCACCCAGTTGTAGAGCGGTCTGTGGTCTTCGAATTCCAGCGAACAGAGGGAATGGGTAATGCCTTCGAGCGCATCCTGAATCGGATGGGCGAAGTCATACATGGGATAGATGCACCATTTGGTTCCCTGCCTGTGGTGGTTAATATGACGGATGCGGTAGATCACCGGATCGCGCATGTTGAAGTTTCCGCTGGCAAGATCGATCTTTGCGCGCAGGGTCATCTTTCCCTCTTCGATCTCCCCGTTCTTCATCTTTTCAAACAGCTCCAGGTTTTCCTCAACCGGCCGGTCGCGGTACGGAGAGACCGCCGGTGTTTTGGCATCACCGCGGTATTCCCTGAACTGTTCCGGTGTGAGCTCGCAGACATAGGCAAGTCCCTTTTTGATGAGTTCTACCGCAAACTCATAGTCCTTTTCAAAATAATCCGAGCCGTAAAAGAACCGGTCGCCCCAGTCAAATCCGAGCCAGTGGATATCCTGCTTGATCGCATCCACGTATTCGGTGTCTTCCTTCGCCGGATTGGTATCATCCATTCTCAGATTGCAGAGACCGTTGAACTTCTCCGCCATTCCGAAGTCGATGCAGATCGCCTTGCAGTGACCGATATGAAGATAGCCGTTCGGTTCGGGAGGAAATCTCGTATGCACGGTCAATCCTTCAAACTGTCCGCCCGGCGCGATATCTTCCTTGATGAAGTTATAGATAAAGTTTCGGTTCTCTTCTTCTTTTTCGTCTTTTTCTTCGATCTTTGTTTCTTCTGACATATCTATCTCCCTGAGAATCATATTGTTAACTATTCTACCACAAACAGGAAACTTCCCCTCCCCGCGCTTTTCAGTTTCTTCCCAAACAGGCGGAAATGCAGAAAGGGGATCCCCTGCGGACCGATGGATCAGTTCATTCCTGTTCCGCTGCGGCTTCCGGCATTGCGCCTGCCGGGGTCTTCAGAAGCACGGGATTCAAAGCGGCCTGACAAGAATATCAGAGATCGCGGTAATCACTGCCTTTCCGCTGATCGCAATCCGACCGTCCTCTTTGATCCGGCAGTACAGCGTTCCCCCGCGCCTGGATGCCTGAAAGGCAGTGATCTCCTTCTTTCCGGTCACCGCCGCCCAGTACGGCGCAATTATGCAGTGCGCCGATCCGCAGACCGGATCTTCGGGAATTGAAAGCTTCGGACAGAAACTGCGGGACACGCAGTCATAGTTCATTCCTTCTGCGGTGGCGTTTTGAATCCGGCCGGGAAGTTTCTGAAGAAGCGAGAGGTCGGGATTCATCGTGCGCACCGCATCTTCATTTCTGAATACACAGACCAGATCTATCCCCAGCACCGCTGTTTCCGGCCGGATTCCAAATGCTCGCTCCATGGCATCCGTAACCGGAATCTCCTTTGCTTCACCGATGGGAAAATCCAGTTCATAAAGATCGTTGTTCCGCCTGACCGCAAGCTTTCCGCTCAGGGTATCGAAAACGACTTCCTCCCTGTCAGGTTCAATCCGATTCAGAATCACATATCCCGAAGCCAGGGTCGCATGCCCGCACAGTTCCACCTCCGTACCGGGGGTAAACCAGCGCAGATGATACCCCTGTTCTTCCCTGACGAGAAACGCCGTTTCGGAAAGACTGTTCTCCATCGCAAGATTCCGCATGTATTCTTCCTTCGGCCAGCGGTCCATCACGCAGACCGCAGCGGGATTGCCGGAAAACGGCTTCTCTGTAAATGCATCGACAATATACTGTTTCATGGCTTGCCTCCTGCCCCTCGGTCATCAAGGCCGATCGCTAAAACCGCTCTTCCCAATATTATAAAAACGAAAAAAATCTGCCTGCTCACGAATTACCCTGAATTCCCGGGTATAAAGTATAACTACGTCTGATTTTATTTGAATCCAATTCCATTTATTGGAGTTATCTTACCATCGTTGCGAGTGAATGATGCAGGGCATTGTATACCAAATGCTTTGTAGAATTCATTCGCTTTTGATTGTGGTTCGGCTGTTACAATCTTCGTTTCATGCACTGTGCATTTCTGATTTCTCAGGGACATAAGCAATTCTTCTCTGTCATCCGGAAACTGTTTCATTTTCTGCTGAATATACAGGTTGATTGTTGAGGCTGCCTGACAGAGGAGTAAATGGCCAAATATAGTTTCCTCCGAATGACCTCTCAGAGGTGTCATTCTTGAAATACCTTTTCCGATATCAAAATACTGTTCCACCATCTGCCTGATGTAATAAGTCGGAACCGCATCCTTGGATTCATATGGCAGAGATGATAATAGTCCAAACAGACCTGCATTCGTAATGATCTTATGCATTTCTTCGGCTGACTTCTTTTTGTCTCCTGTTTTCCGGGAGGCCTTATGAATCTCATCTGTACTGCGGTCAACGTCCATTCCGAGATAACCATATCCCTTGCGCTTCTTGTCGCCAACGTGAATTTCGGCTCTGTCGATGTACATGAATCTGCCGTTATATTCGACAAGGTTTTCTTTCCGCTTCAATCCCGGCAGACATTTTTCGACCAGTTCCTTATACATGTTTGTCGAATCGGGAAGTCGGGTCATGAAATCAATCTCATTGTCATACAGTTCATCAATGATGGGAGCAGTGCAGTATCCTGCATCTAAGAGTGCCATATCCGCATATATGTCATAGAGGCTCAGCAGAATGATCGTTCTCTGCAATGTGGTGGAATCTACGATATTTCCCGGATGAACCCGATAAAGCAATGGATATCCGCTGTCTCTCTGAAGCGCAACACTCATTCGGCACTCTCTTGATATTTTCCCGTTGTGATTACTGAAATTCTTAAGGTAGGTATCTATATCGTTTGGCAGTCCAGTGCTGTCCACAATAATTGCAGGATCATCGGAAATCATTTCCTTTACCCAGCTGATATGCGCTTTGAAATAATCTCGCTGTCTCTGTTCTTCGCCGATTGACGAAAGGAAGTCTGATATGCGCTGTGATTTCAAATTCGCATTTGGATACAGTATTTTTGCAAAGCTTCCGTCAAACCATGTCTGTGCATGACAGTTTGCCGCATCGGAGATAATGTAGTACATCACCATGGCTTTCAATGTATCTGGATTGCCGTAGCCGATTGCGTCAAGAACAGTATCATACTGCATGTCTTTGATGACCTGATGCAGAAAGAAAGCATCTCCGAAATCAACAAGGAGCTTCTCTTTCCGTCTTCGATCTTTTTTCAATTCCGTGGAATATATTTCATCAGCTTTACCATATTCATCAGTGATTGGATCATAGGTGAAAATCCCTCTTTCACGGGAATAGAAAACGTTGTTTTCCTTGTCAATTACACGGCCAATGTGCTTCTGATCTTTCTTTCGTACAGTACTGCCATCACGAACAGATTTGCCCATGGTTTTGGCATAGAGGATGTCATTTTTTCGGAAGTAAGAGAGCATGTGGTCCTCCTGTAGATATACTTTATTTTAGGTATAACTACATTATAGCTGGACCTGCGCTTTATTACAATAGAAAAAGCTCTGAATTTCGCATATTTATGCGGTTTTCAGAGCTTTAGAGCTACTTCATTGTATGGCGTAGATAGAATATCTACCCGGGAGTTCAGGATAACTTTTCCTTCTGAAGTGCGGTTAAATTGAATTGATTTTGAATTCCTTAGCAATTCTTTGCCACTTCGAATAGTCTTTGCAGAATAGCCTTCTTCCAGCAAATTACGATCAAGGATTTCACCAGAAATACAACCTTTA
>JAFWCM010000124.1 GCA_017536885.1 Solobacterium sp.
AGCGAAAAGACGGAATACTGCTGCCAGAGCGAATCCGCCCAGGAGGCTGCGATATCGGAAAGAATCGTGAATGCCTCAACCAGAAGCAGCCACATGAATGTGCGGTTCTTGCGGATCGGAAGCCGGTTCTGCAGAATGAAAAAACAGAGAAAAACCAGATGGATGATCAGGGCGGAGATAATGAAGTCAAAATTGTAGTTCATGGGCAGCTCCCTCTGCTGCTTTCATTTTAGCATGCATGTCATTGTTCCTGAACGTCAGCGGCTTTTGTTTTATGTCTCTGAAACAGGTCTTTTATGACAAGTACGAACAGATATCCGATAAATCCGCCGGTCAGAAACCCGGAGCCGTCGATGATCATATCCTTCAGCTGGCTGCTTCTTCCGGCTATGAACCGCTGAATCGTCTCATCCGCGAGGGGAATCGCAATGAGAAACAGTAAGAAGTTCAGAAACCGGGAACTGAACAGAGGACAGATCGTAAGGGCAAGCGTTACGAGAAACCCAAGGCCCGCGAATTCCGAGAAATGCGCCAGTTTTCTCACGAAGCCGTGGAAGACGCTGAAGTTGGTATACACGCCGATGCGTTCGAGATGATGCACGATCCACCAGGTGACTTTGATGCTGAGCTGATTGGAAGCCTCCGCCACCTGCATGGAATTCGAGAAAATAAAATAGATATATAACAGGACGATAATCCAGACCCACCAGTGTCTGCGCGGTTTCATCTTCCTCACCTCCTTTGAACCAAGTGATACAAGGACGTATTATATACCATAGTCTTTATCATTGCTGTGATATAATGCCACAGTGAAACCAAAAAAAAGCCTTTTGAAACAAGCGGAAAATCTGGCTCTGATCCTCATTGGAACCTTTTTTCTGTGCATTTCCGTACAGATGTTCATTTTGCCGTTTGACATTCTCTCCGGCGGCGTCGCCGGCATTGCGGTCGCCCTGGAGCCGTTTTTTCATATCGATAAAACCCTTGCGGTCAATCTGATCACGGTCGGCCTGCTTCTGATCGGAACGGCGGTGCTGGGACGGGAGTTTTTCCTTTCCACCTGCCTTTCCTCGGTGTTCTATCTGATCTTCAACAGCCTGCTGGCCGGCCGGATCACGGTTCCCCGGGTGGAGCCGGTGCTGGCGTCCTTTTACAGCGGCCTGCTCGGCGGCTTTGGGATCGGCCTCGTCATGCGGGCGGGGGCGAGCACGGGAGGCATGGATGTGCCGCCGCTGGTGATCCATAAGTTCACCGGCATTCCGGTATCGACCCTGGTGCTGATCACCGACGGCCTGACGGTTCTGCTGGGGTACTTTGCCTACGGGATCGAAGCGGTTCTGATCGGTCTTATCTCCGTGTTTTCCACCGGATACATCATCCGCCGGGTTCTCTCCATGGGAGAGGGGAGCACTGCCAAAAGCGTTCAGATCATCTCCGACTCCTGGCAGAAGATCGCCGACGAGATTCAGACCCATCTCAGCCGCGGCGTCACGATTCTGGAAGGAACGGGCGGCTGGTCAAAGGAACAAAAGAAGGTGCTTCTGTGCGTGGTGAGTGCGCGGCAGTACTCCGCATTGCTGGAAATCATCAACGAATGCGATGAAAAGGCGTTCGTGATCACCACCGATGCGACCGATATGCACGGGGAAGGATTTACCTATGGTTTCCGTATCTAGCAGTACAGTTGGAAAAGCGTGCCCATTAGTTTATAATATGTTGGATTTTTAAGGGAGGAATGCGGATGATTGAGATTTCCCATGTCTACAAAAAATATAAAAACGGAGTGAATGCTCTATATGATATCAACCTGAGCGTCGATCAGGGAGAGTTTGTCTATATCATCGGACCGACCGGTTCCGGTAAGTCCACCCTGATCAAGCTGCTTGACGGGGAAGAGATCCCCACCAAGGGAAGCGTGCGGGTGGTAGGAATCGATGTCGGGAAGCTGCGTCATTCCAAGGTCCCCGTGTACCGCCGCAATATCGGCGTCGTATTCCAGGACTTCAAGCTTCTTCCCAGCAAGACGGTGTTCGAGAATATTTCCTATGCGCTGGAAGTGATCAATATGAAGAAGGATCTGATCCGCCGGCGGGTGCGCGAAGTCATGAATCTTGTCGGTCTTGACGACAAGGGAAACAGCTTCCCGCATGAGCTTTCCGGCGGCCAGCAGCAGCGTGTCGCGGTCGCAAGAGCCATCGCCAACCGGCCGAAGGTTCTGATCGCCGATGAGCCTACCGGCAACCTCGACCCCGCGATGTCGGACGAAATCATGGCATTGCTCGACAAGATCAACCGGGAATACGGAACGACGATCCTGATGGTGACGCATGATCTTACGATCGTGAACAGGCACCGCAAGCGCACCGTATGCCTGGAGCACGGCCATATCGCCGCCGACCTGGAAGAAGGAGGTTATGTCCAGCATGATCAGTAGTATCTGGAGACCGATCAAAGAGGGATTCCGCGGTGTCTTCCGGCACGGTGCGATGTCCATTTCTGCCGCAATTGCGGTTACACTCACCCTGATTATCATCAGTCTGTTTCTGATCTTCACCCTGAATGTGAACAAGTTCACCCAGGGAATCGAACAGTCCGTTCAGATTTCCGCGACCGTTGCCTACGGGCGGGAAAGCGCGGAAGAGGAAGACAGGATCAGCCTTGCGATTCAGAACATCGAAGGCGTGGATACCGTGAAGTATTCCTCCAAGGCGGATGAGTTTCAGTATTATCTCGATTCCTTTTCCGATGAGAAGACCCGTGAGGCCTTCCGTCCCTTTGAAGGGGAAAACAACCCCATGCACGATGCGTTCTATGTCACGGTCAAAGACGGCAAAATGCTCGAATCCGTGGCGAAGCAGATCGAAGAGATCGATGGCGTGGAATCCGTGAACTTTGGCGGCTCCTCTGCCGTGGCATTAATCCAGATGCTGAGGTCGATCCGCGTCGGCGGCGGAATTCTTGCCCTGGCGCTCTCCGTGCTTGCGGTCTTCTTAATTCAGAACACGATCAAACTCACGATTATGGCCCGTGCGGATGAGATTGCGATCATGCGCAACGTCGGTGCGAGAAACGGCTTTATCCGCTCTCCGTTCCTGGTGGAGGGTGTGATCATCGGCGCCATCGGCGCGATTATCCCGATTCTCTTTACGATCTACGGCTATAAGTATGTTTACAAGCTGACCGGCGGCTATCTCATTTCGGCGATGTTCCGCCTGATTGAACCGGAGCCTTTTGTCAGGCAGATTTCGCTTGCGCTTCTCTTGATCGGTATGGTGGTCGGTCTCATCGGTTCGTTCTTCTCGGTAACGAGATATCTGAGGTGGAAACGCTGATGAAGCGGCTTCTGAAACTATTGCTTTCATTATCATTTCTGCTCCAGGGTTCTTTTATTACGCTTATCGCGGAGGAGACAGACAAGGAGAAGACAGAGGAGACCGGAGAAGAGAAGACCTCCGAACCCGCTCCGGCTTCCAATCCTTCCGAGGATTATTCCGATACCCAGTACTGGACGGATCTCTGTACCAGCGGTGAGACACTGACCCCCCAGCAGAAGAATTCCTGCATGGCATTCATGCAGTCCCAGACGAATGTGACCAGCGATCTCAACAAGAAGATCAAGGACATCGAAGCCAAACGTTCCGAAATCGCCAAGGATATTCTCGTCTATGCGGCGCAGGTAGCGGGCTACCAGCAGCAGGCCGCTTCCCTCAACGGCGAGATCGCCGATCTCAACAGCCAGATCGCGGTGACGGAAAAGAAGATCCAGACGATGGAAGAGAAGATCGCCCAGAATGAAGAGGAGATCGATGCGGCAGAAGAGAAGATCAAGGACCGCATGGTCATCCAGCAGAGAACGATGCGCCTCAACCAGTATCTCGATATCCTGATGGGCGCCAAAACCTTCGATGATTTTGTCAGAATTGCCAACGGCATCAATGACATCACCGAGTACGATACCCGGACGATGGAAGACCTTGCCGACAAGATCGACCAGCTCAACCGCGACATTGTGGAAGTGGAAGAGGAAAAGGAGAATCTCAAGGGCCAGAAAGAGCAGGTTGTCGCCAAGCAGAACGAATACCTCTCGCTGATGTATCAGGCTCAGGTCATCGAGCAGGAACTGAGAAATCAGACCGCCGAACTCGAAGCCTTGGGCAACCGGTATGCGGCGCAGATCGAAGAGATCCAGGCTCTCATGGCGGAGATCTCCGAAAAGCTCAACGAAGTCAGTGCCAGCCCGGGATGGACTTATCCCGTGCCGGGACTTCGCGTCAACGAATATGCCGGAACCTGGCATTACGGCAGCGGCGGTGTGCATCTCGGAGCCGATTTCTCCGGCTCGGCCGGTGTTCCTGTCGTCGCCGCCGGCAACGGCGTCATCCTGCATTCCGCAGACGGATGCAGTACCGGAGGACTGGGCAATGGATGCGGTGCCAACATCGGCGGCAGCTGGGGCGGCGGCAATCAGGCCTATCTCCTGACGAAGATCAACGGCAGTCTCTATGCCGTCAAATACCTGCACATGCTGCAGGGGAGCGTCATTGCCAAGGGAACGATCGTGATGGCGGGCGACCGCATCGGTCTTGTGGGATCGACCGGAAACAGCTCCGGCCCTCATTGCCATATCGAGGTGTTCTATCTCGGCGATGCCAGTAACTTTACGAAATACGCACAGAACTGGGACGGTGACCTCGCGTTCGGATGCGGATGGGGCGCTGCCGGTCTCAACCGCCTGTGTGAAAACGGTGCCGGTGCACCGTGCCGGGTGAAGCCGGAATCCGTATTCGGCGGCTGATCCGGTACAAGGCAGGAAAACTATGAGTGAAAACAAACCGCAGAACATCGATGACGGACTGGAAGTGACCTACCGGATCCCGGTAGAGCGTTTTCAGTATGCCGATGAACTCTCGGCGGAAAACCGGAAACTGAGAAAGGGATCGCATGTGCTCGGCATCGTTCTTGTCGTTACCGCGCTGCTGATGTTTCTGTTCGGCTGGGGAGTCGGTTCCTTCCGGCCTCTGCCGTTTTCCAACAACATCCGCCACGGCGTGGCGAATGCGACTACAGTGGATGCCTCGGCGAAGATCGAAAGCGTGATGACGATCATGGAGAAGTACTGGTATTTCGCTCCCGGGATCGAAAACCTCGATACCCGGCTGACTGACCAGGCGCTCTTTGGCATCACGAGCAATGAAGAAGACCCTCATACCCAGTACATGACGAGTGAGGAAATCGAGCAGTTCACTCAGAATATCAATCGCAACTTCGTCGGCATCGGCGTTCAGTTTCAGAGCGCTCAGGACGGCATGCATATCATCACCCGGGTCTTCCGGGATTCGCCCGCGGAAAAGGCAGGCGTGCTTCCCGGCGACATCATCCACGCGGTCAACGGCACCGTCGTTGACGGCATGGACAGCAGTGAAATCAAGGAGCTTGTCCAGGGGGAAGAGGGAACCAAAGTGAACATGACCTTCCTGCGGGACGGCAAGACGCTCGAGATTTCGATCACCCGCGGACAGATCAGCCATACCGTAGACGCGGAGATCATGGAAGGAAATATCGGCTATATGTCGCTGGCGCAGTTCGGCGAATCGACCGGAACGGAAGTGCGGGAGATGCTCGACCAGTTCAAGAAAGAAGGCGCATCCCGTCTGATCATCGATCTTCGAGATGACGGGGGCGGATATCTTGACGCCCTCAAGGATGTTCTCAACTGCTTCCTGCCGGCGGATACCGTATTCATCCTGCGCGAGTATACCGACGGGACGAAAGAGGAGAACCGCACTTCGGGCGGAAAGTACCAGTTTGTGGACGGCATCGTACTTCTTGTCAACGACAGCACGGCCAGCGCTTCCGAAGCCTTCACGATGGCGATGAAGGAGAAGCGGGATGATGTGACGATTATCGGCACGAAGACCTATGGCAAGGGAAGCGTGCAGATCACCCGCTATTTCAATGACGGCTCTGCCCTGAAATACACCGACAGCGCCTGGAAGAGCCCGAGCGGCGTCTGGGTGAACAACACCGGCATCGAGCCCGATGAGACGGTGGAACTGCATCCGGTGCTCTCGGCAGAATACAAGGAGATGGAAGAAGACGCGGCCTTTGGCTACGATACCGTTTCCCGGGAAACCGAGATCGCGCAGATGTGCCTGGATTTTCTCGGCTATGAATCCATGCGCACGGACGGCTACTTCGACAAACGGACGGAAGAAGCGCTGAAGGAATTTCAGAAGAAGCTCGAACTGGATGAAACCGGCGTGCTTGACCGCACCAGCTACGATACCCTGATTTCCCAGACCGTCTATGAATGGTACACGGACAAGAGCCGCGATACCCAGCTCATGCGGGCTTTGGAACTGCTCAGAAACAGAACCGCCGGTGCCGCGAAGGCAGAAGTGTCAGAAGCCCCTTCGGCAGCGGTGAAGATCGATCACAGTCAGATCATGATGGAAGAAACTGCCGTACAGGCAATAAGGACAGACAGGGATGGAATCATTTGAACTCATCAGTCCCTTTGAGCCCAAAGGCGATCAGCCTTCGGCGATCGATGCGCTGGTCAGAGGGCTGAAGGAAGGAAAAAAAGAACAGGTTCTTGAAGGCGCCACCGGCACCGGCAAGACCTTTACCATGGCGAACATCATCGCAAGGGTCAATCGCCCGACCCTGGTGTTCTCTCACAACAAGACGCTGGCAGGACAGCTGTACAGCGAATTCAAGGAACTCTTTCCCCATAACCGGGTAGAGTTTTTTGTGTCGAATTTCGATTACTACCAGCCGGAGGCCTACATGCCGAAAAACGACATGTACATCGAAAAGACAGCGGCGATCAACGAAGAGCTCGACATGTTCCGGGAATCCACCCTGAACTCGCTGCTCGAGCGCCATGACACGATCGTCGTGGCCAGCGTTGCCTGCATCTACGCCGCCAGCGACCCCTCCCAGTACAAGGACATGTTCTTCACCCTCCGGGTGGGGGAAAGCTATGACCGGAATACACTGATCCGCCGCTTTGTGGATCTGCAGTACCGCCGCAATGACGTGGATCAGACCCGGGGAACCCTGCGGGTGCGGGGTGATGTGATCGATGTGACCCCGAGCTATACCGACCAGTTCAACATCCGCATCGAGATGTTCGGCGACGAGATCGAGCGGATCACCGAAATCGATCCGCTGACCGGACATCTGCTCAACGCCTACCAGTTTTACAACATCTTCCCGGCCAGCGGCTATGCCCGCCGCCATGATCAGATGCTGAGGGCGTGCGATGAGATCGAAGCGGAGCTGAAGGAGAGACTCGAGTATTTCAACGCCAACAACAAACTGCTGGAAGCGCAGCGCCTTGAGCAGCGGACCAACTTCGATGTCGAATCCCTGCGGGAAAACGGCTACTGCGCCGGCATCGAAAACTATTCCATGCATATCGACGGCCGCACCTTCGGCCAGAGGCCGTGGAATCTCTTCGACTATTTCCCCGATGACATGCTGCTGATCGTCGATGAGTCGCATGTCTCCCTGCCCCAGATCCGGGGCATGTACAACGGCGACCGGCAGCGGAAGGAAACGCTCGTGGAATACGGCTTCCGTCTTCCCTCGGCCCTGGAAAACCGGCCGATGCGCTTTGATGAATTCGAGGAGATGGTTCAGAAGACCCAGGTGATCTACTGTTCCGCAACCCCGGGCGACTATGAACTCGATCATACCGATCGCCAGGTCGTGGAACAGATCATCCGTCCGACCGGACTGCTCGACCCGCTGATCATCGTCAAGCCGACGAAAGGGCAGGTGGATGATATCTGCGTGCAGCTCGATCAAAGGATCGCGAAAAACGAGCGGGTGCTGATCACCACCCTGACGGTGCGGATGGCGGAAGATCTCACCTCCTTCCTCAAGGAGCGGGGATACAAGGTTGCCTATCTCCACCATGAAACCAAGACGCTCGAGCGGACGGAAATCATCCGCGATCTGCGCCTTGGCAAGGTGGATGTCATCGTCGGAATCAACCT
>JAFWCM010000125.1 GCA_017536885.1 Solobacterium sp.
CCAGACTTCTGTTCTCGTAAGCCTTCAAGCGAATTCTTACAGAATTTTTTGCCATGAAATTTTCCTCCTTTATTTCACTCCGGCTCATGGGCCGGACCGCTCGGTGTGAGTTCCCCGGTTATCACGCCACATTGACAACGCCTGTCAGCGTGCCGGCAATCTCCCACGTCTACGCGAGTGCCTTCCAATAGTATCACCACAAAAACCACAATGCAAGCATAAATTTCAGCTTTTTTTAACTTTTTTATCGGTTCGGAAATCCCCTTGATTCCGGCTGTTTTCTTATGAAAACTGTTACATTTTGATCCCAATGTCATAAATTTTCATGATTTTCGCGATGACAGCGCTTACATTTGACAGGGTGACCAATCATATTTCTCCATCCGGGTCCGAAAGCACACCTTTTCCGGTGACCGGACACTATGTGCTATAAATAATAAAGAGGAAAAACGATATGAATATTTCAAGGGAATCCATCGAAAATATACCTACCGGGCTGCCCGGAGGGTTCTTTATCTATGCCAGCGATGATGCGGAGACCATCCTCTTTGCGGAAGAGAACGTGATCCGCCTCTATGACTGTGACTCCTTCGAACAGTTCATGGAATTCACCGGCGGTTCTTTCCGCGGCATGGTTCATCCCGATGATCTGCCCAGGATCGAAAACGAAATCCAGGCGCAGACCATGTTCGGAGAGAAACGGCATGACTATGTCCGCTATCAGATCATCACGAAAAAGGGAAATGTCCGCTATGTCGAGGACTTCGGCCATCTGCTTCACGGCAAAAACGGAGAGAGCTTCTTCTACGTCTTTATCGTCGATGTCGACGCCGATGAATTCCTGAACCGCAGCCGCAACTCCTTCGCCGAGGCTCAGGTGCTCTCCATGAACAGCGATACCGACACACTGACCGGTCTTTTCAACATGGCTTTCTTCTACCAGGCGGTTTCCACCCGGATCGCGAGGAAACACCGGGAACATCTGTCCATCCTTCACTTCGATATTCCCAATTTCAAGCTGTTCAACGAGCGCAACGGCTTCCATAAGGGCGATGAGCTTCTCTGCGATATCGCGAAAACCCTTCTCGCCACCTTCCCCGACAGCATCTGCGCCCGCTTCTCCGATGATCATTTTGCGGTGTGCACCCCCGGCAGCCGCGAGAACGTGATCTCGCGGGTGGAGAATGTCTGCCGGAAGATCATGCTGGCGGAAGATCCGGCGATGCGGGTCCGCATCAAGGCCGGCATCTATTATATGAATGACCGCTATGCGGAAGTCGGGCTTGCCTGCGACCATGCCCGGCTTGCCTGCAATTCCATCAAGAGCAGGCACGATGTGTATTACTGCGTCTATGACGAAATGCTCAGAGACCGCCTGCGCCGCCAGCAGTATGTCCTCGACCATATCGATGAAGCCATCGAAAACGAATACATCAAGGTATATTACCAGCCGGTGATCCGGGTCGCCACCGGGGAGATCTGCGGATATGAAGCTCTGGCAAGATGGGCCGATCCCACCTACAAGATGCTTTCGCCGGCGGATTTCATCGAAACCCTCGAACATTACCATCTGATCCAGAATCTCGATTTCTATATCATCAACCGGGTGGCGGAAGACTATGCCGAACTGAAACGGGCCGGGGAGCCGGTGGTTCCGGTTTCCGTCAATCTCTCCCGCCTCGACTTTGAACTGCGGGATGTGCCGGCTTCGGTCGAAGAGATCCTGAGGAAAAACGGCATGCCGAGATGCATGATGGATCTCGAAGTCACGGAAAGTGCCCTCAATGACAATGAAGGCTTTCTGCGCTCAGAGTGCGAACGGCTCAGGAACCTAGGCTATGAAGTCTGGCTCGATGACTTCGGCAGCGGCTACTCCAGCCTCAACACCCTGGCGGAGTACGAGTTCGATGTGCTGAAGCTCGATATGGTATTCCTCCGAAGCTTTGACCGGAATCCGCGCACCGCGGCACTGATGGAATACATCGTTCAGGGGGTCCGGGGCATGGGCATTTCCCCGCTGTGCGAGGGAGTGGAAAGCAAGGAACACTTCGAATTCCTGAAGAAGATCGGCTGCGTACGGGCCCAGGGATATTATTTCTCGAAGCCGATGCCGATGGCGGAAACCCGGGAATATACCCGAGCGAAAGGCATGGTCTGGGAGGAACAGGATTAAAACGTCAAAAGTTACCGGTTGTGGCAATGTCATAAACGGTAACTTTTTTGTTTTATTCTGCCGCACAAAATATAATTAGATTATACCCTATGCAGAAATGTGCTCATCGGAAGTTTTGCGTTAAACAATCATCGGATCTTCTTCTGAGTATCTCTTTGCGTACGTATTTCTTCCGCGCATAACTCTTTCCGAAGAAGCTCCGGTCCGCACTTCCCGCCGGAAAAGGTCAGTTCTCACTCTCATCCTTTTCCATTACAGACACTTAAAAAACGGTAAGTAACAGATTTCAGGAGGCCGTATGATATGACATTCAAAGACCTGCTTAATGAAGATATGAACCGCGTCGGCTGCACGCTGAGCGAACTGTCCCGGGCCTCCGGACTCAGTGCCGCAGTGCTTTCCCGTTACCGCAGCGGCGAACGTGAACCAAGGCTGGGAAGCCGTCAGCTCAGCGAACTTCTCAAAGGCCTCGATTCCCTGGAGAAGGAAGCCGGACTTTCCGACCGCTCGGAACAGCGGCACAAGAATTACGAACAGTCCCTGGTCACCAAGCGCCTTCTTCTTTCCAGCCACTTGAGCAAGATGCTCGAAATCGTTCCGGTTTCCATCAAGGAGCTTTCCATTGCCCTGAACTACGACGCCTCTTATCTTTCCAGAATCCGCTCCGGCAAGCGGAATCCCCAGGACCCGGAACTGTTTGCCCGTAACCTCAGCCAGTTCATCACCCGGATCGCAGATACTGCCCAGATCGACAAGCTGATGGCACTTTGTGGATGTACCGATGAATCTTCCCTGGTCAATGATCTCAGCGTATGGCTGGTCGAAAAGGATCAGACCCATTCGAGCTCGATGGATCACTTCCTCAAGAATCTCGACAACTTCGATCTCAACGAATTCATCGCTTCGATCAAATTCACCGATCAGGATCTCTTATCCGCCGACGGCCCGCCCGCCCCTTCCGGCACCTATTACGGACTGGAGCGGATGCGGCAGGCAGAGCTCGATTTCTTCCGGAATGTTCTGGTCTCCGATTCCACTGATCCCGTCTTTATGTGCAATTCCATGCCCATTGAAAAGATGGCCGAAGACCCCGCATTCATCCGCCGGTGGATCAGCCTGATCGCCGCCTGTCTTCAGAAAGGCATCCACTTCAATGTCGTCCATGACGTCGGCCGTCCCTTTGAGGAGATGATGCTGGGACTGGAAAGCTGGATTCCCCTGTATATGACCGGACAGATCACCCCCTGGTATCTGCCCGGAACGGAACGGTCCATCTTCCGGCAGTCCCTCTATGTCAGCGGTGCGGCAGTCCTGCGGGGCGAATGCGTGATCTCCCATTCCGATCACGGCATGTATGAACTTCATACCGAAGAGGAATGGATCAGATACGGAAAAACGCGCGCTCAGGACATTCTGATCAGCGCCCGGCCGCTCATGAAGATCTTCACCAGCGAAAACAGGGAGGAGTTCCTGGACTACATGTATCCCACGGTTCCTCTCAGCGGAAACCGCTTCATCCACTCCGCCTCCCTGCCGATCTGTTCTCTGACCCGTGACATCCTCGTGCCTTACCTTCAGGAAAACGGACTTCCCGAGAAGACGATCAGCGAGATCGAGAACTACCGCAGAAGAGAACTTCTGAATATTCACAACATTCTGAAAAAGAATTCCGTGATCTTTGAGATTCCGGAATACACCGACGAGCAGTTCGATGAACAGCCGCCTTCTCTCTTCCTTTCACCGCTGATGAAGCAGCTGCGGATCCCGTATACCAAGGAGCTCTATCAGAAGCATCTTCAGCTCACCCTGGAGTTTGCGGAAACCAATCCCGGACTGACGCTGATCATCAACCCCGATTTCTCCTTCCGCAATCTCGCAATCCACGGTCAGGAGGATTATCATGCGGTGGTAATAAAAAACAGATCCCCCGAGATCTGCTTTGTAATCACCCATCCCAATATGGTACAGGCGCTGAACCACTACACGGCACCGATCATTGCCTGATCCCCTATCGGAAAAAGCCTGCGAAGGCTTTTTCTTATACTCCTAATTTTTTCTGTGAATCAAAGCGGAGAGAAGACGGCAGATGAGATAGATTGCCGTACCGAGAATAAATACCCAGATCCTGGCATCGAGATGCATCAGCCAGCGCTGTCCCTTGTAATACCGGCTGATGCGGAGGATCACATCCAGGACAAATGCATGCATGAGATAGATATCATAGCTGAACGAAGCTTCCCTGGCATAACTGCGGCGCGGGGTAATCCGCCCGAACCCGGCAAACATCAGAAGCGCAGCCGCCGTGGTAAACGGCGTATAGGACAGGATCAGCAGGTGTTCCGCAAGGTCCCGGTCCATGCCGGAGAGAATCGCCCGGTAGAGAAGGTAGCCGCTGACTGCTTCGATCACGAATGCCGCGGCAATCATCAGGATTCCGCTTCGGTTGTTTTCCTGTTCGGTAAACAGAACGGACCCGATCATAAAGTAGCCGGCATAGCAGAAGATCTCCGCAATGTTCCAGTGAAAGTTCACCGGGCCTGTGACATAGAGGGCGATATTGCCGGCCGCAAGCATGAAGACCGCCGCTTTGACAAAGCCGCCCGGCGTGAGTTTTTCCTTCATTCCGTAGATAAACGGTGCCGCGAGGTAGAGGCCGAACAGAATCGGCAGATACCAGAGGTGATAGAACGGCGCCCCCATCAGGAGCGGATGAATCACGCCCTCATACAGGCTCAGATGATCCATGCCCGTTTTGGTCACGGCGCTGTAGATCACCGCAAAGATCATCGCAATCGCGGCAGGCGGGCCGATCTTCCAGAAGGAGCGGCGGTAGAACGTCTTGACATCCGGCGTCCTCTCATCCCCGAGCAGAAAGGCACCGCTGAGCATGATAAACACCGGCACCGTAAACCGGCCAAGCACCGAAAAGATACAGGAGAACAGCGGATGATTCGCCGGCAGACCGTCGATCGTGTCCCAGACAAAGGTTTCCACGAAGCTGCAGGCAGTGTGGGAGAACACCACAAAATAACATGCGAGCACCCTCAGGAGATCATAATTGGAGCGCCGTTTTGTCATCCCTTTTCCTCCTTTCGGAACCGGACGTGAATATGCGGATTCTCTTCGGCAGCACGGGTGAGAACAAGAAGAAGCGTATAGGCAAAATCATCCGCACAGATCGCCTTCAGGGAAGCCGACGTAACAACCAGTTCGATCTCTTCGCACACCTCGGAAAGGGAGTCGTTCAATGCATCGAGATTCACCGCGTCGAGAGGATCCGCAAAGGAAAACAGCTCATCCATATACTGATGCATTTTCCTTTTGCTTTTCATCCGCTTCGGATCAAGTTCATAGATCATCGCCATACTCATTCCTCTCCATACAGAAGTTCAAACGTCTCATAGTGATCTTCCGTATAATATACGAGTTCTCCGTTTCTGCTGTAAACCAGCCGTTCCATGCCCCGCTTTTTCTTCCCGATCGTGTTGATATCGCACTCATACCAGTCATATCCGTCCGGCAGAGCGTCCTGATAATCTCCGTGCACATCTCCGCCCAGGGCCATTCCTTCTTTTATCTTCCAGAGCGGACCGCTCTGCCAGCCGATCTTCCTTGCCTTCTTTTTTGTCATGTAGTTGGAAGGCAGGTGTTTCCAGGTATGGACATACAGTGCCACACACGCCTTATCATCACATCTGGTTTCCTCCGGAATCACCTCCGGCGAAGCCGAAGGTTCGGGTGTTCCGGCAGCCGAAGGAGAAGGCAAAGGCGCAAGCGTCGGCGAAGGAGACGGAGTTGCGTACGGAGTAACGGTCGCAGCCGGAATCGGCGAACCGACCGGCGCCGGAGCAGGCGAAACACATCCGCTCGCAAACAAAAAGACGAAAAGACATACCAGAAGTTTCCGAACCGCTTTTTCCATGAACTGATTTTACCATGAATCCCTTTTGTTGCTTTTGCATTCTCCCATGTTCCGGTTCCGCACAAAAAAATCACCTCCCGAAGGAGATGATCTCAGGGTATCAGTTGCCAGCCATGCCTCTTTCAAGAAACAGACGGTATGCGTTGGCTCTTGTCTGATAGCGGTACGGATACAGATAGAAGATTCCTACGAGGCCTCCGGTCAGAGCCGCGGCTATTTCCCAGAGAATATAGGAAATATCGAGAACGAACAGATTCCACTTGGAACCGTCTGTCATCCGTTTTGACATGGCGCAGAGTTCCTTTCCGGAAAGCTCCGGATGATCCACCGCAAGGAAGTTCACGAAGTAGTACTCGTAAGACTTGATGATCCCTGGAATGACCAGAAGAAGCGCGAACAGGAAGATCATGACATTGCGGTAGAAATATACGGATATCGCATGGGAGAGATTCTCCTGCTTGAATCCGTCAAAGAGAGTTCCCCTGGCTTCCCCGCTGATATTTTTCAGGAAATACTTCGAGGCACCGAACTCCAACGGATGAAAGATAAACAGAACAATGGCCAAACTGATCGCGGCGCCGAGAATCGAAACAAACACTGTCAGGGACTGAACCCCCTGAACTGCTTCTTCATTGCTGGCAGCGGCGCTGCCGGTATTCCGCAGAAGAGCACCGGTTGCGATCGCCATGGCGATTCCGGCTCCGACCATGCCCCAGTAGTTTTTGGCAATCAGCGCCTTTGACTGATCCTTTAAATCAGAACGAACGAATTCCATATCAGATTCCTCCTTCAAAACATGTTCATTATACGATTTCCCGGATATCATATCCATGCATTTCTGCGTTTCCGCAAATGAAAAAAGCACTGGTTTCCCAATGCTTTCTCTGGTTTTCGGAATTACTCCTCGATCTCGGTGATGGATCCGGAACCGACAGTACGTCCGCCCTCACGGATGGAGAACTTTGTTCCCTGTTCAACCGCGATCGGAGCAAGGAG
>JAFWCM010000126.1 GCA_017536885.1 Solobacterium sp.
CGGCGGCACCAGAGAACAGGTACAGGAAATCTATGACTATGTGAGAATTGACGATCCCGAAGGGTATGCCGCAATCATCGCAAGTCCCTATCCTTCCGACTGGATGATGTTACGGTATCTGAATGATCACGGGGTTCCCCTGGTCGGCTTTTCCGAGCGGGGAGATACGGACAATATCTATGTCTTCGGCGACCGCGATCAACAGGATTACTTCTCCGGCGTACGGGTCAGCCATGAGGAAGTCATGCGGACGATCCGGATGAAGATCAGATGACTTAAATAAAACAGGAGATCCCGGAAGAGAGGTCCTTTCCGTCCGGGATTTTTCTGTGCTCTGCCCGGAATGAAAAAAAGCGGATCATTTCCGCTTTCCGATTGCTGTGCGCTCAGCCCTTGAGACCCTCTTTCTGTCTCTGCATGTTCTCTACGACGACATCGTAGATATCGCCGATGGACTGGCCGTATTCGAGAACCTGCCAGGGTTCATTGGTATGAAAGTGAATCTTGATCAGCGTGTCATCTCCCACCACGAGAAGGCTGTCTCCCCGGAAGTGCTCGACAATGTAATCATGGATGACATCTTCATCGAGATCGTGGCCGTCTATCAGCAGCTGAGTATCAAATTTAAATTCAAGCTGTTCCATAATCTGTCCTTTCTTCGGTCTCGATTATAGCATGTTTTCTTCTTTTCACGGGGTTTGTACTCGCAAACCGAGAAAATCGGGAAACCTGTGAAGAACTTTCCTTCCCTTTGTCAAAAGTAAAGGTGGAGGAAGTTTTATGAACGCATACAGTTTTCAGAGTGTATTTCAGACCATCGAGGAGGGGGTCAGAAGGATTCAGGATTCCGGTCAGTACAAGGAATACCTGAATGTCATGACAAAGTTCCACACCTACAGCTTCAACAATGTGATGCTCATCTACCGCCAGAATCCCGATGCGACCTTCGTGGCCGGCTACCACGCATGGCGGCGGAACTTTTCCCGCCATGTGAAGAAAGGGGAGCGGGGGATCCGGATTCTCGCCCCGGTCGGCTACCGGAACAAGGATCCCTTCACCGGTGAAGAGTCGATGAAGATCGGTTTCCGGATGACCACGGTATTCGATATCTCCCAGACCGAAGGCAAGCCATTGCCGTCATTTGAGATTCCCCGCCTCAGGGAGAACATCGATGACTTCGAAGAGGTCATGAAGGTACTGCGGCTGGTATCTCCGGTTCCCGTTGTCTTTCTGCGGCTGAACCCGTCGGTGCACGGGTATTATTCGCGGCGGGAAAAGAAGATCGTGCTGAATGAGACCATGGGAGAAAGCCAGACGGTGAAAACCCTGATTCATGAGATCGCCCATGCCCTGGTTCATGACAATGAAGAGGAGACAGAAGAAAAAGATCCCGCCGTCCGCGAGATCGAAGCGGAATCGATCGCCTACAGCGTATGCCGCTACTACGGCCTGGATACCTCGGAGTTTTCCTTTCCCTACCTTGCCGTATTCAGCCGCACAAAGCTGAACCTGCAGAAGGATTCCATGTCTCTGATTCAGAAAACCGCCTCTCAGCTGATCACACGGATCAACGCTTTGGAGGGAATCGGCCCCGCCGAATTCGGGGAAGGGATCTCAGCGGAAGAGGAGGCAGGACAGATTCTGGAGTGGAATTAGAAAAGCCATGCGGGGCATGGCTCACTTCTTATATTTCTTTTCTTCCTCTTCGCTTGCCTTTTCGCGCATCGCCCGGATTCTTGCCGCTTCGCTGAGCTGGTTCCGGGAGGCGATTTCCTCGTAGGGACGATCCTGGAGGCGGAAGCCGTTCTTGCCGTTGCTCTTCATTTCATAGAGCAGGGCGTCGGCCTCATTGAAGATCGCTTCGTAGTTGGGGTAGGAGCCGTCGTTGATTACGGCACCGATACTGACGGTGATGTTGTCTCTTCCCTGCTGGCAGGTGATCTCCCGCATTCTGGCATTGAGCTGCTGGAGCTTTCCGTCAATGAAGAAGTAGTTCAGCAGGCCCGGGGCATAGACGATGAATTCGTCTCCGCCCATGCGCATCACGATATCGGTGGAACGGAAGGAAGCGGCTAATGCCATCGATACCGCACTCAGGATTTCATCTCCCATCGCATGTCCGTAGGTATCGTTGACATGCTTGAAGTCGTCGATATCGAGAAGCAGAAACAGTCCGCCGATCTTCTCATCCACGAATTCGCGGATCTTCTCTTCGCCGCCTCTGCGGTTGAAGAGACCGGTGAGGGGATCGTGTTCGCTGTCTTTCAGGAAGACCTGTGATTTTTCGACGATTTCGATGCGGTTGTCGAGGACGAAGAAGGTGGTGGCGATGGAGATCAGGGTGAAGATGATCAGATGCACGATATCATGTCTCAACAGATCTCCGGTCTTGCAGGAGGACGCCATGATGATAAAGAAGACGGAGATCGAGAGAATATAGAGCAGAACCCGCCAGGGCTTGTCGAGGATGAAGGGGGGCAGGGCGATCAGCACCGCCAGTACCGAGAAGGCGGCGCTGGTCTTATCGAAGACCGTTCCCATCAGAACCGCGAGGATTACGACGGGAATCTGAGCGAGATAGAGATAGAGGGTTGAGTAATCCACTTTGGTGAAGATGTGCCTTTTATAAAAGAACAGACAGATCAGGAAGTATGCCAGCAGGATGAAGGCAAACCAGAAGTTTGCGGTCCTCAGAACCAGCAGTTCCATGAGGACAAAGCAGATGATGGTTATGATGCCGAAAGAGAGGAAAAGCCCAAGCGCATCCGCGTTATACTCGGTTACTTTTTCCTTGTACTTTACAAAGCATTGGGTATCACGAAGATGCTTTATGAGTCCTCTTAGCATAAGTCTGTCCCCCCGAATGAAATGATGAATCTCATCCCTATATGAATCTATTGTATATTTTTTATACGGCGCGAACAAGATATAAAACCGGTTTTGTGCCCTGTCATAACGACTTCTGCCCGCCTTTGGAAAGGTTTTTTTCCGCACTTGTTAAACCCATGCGGTTCGCTGTAAAATATAAGTCGCGCCCCAGTGATGGAATTGGTAGACGTAGGGGACTCAAAATCCCCCGGCAGCGATGCCGTGCCGGTTCGAGTCCGGCCTGGGGCACCGATCCGAACAGGAAAAATGAGGGATCCTTAACGGGAATTCTCTCATTTTTTTC
>JAFWCM010000127.1 GCA_017536885.1 Solobacterium sp.
AAGTGGTGGGAATACTGGAAATACTACTGGCGTTTGAGAGGGACGCGTGACGCCTTGCCAAAAGACTATGCCTGCGAAGTGACAATTCCTGTGAATAAGGAGGATCCACAGGGAAATTGGTAGTACAGGAAGACAAATTCCGGTTTGTCGCTGAGTCATAACTCGTGCCAATCTCCTTTTACATAGCCATTACCGGTGCCATAAACAGGAAACTCGGCAGCGATATGAGAGACAGCATCACAGGCGGCGGTATTCATGGCAAAGACCTGTCTAAGGCGGATGTGTCGGTAAACATTTACGCATGGCTGAAGGCACAGGAAACAGGCCAGATGGTCGAATTAAGCTGCGCCATCGGGGATGATACTTTGGACGGCAGACCGTATTCGGAAATTGTCGAGATTGCCAGAGAGTTTATCCGACAAAAGGGCGGATTTGAGAAGTTCGCTGAATGGGGGCTAATATGAATGAAGCATTTCGTTTATAATCAGATCGTTGATTACTAAATATGAAATCACTTCACTTTAACAACACAATAAGCGAACGGGATATGGATATGCTGGTAGTTCAGTCAGTTCTTACAGATCCTGATTTTTGTACTTTGCTGACCAATAAGACTGATTTGAAGGGGAAATCTATTAAGGTCTTAAGTGCTGAAATATCGAAATCTGACAGTGATCTTGGTGAATCGGATATTACTGTTGTAATAGATGCGGAAGGGAAAAGCTACGGGTTCCTGATCGAGGATAAGATCGATGCCATTGCAATGCCTGAACAGCACAGCAGATATGTTAAGAGAGGCGAAAAAGGCGTAACGGAGGGTGCTTATGATGAATACAGAATATTCATTTTCTGCCCGGAAAAGTATTACAGAAATAATGATGAAGCGAAATTATATGAGCATCTGATTACATATGAAGAATGCAAGGATTACTTTGATGGCAAAAATGATTTGATCAGCGATTTTCGAAGTGAACAGATCAGACAGGCAATAATCAAAGCAAAGAAACCGGCGACAAATTATGTTAATGAAAAGGCGAACGCTTTCCTGAAGCAATATATTTGTTATCAGAAAGAGTGTTATCCATTTTTGGACATCGTTACAAAGGAAACAAGAAATGGGTGGTGGATTGATTATCGCACAGAACTTGGGTCAGTGTATGTTACGCATAAAGTTCAAAAAGGGTATGTTGATATGACTTTTCCAAAAGCATCTGAAAAAACGGATCGTTTGAAGAGTGCTGCTGAGTGGGCAAAGAATCATAAGATTCCGAATTCTGCAGTCATAAAGACGAAAAAATCGGCAATGATTCGAACATATGTCCCTGAGCTGGATATTATGCGTGGTTTTGAATCCGTGGATAAAGAAGATCTGAATCAATGCTTTGAAGCTATAAATGAACTGATCGATTTTGCAAATATAGTTGAGCTGATGCGCAGAATTACTGATGAATGATACGCTGGGCAGGCCTACATCATGAGATAAATTACTTTCTTGTTTTTATTAAGCGGTAATGCATTCCATGGCATGACTGCTTTTTTTGTGGAGGTAAGCATGGAATATGTAAAGCGAAAGTTATTAGATATCCATCCATATGAGAATAATCCGAGAATCATAGACGGAGCGGTGGATGATGTGGCGGAAAGTATTCGACAGTGTTCCTATATTATCGAGCAAATCAGGAGGGGAGAGAACCGGTGCTACTGCCGGATGTCACATCTCATAATCTTCCATATACGATCGCGGAGGAACTGAGGCTGGCAGAGCATGATCCAGTGATTGTGCAGAAATTGGATGTGTATCAGGACCAGATGATGCAGTTCCAGCAGAGATATTCAAGCGGGGCATGATGCTTTGCTTTTTGTATGAAGAACGGCTCTCATCGGCGGCGTGTGGATTTGTATAATAGGTTTACAGAGAGTTTGGTAAATCGGGATTTACGAATCAATATACGCTGCACCAATTCGTCTTACATAGAGAAAGGAAATGACTTATGGGTTTCGTATGCAAGATAACCGGCCACAAGTGGCATAAAATGCCTGATGGTAAAGATGGCTGTACATGCTCGCGCTGCGGAGAGCGTAATTATTCCGGTGGTCACAACTGGGGTCCTGTACAGCCCGTCATCGATGCCAGGATGAAACGTACCGCCAGAATGGAGCATCAGTGTACTTGCGCATGGTGCGGCAATACTCACTACGGCCCGCATTGCTTTGAGCTGAGTGAAGGCTGCACGATTCGCTGCACTGCGTGCGGGTATGAAGTACCTTGGCATGATTTCGTTAATGGTGTTTGCGCGAAATGCGGGGAAAAGGAGAGCGCATTTTACCGCCGCCTCGTTCTGTCGGGGAATGCGCGTCTGTCGGATAGAGAAGAAGCACCCTGCAAGGATGTCTTGCTAACGGGCAACTTCAATCCCATGTGCTATGCTGACCATTTGCAGGAAGTCGCAGATCTGGCAGAAGTCGTGATGCGCTACGAACCGTGGGGGTCCGAGGATTCGAAAGGAGATGAGCTCGGCGTGTATCTGAAAGAGCGGGACGCCCTTAAGGAATGTGTGTGCAGGCTCGGTGAGCTGGCAAAACGTGGCGGAGATGAAGCGGCTGAAGCGAACAGTGCCCTTTATCAGATCGCACTGTCAGGTCCGGAAGTTTTCAGAGGCCTTGCATGGAGCAACATAAGCGATCCCGCTCTTGCTTCCGATTCCGCGCTTGCAGAGGCCTCAGAGGAATGGAAGCGAGAGGTCGAACGCTCAATAAAGAATCGCGAGGCATGGGAGAGATTTATTGAAAGTGACAGCGTGTAATCGGATGGCATTTGCAGATTCACTCAATAGATGTGATCGAAGTCGTTTTTTATATAACTATAAGGTAGATAATTCCTGTTTGAAGGAATGCCGTTAATTCGGTTATTTGCAGAGAAGAAGTTTTACATATATGGATATGGAAAAGGATGTAATCAATCAGAGGGTCGCCGAACAATGGGAACGGTATCGCTTTGCCGGCTGGAAGGGAAGACTGGACCTTCTTCGGCACAGGTTTTCAATGTATATAGGCCATGCCGACAGAACATATGAGTATCTGCATATCGTTTTAGATGATCATGCAGAACTGACATACTCGGTCAATAAAGCGGCGGTACTCAATGACGACCACAGTATGAAGGGGTTTGTTCGCTTTGTGTTTGCGCTCAAAGAGGGCGAAACAAAAACCTTCAAATGGGTGACCAGCAATGGAATAAAGGACTGGATTCTGTCCCGTGATCCGGCTGTGCTCTATGTGAGTGTTCCCGAGTTTGAAGAAGGGTTTTTCATCCGCTATAGAGATTTCAGGGACGAATGCCTGAGAGCGTATGAAACGTGTTACGGCTGGGGCTATAAAGCAGATATCTGCAGAATTGAAGTGCCTGCGGCGGATTATGAATTTCTGAGGACACTGGATGTGCAGGATGAATTTGAGCTTGTCCGCTTTCTTGACGACGGTCAGTCGTTTGAGACGACAGATGCGGACCGGCTGCTTCGGTATATTGATGGGCAGAGACTGAAAGAAGAGGTATCGGAAGACTCTGACGGAGAACGCATTCGTTCTTTTCGCAGCCTGTACGCAGCGATCCGGCATTTTGCAGCAGTGCAGAAACGACTTAGAAACTCGAAAACGCTCCACCCGACTACAAATGCCCGGTTTTCACTGCTCAATGACAACTGGGAAGAATGCGGCTTTCGCTATCACGTCTCAACGGATCCGAATGATTGGCATGATGAGTTATATCGCCGTTACGGCGATCTGCCGGACGGAAGGCATTTTGGCGTATATATCTGGCCGAAGTCTGAGGCGTGGCCGGAAGTATCGGCCATGATGATCGTCAGCGAAAACGGAGAAATGCAGGTAAATACGATAATAGACGATCGCTGGGATGCGCGGGAGGCTGACCGCTTTCCCTTTGCCGCTGCGGCCTCCCCCAGCGGAAAAACCATTGTCTGGCTAAAGGACAGCAGGATATGGGTCTGGCATGAAGATAAGCGGGAAAAATGCTTTCTGCCGGATGACGGAGACTATCTGACTGATCGTATCGGTTGTCTTCCTGTTCTGGATGCCGTGATGCTCCCGGACGGGATTCTTGTTTTGCGTCTGGACGGCAGTGACAGATCCTATGCGTATCTCTGCGATGAGGATATCGTGCTTATCCGGCACAAGGACTGCTGGATCCCCGCTGACAAGGCGGAAGCACCCTGCTGGAACTTGGTGATTCCGGACCATGTCGACTATTGGCCTGATTCGTTTGCGGTCATGATCAGCAAAGAAGACGACGAATATGATTATTACAGCTGCGGCGTGCGACGCGTATGTTTTGAACCCGGACTGGAGGTCATAAAGCCCGGCATACTTGCGGATAATCCGGATCTGGAGTCTGTGACGATCCCGGCGTCGGTAAAAGAGGTCCGTACATGGGCTTTCGGTTCCTGTAAGAATCTGAAAAAACTTGTGATCGAGGGCGACCTCTCCCGCGTGTTGAATTGGGCAGAGGACGCATTCGAAGGCTGCGCCTGTGAAGAAACCTATCTCTGCTTACGCAGCACCGGGCGTCAGTCAGATCAGTTATAGTTCAACGATATTTCCCGGCAGGTTTATAATAGATTTTTCCGGCAAATTCCTGTTATTGAGATGTCGGTAAATCGGGATTCAGCGATGGCAGGATGGGGGCATCACGCCGAGGTGCGTGTCATCGTCTTTGGAGATCGGCATATCGTGAGATTCAGGGACGACTGCCTTGCCTTTGATTCCGTTAAGTATCTCGAGTTCCATAATGACAATGATCAGACGTCTCACCTTGGCATACGCACAATGACGGCGCTCTCAAAGGAGGCCAAATATCAATTCACTCGGACTCAGCAACCTGACGCTGAAAATATAGGATACAGGGAGTGTATATTATGAAAACGATAGCTATTTACTGTGCAGGCAGAAATGAACTGCCGCCGCCTGGTATAAAGGGAGTCCAGTACTTCCCGGACAGAGCATGTATGTGGGACAAACTGGCAGAACAGTATCCGGACACTCAGTTGCGGATCTATTTCAATCTCCCGGGAGAATTTATCGTCGATATGTGGCCGGATATCTTTCGGAAGTCAGATCTTGTTTCATATATTACGTTAGATGAGGATGCATCTGTTGAGGATATCGCTGAGAGGATTGCAGCAGATCAGCCGGATCTTGCAATCGCTTTTTCCATACCGATCCTGCCATATGACTGGTCAGCCCTTCGCGACGCAATGGTGGGGGAGGAGCTGCGCAGGAAGGGAATAAAAACCATTGCTCACAGCATCAGAACTGCATCTCACGCATTGGAGAAAGACAGATGCTCTGACTATCTGCGTCAGAACGGCTTCTTTGTCGCAAAAAGCCTTTCCGTACGCAACACGCTTTTTCAGGCGCATAAAATCAACACAGCCATTCCGGTAAATGTCTATCGGGAGTATGTGCTTCGGATGATTCGAGAGATGCATTTCCCTGTGGTCATTAAGCCGACAGTGTTTTCAGGCTCAGACAGGCTGCATGTAGCCTCAGACATTGAAGATGCCGTGAAAACAATGGACAGCTGGCCTTCCGATTCAGATTTTCTCATTGAAGAACAGATCATCGGCACTAACTTCGGAATTGAGGTTTATGGGACTCCCGGTAATTATCATGTAATGGAGCCAGTTATGTTTTCGGCTGGAAGGAACGGCGTTCCTGATCCGTACGAGGTTGTGAAGGCCGGTCCTGTACTTGCAGATCACTATCGCATCCGGCATCTGAAAAAAGAGATCATGAGATTGGCAGAACTGTATGAACTGAGCGGTACAGCACAGGTCGACCTGATCTTTTCTGAAGGTGAATGGTATATCATAGAGATTAATGCGAGGCATAGTCTGATGACCGAGATTTCAGCGCAAATCGAGAGAAAGACTACGCTTGATATTTATGGATCCCTGGCTGAATGCGATATCAGAGGAACTGATATACCTGATACTCTGCGGTTTGCCTGTGATTTCAAGACTCCTTTTCTAAAAGATGACACAATCAGACAGATGATGAAACTCTATCCATGTATTGCATCGGTCATGCGGCTCCAGACTGCTGTATCTACAGACGGGAAAGTAGAATACTGTGAGTTTGTAGTTACAGCGGAAACAGCAGAGAAACTGATGGAAGATATGATTCGTCTGAAAGAAGGAACAGAAAACATAGTTTCTGATAATACCATAGCAGGCTTGAACAGCATTTTGAATGAGATGGAACTCGAACAGGAAGTAGGTGACTTTGATGAAGACACCCATGATCCATGTCTTCGATTTCAGAAGTGATAAAGATATGTTTTGAAACAGAACGACAAATTCCAGTTTGACGGGATGAAAGCGAGAAACAATTATGGAGATATTTACTTTTAATGGCTATGATGGAGAAAAAATAGCACTGAAATTAAAAGAAGTCATAGGTTTTCCTGATTCAACAAGCTATGAAGGTGGTTACGATATAATTTGTTCATTGGAAATTGATGTTGGCTGTTATAAGGCGAAATTTGATAGATACTATTCAGCAACAGGTGCTTTGTATAGTTTTTCAAATCAATTAAAGGAATGCTACGAAAGATTGGAAGGAGAAGCAAGGTATGCACTGCTCTTAGAAAACGATTTAATATTTACCGTAACAATGGGTTCTTCTGGACATGCAACGGTAAAGGGTAAATTTCAGGAAAGGCCTGACATTAATAATGTTCTCTCTTTTGAAATGGATACAGATCAATCATGTTTCCTCTCTGTAATTAGCGGAATAGAAAGTCTGAAAGATAAATATGGAGATATGCAGGGTGTAAAATAAGTGGAGTTGTCGATAAATTCCAGTTTATCGATCATGCAGTTGTATGCATGCAGGTTTATGCTTTTAGCTTACAATGGATTCTGCACTATAGCACTGAAACAAGATGAACCATGATGGGATAAGACGAAAACATGTCAGTTCGCAGATATGCGATAAACAGGAAAGAGGAATCGCAGAATCCTGTTTCAAAACGCTGAGGGAACATCAGAAAATACTTATCCGCAAAAAACGGCATCTGGCATTGCGGACGCTATAATCATTTCAGGAAAGCCCGAAGGATTCCGTATGGCGGAATGACCATCGGGATCGGAAGGAGAAAATGAACTATGAATCTCGAAAAAGTCGGCAGAGACAATGTCGATACTGCCATATCGATCCAGGAAGAACTTTTCCCCGGAGAAAGCGGGAGAGAATTTTATCGACTCTCTTGATCCGTCTAACGGGTATGAATACTATCTGATCCTCCAGGACGGAGCACTTGCAGGCATTATAGGACTTTACACCTATAAGGAAGATCCTGATAGTGCCTGGCTTGGGTGGTTTGGCATTCGGGAAAAGTTTCGGAGAAGACATCTCGGGTCCATGGCTTTAAAATGGTTTGAGGAAAGAGCGGCTGAAAAGCAGTTTCGGTTTGCCAGACTCTATACGGATGCCGAAAACAACGATGCCGCAATTGCTTTTTATAAAGCCAACGGATATAACTGTGAGCCTTATGAATATGCCGATGATCCTGCATGCATGAAATATAAGATGCTTATTTTTTCCAAGCTGCTGAAAGGCGATGAACTGGTTCCGTGGAACAGCAGAAGTATTCATCTGACCGAGCAGATCGAAAAGCAGAACAAATACAGCAGACAATAAAATTCGGCAGTTCCTGTTTCTGTTCGGAAGAGGTGCTGCTGAAAAGATGATTTCTGTCCCGGGACCGGAAGATGTCCCGGGGTTTTCTGTATTGCCTGGGAATGCGGCATAAGAGACAGCACAGAAGACATGCATGCAGGCTTTACGATGAACTCCTGCACAGGGGATGCCATTAAAAAACCATCCTGACCGCGGATTGAACAATCCGGCTGAACGGGGAAGAAATTGTCTGTAAAAGAAGGAAAGATATCTGTCAGAGGTATATGACGTTTGTCCGATGTTTAAAAACGAAAGAAATCTGCTGCGGTTTGCTGGCCGGAAAGATGCGAAAGATCTGGCTCCTGTTTACGGCGATAAGAATGCATTGCGGTATTATTCAGAGTTAATTGTCACGGTGACAGTTTTTATTAACCCAATGAGGAACGCATGGCAGAAGCCATCGCATTCTGGCACTGCTGCCATCCATCGAAATGGCTTGTACGCTGAATGATCTTTGATAAGCGGATCCGGAAAGCGGGCGGGTCGATCGAACTGGTTCACCGCACGGAAACGTATGAGTTCAATGATGCCGGTGTGCTGAGAGAGCGATGCAGGAAGTGAATATGAAACCGAAGAATGCCTCACAGCTGTGACAGGTATGATACTTCCGGCTGCGTTTGATTTCTTTGACATTGAGCAGAGCATCACCAGGGTTCCGATCTACGCATCCGAAGGGATCAAAGCGGTACAGCAGATCGGATTTGAAAAACGGCCAGACTGCTGATTGGTACGGCAGACGGAGATGCCTATAAGGATTATTGGTTCATCCCTTGTCCTTAGAACCTGTGCGGAAGGTGAGGGATAGTCTGCTCATCCAAATGAGGAGATCATGGCAAAGAGATCTGTATAATTGACTTACATGAACCTGGGTTTGGGTGGTTTCGGGGGAAAGGAAGGCAGAGATGAGAGAGATCAGTTCAAAGGAGACCTGCCGTCTTTATGACTGTATGGAAGACCTGGCAAAACACCACAATGAGGTTTCCGTGTATTTCAAGGGAGGATATCCGACAATTTCTTCGAAGGAAGTCATCCGGCAGTTTGCCGAAGACCTGGAAAAAGGAATTTCCCATATTGCTGTGATGGAAGACGGGGAAAAGATCATCGGTTTCTGCAAGATCAGCATCGTCAAGGACAGTGGATTTCTCGACTATCTCTCCGTGCTCGAAGAGGAGAGAGGAAAAGGACTCGGTTCTGCCCTCCTGGAGTGGGCATTGGATAAATTTGCCGAATTCAATGTCAGAAACATCGAAGTGAAAGTCGTCTACGGGAACGGTGTGATCGACTTTTATAAAAAATACGGCTTCCGGGAAAAATCGATATTGATGAGTCTGAAACGGTAAAGCGCTGCGGGATGCGGGAGAAAGAGGATCCTTTTTTATGGATGCCGGTAAGGAAAACAACTGTGTTTCGAAGCTGTCTGAAGGGGCAGGCAGAAGTATGAACCTATGCTTTCCGGTTTCTTCCTGCCACGGCAAGAGCCGCAAGGAGGGAAAAGAAACTGAACAGAATCACCATTGCGGTCTGAAGGCCGAACTGATCTGCGGTATAGCCGGTCTGGGCTGTGAAGACAACAATGCTGATGATGGCCGCGGCTGCGGGGTTCTTTCCGGAACAGGACAGGGCCAGAGTGAGAAGACCGGGATTGTCAGGGGCGAAGTGATCAGGATTCTTTCCGCATAGCGGCAATAGCGGCTAAGGAGAATCAAAGAGGGAACAAAACTGCCCGGACCAAAGACAAGGCAAGTTTACCGGCAGAAACCTGAAATACATCCGTGTACAGGGTATCCGCAAAGAAAGTGAAGCCGTTTCAAATCCGACATAGATGCACATGATCATAGATACAAGCAGGACTGAAATGCAGAGAAGTGAAACACAGGATTTCCCCTTTGGAAGGGACGATCCCGTCAAAGACATGAACGCATGGAAGATTTCGATTTATAATCAGTTTATAAGGAGAAGCGGAAGGTATGGCAATCTTTTCTCTGATTACCGCGTTTGTTTCGGGTATCATCGTATCCCTGTTTTCCGGATTTCCCGGCATTCTGCCGATTCTTCTTTTTGCGTTTCTTCTGGTGGTCAACTGTGAATGCGTGGCGGCAAATGCCTGTGTTGAGGATCAGACAAGCATGCTGTTTATGGCAGTGATTTCCAGCGCCCTGGTTGTGCTTCTGTTCTGTGTGCTTGTAAGCGGCTGTATTAACAGCTATCTCTGCGATATCGGGTTGCTGGATCCCGAGAAACTTCATCCCCTGGTTCCATTCCTGACGTTCGCTGCTGTCATCGTCATGTATCGCCTGCTGTTTCAGAGAGCGAAGGAGAATAAACTGATCGTTCAGAAATACGGGACAAAACTGATGAAAGCGATCGAAGACCGCACCTATCACCCGACGCTGCACCGGATCCGGCGCATGATGATCAAGGAAGGCACGCTTACCGAAAAACTCAAGGATGACGAGGACTGAATCCTTCAGTGCTAAGTGACAGAGAGAGCCGAATGTCTCTCTTTTTTTGATTTCCGTCCTGAATTTCCTGATGCGGATGGGATTGCCGTTAGGCAAATGCTCCTGCAAGGAGTAAGATAAATACATTGTTACGGTAAAGGAGGTGTGATTTCTGAACAGGAAACGAAGTACATTTTCCGGGAAACTCGGATTTGTTCTCTCTGCTGCCGGCGCTTCCGTCGGTCTTGGAAATATCTGGAGATTCCCGTATCTTGCCGCGAAATACGGCGGCGGTATATTTCTTCTGATTTATGTCATTCTGGCACTGACCTTCGGCTATACGATGATCGTTGCGGAAACCTCGATCGGCCGTGCGTCCGGCAAAAGTCCGGTCGGTGCGTTCCGGGCTTTTTCAGACACCCGTCTCATGCAGGCGGGCGGATGGCTTAATGCGGTTATCTCGATTCTGATCGTGCCGTATTATTCCGTGATCGGGGGATGGGTATTAAGGTATCTGTTTGCGTTTGCGCACACGGATATGAATCTCATCGCTCAGGAATCCTTCTTCACTTCTTTTCTTGCGGAAGGCTGGACAGGAGAATTCTGGTTTCTCGTCTTTTCTGCCGCAACCCTTGCGGTGATCATCCTGGGGGTAAAAAACGGCATCGAGAAAGTTTCCGGAATCATGATGCCGATGCTGGTGGTGATGGCGGTCATCATCTGCGTATATACCGTCACAAGACCAGGTGCCATCGAAGGCGTGAAGTATTTTCTGATTCCGGATTTCTCCCGCTTCTCCTGGATGACGGTGGTATCGGCCATGGGACAGATGTTCTATTCCCTTTCCATCTCCATGGGAATTCTGATCACGTTTGGTTCCTATATGAAAAAGGAAGTAAGCATCGATGATTCCACCCAGCAGGTGGAGATCTTCGATACCGGCATTGCCGTGCTTGCGGGGCTCATGATCATTCCTGCGGTGTTTGCCTTTTCCGGAGCGGATGCGGCGAATGATCTCAACGCCGGACCTTCGCTGATGTTTATTACCATGCCGAGAATTTTCGCGAGCCTCCCCATGGGACGGGTGATCGCGGTGGTATTTTTCCTGATGATCTTCTTCGCTGCGCTGACCAGCTCGATCGCCCTGTGTGAATGCGCGGTATCCACGTTTTCCGATGAGTTCGGATGGAGCCGGCGCAAAGGCACTGCCGTCATGGCGGGAATTATCGTCGTTCTCGGAACCTTGTCGTGTCTTGGCTACGGACCGCTTTCTTCCTTCAGGGTAATCGGAATGCAGTTTCTCGACTTCTTTGATTTTCTGACCAACTCGCTGATGATGCCGGTATCGGCACTTGCGATCTGTGTGCTGGTCGTAAAATACATGACCGTGGAAAAAGTGGAAGAGGAAGTGACGGCACTGGGCGGACCGTTCCGCAGAAGAGAGGTCTTCCGTTTCATGATCAGCCATGTGTGCCCTGTCTTTGCGGTGATTATTCTTCTGAGTTCCCTGGCATCTGCCTTCGGCATCGTATCCTTCTGAGATACGGTGTTTTCTTTTTCTCCGGAAAACGCTTTTGGTGAAGAAAGCGCAGGATAGCGGAAACCTCGGGTTCAAAGACGCAATGGAATTAAAAAACGGAAACCTCCGGAAACATGCAAGCATACATCCCGCCGGGACCGGGTCTTGCATTTGGAATCCAAAGCCGAATGGTCCTGTTCCATACCGGAAAACAGGAAAAAGGCCTGTCTCTGCGGTAAAACGGTACTGATTGGTGTACCTGTCATACATTTGACGAATGGAAAATAAGAGGGTAAAATCAATTACACGTCATGAAATTACACAGTATGCTTACATGTGCTCTTGCCGGAGCTGCCCTGATTCTTACCTCTTCCGGATTCTCCCGGGAGGATTTTGCGTTATCCAAACTCAAGAACTATAAGAAGGAGTTCAAATCGGTAAGCATCGGTGCCTGCAGTACCTCAAGCACAAAGACGTATGAAGACTACCGGATGATCACCAGTGTCGGAAGCGCTCAGTATCAGTACATCCACAATCACTGCAAGGTGGATGAGGAAACCGGCTTCCTGCTGGATGAAGAAGGATTTATCGGCGTAGCAATGGCCTATAACTTCGGACCGATCGGATCGCGATACTACATCGTCCTCAACACCGGGATCACCATTCCCGTCGTCAAGGTCGACGCGAAAGCGGCGGTAGATGCGCCGAACGGATGCAGTGCTGCACTGGATGCCAGCGTCATCGAGTTTGTCATCGATTCAGATCGGGCAATCGAATACTTCGGCGGCGCCAACGGACTTGCCTCCAGCGGAAACTTCAACAATTTCGAATATCTCAACGGCAGTATCGCAGATATCGAAAAGGTGACCGATGAACCGATTGAGACCGGTGTGATCTACACCGATTCGATCGGACAGGACAAGGACAAGAAAACCGAAGCACCTGACGAAATTAAACTGGTGGAAGGCAGCTTCAATCACTGATTCAGGAACACACAGCCGGGCATACCCGGCTTTTTATTTGCGTACCCGATTTGCGCGTAAACGATTACGCATGAAAAGAAACCGCTTACTTTTGAAAATTAATCTGAAAAAATGAAATTGTCCGCAAATTTGTGCTGTAAACTATCAGTTTTCTCTTATAAAAATCCATAAATTTCATATAATTAGATTCGTTATGCAAAGGGGGAAACCAGCAATGAGTCGTGTTTATAACTTCTCGGCCGGTCCGGCGGTACTTCCGGAAGAGGTGCTCAGGCAGTGTGCCGAAGAAATGATGGACTATCACGGAAGCGGAATGTCCGTGATGGAGATGAGTCATCGGGGCAAGGTTTATGACGCCATTATCAAGGAAGCGGAAAAGGATCTGCGGGAATTGATGGGGATCCCCGATAATTACGCAGTGCTGTTTCTGCAGGGAGGCGCTTCGACCCAGTTCGCGATGATTCCGATGAATCTCATGAAAAACCGCAAGGCCGGGTTTATCATCACCGGTCAGTGGGCGAAGAAAGCGTATCAGGAGGCTTCGAAGTACGGAGAGGCGATCGCTCTGGCTTCTTCGGCGGACAAGACGTTCTCCTATCTGCCGGACTGCAGTGATCTCGACATTCCCGAGGATGTCGATTACGTATACATCTGCGAAAACAATACGATCTACGGTACCGAATACAAGGAACTTCCGAATACCAAGGGTCATCTGCTCGTAGCGGATGTTTCCAGCAACTTCCTGAGCCGTCCCGTCGATGTCACAAAGTACGGTGTCATCTACGGCGGCGTACAGAAGAACATCGGTCCGGCCGGCGTCACGATTGTGATCATCCGCAAGGATCTGATCAGCGACGATGTGCTGCCAGGCACACCGACGATGCTGAAATACAAGACACATTTCGATGCGGACAGCCTGTACAATACGCCGCCGTGCTGGAATATCTATGTCTGCGGCCTGGTGTTCAAGTGGCTGAAGAAACAGGGTGGTCTCGAAGCGATCGCAAAGCGCAATGAGGAAAAGGCGAAGATCCTTTATGACTTCCTTGATTCCTCGAAGCTCTTCCAGGGCACTGTTGTCAAAAAGGACAGATCCCTGATGAACGTTCCGTTTGTGACGGGCGACAAGGATCTTGACGCGCTGTTTGTCAAGGAAGCCGAAGCGGCCGGACTGGTCTCTCTGAAGGGACACCGCAGCGTCGGCGGAATGCGCGCATCGATCTACAACGCCATGCCGAAGGAAGGCGTGGAAAAGCTTGTCGATTTCATGAAGAAATTCGAAGCTGAGCACGGAGGTGAAAAAAATGCCTAAATATGCATGCCTGAACAATATCGCTGAGGTTGGTCTGCAGCGGTTCCATCCCGCATTTGAAAAAACGGAAACGATCGATGAAGCCCAGGGACTTCTCGTACGTTCCGCGAAACTTCACGATATGGAGTTTTCCGATAATCTGCTGGCGATCGCAAGAGCCGGTGCGGGAGTAAACAACATCCCTCTGGATCGCTGCACGGAGAAGGGAGTTGTCGTATTCAATACTCCCGGCGCCAATGCCAACGGCGTCAAGGAACTCGTGTTTGCCGGAATGCTTCTGGCGAGCCGTGATATCGTCGAGGGCGTTGAATGGGTCAGAGCCAACAAAGACGATGAGAATATTGCGGCGGATACCGAAAAGCAGAAGAAACAGTTTGCCGGCACCGAACTGCAGGGAAAGAAACTTGGCATTATCGGACTTGGATACATTGGCGTCAGAGTCGCCAACTCGGCGGTTTACATGGATATGGATGTTTACGGTTATGATCCCTATGTTTCCGTAGACAGCGCCTGGCATCTCTCCCGGAAGATCACCCATGTGCTGAACGTGGAGGATATCTTCCGCGAGTGTGATTACATCACGATTCATGTGCCGCTGCTCGACAGCACCCGCCATATGATCAATGAAGATGCGATTTCCAAGATGAAGGACGGTGTCGTTATCATCAATATGGCAAGAGATGCCCTGGTTGATGAAGAAGCGGTCATCCGGGCGATTGATTCCGGAAAGGTTCGCCGCTATGTCAGCGACTTCCCGAATGCCACGGTTTCCGGACATAAGAACTGCATCACCACACCGCATCTTGGCGCTTCAACAGAAGAGTCCGAAGACAACTGTGCCAAGATGGCTGTAGACGAACTGCAGGATTATCTCGAAAACGGAAACATCCGCAATTCCGTCAACTATCCCGCCTGTGATATGGGTGCGCCGCTGCGCACGGGAAGAATTGCCGTATTCCACAAGAACGTGAAAAACATGATCGGTCAGTTCACCGGCATCCTCGGTGAGGCTGGTGTGAATATCGCTGAAATGGCAAATAAATCCAAGGGTGAATATGCCTATACACTGATGGATCTTGACAGCGAAGTGGATGAGAACGTTCTGGAAAAACTCAGAGAAGTCAACGGTGTTGTCCGGGTGCGCCGGATCAAGTAATGCACGTACTGCCGCGAAGAGCGATCTTTGCGGCTTTTTTTACGGTGTATAAGCCTCTGTTGTACGATACAATGAAGACAAAACAGATATATCAATAATTCAACAGGAGGCTTCTATGAAAGAATGGACCCGGGAAGAACGGTATCGTGTTCTTCAAAGCCCGGAGGAGATCAGAGATCTTCATGACCGGATTGCGCAGTCACCCTATCGGCAGGCATATCATGTTCAGCCGGTGACGGGATTGTCTTCCGATCCCAACGGATTCGCACTGTATGATGGCGTATGGCATCTGTTTTACCAATGGTGTCCCTGGGGCGCAGTGCACGGACTGAAATACTGGTATCACGTTTCCTCAAAGGATCTTATCACCTGGAAGAACGAAGGAATCGGACTTGCCCCGGATTGTGAATATGACAATAAGGGAACGCATTCCGGCTCCGCCATCTCCGATGGGGATCAGCTGTATTTTTTCTATACCGGAAATCACCGGGATGAAAACTGGATCCGCACTCCGTATACCTGTGCGGCGATTCTGAATGAAGAGGGAAAGCCGGTCAAGCTGGACAAACCGCTTTTCGGCCCCCGCAGTGATTACAGCGAACACCAGCGAGATCCCAAAATCGTCTGGAATGAAGAGAAGAAGAAATACTTCATCTTCATCGGCGCCCAGACGCTCGATCTTAAGGGAACCGCTCTGATCTATGAATCCGAACATCTTCTGGACGGATGGAAATTCGCCGGTCAGCTCAGGGTGCCGGGATATGAGGAATTCGGCGGCATGTGGGAATGCCCCTGCATTCAGAGAATCAGCGGGAAGGATGTTCTGATCTTTTCGCCCCAGTATACAAAACTGCCGGGCCGGGGAGAAAGCACCAACCACAATGTGTATCTGATCGGACAGATGGACTATGATACCCTGACCTTCACCCCCGAAGGAGAGTTCCGTTATCTGGATTACGGATTTGATTTCTATGCGGCTCAGCTTGCGGCGAATGTGACGGAAAACGACAAGGCGGTCATGATCACCTGGATCGGTCTGCCGGACAATCACTATCCTACGGAAGAGGAAGACTGGGAAGGCAGTATGACCCTGGCAAGAGAACTGCGGATCAGAAACGGCCGCCTGTACCAGACGCCTGTCACCGGGATCGAACAGCTGCGAGACGGAGAATGGACAGAAAGCGGAACAATTCCGGAGTGCTGTGAAGCAGATCTCACCTTTGCCCCGGGAGATCATGAAATTGTCTTCTTTGCGAAAGAAGACGGAAGCGGCGGCTTCCGCATCCGCTATGATGATTCAGCCGGAATCTGCACCGTGGACCGCACCGGCATGAACAAACGCTTCAATCAGAAGGTGTTTGAAGTGCTGGAGATGCCGCTGGAAAGCCCGTTAAAAACGATGCGGGTATTCATCGACCGCAGCTCGATTGAGATTTTCGTCAACGAGGGAGAGGAAACCTTCACCTCGCATGTTTATCCCGAAGCGGAAGAGCGGTATTTCACCTGCACCGAAGGGTGCGGTGCGAAGGTCTTCCGTCTGAAGCCTTCGGTAACCGATGACTTTGTGATCTGAGAGGGACTGCAGATGAAAAAGGTATTTGCCAGTGATTTTGACGGAACGCTGTATTTTTACAGGGCAGAAGAGGACAGAAAACTGCCGAAGGAGAATGTGGAGAAGATCCGGGAGTATCAGAGCCTGGGCAATCTGTTCGGTCTCTGCACGGGAAGACAGGTCGGCGGGCTGACGCCCTTTATCACCGGATTTGTGGAACCGGATTTCTTCATCACCAGCAGCGGTGCCAATATTGTGGATAAAAACTATCGGGAGATCTATAAGCGCGGGGTGGATCCGGCTGTCGCAGACGCATTGATTCACGAAATGAATCCGAAGGGATTCCGCCTCACCCTCGATGTGGAAGGAGACATCTGCGTCTTTGCGAAGATGGACTATCCGGGAAAGTACTATGTGATCTCCGGCATTGAGGACTGTCCGAAAGGAAGGATTCACCAGGTGAGCATTCACACCGAATCTCTCGAAGATGCGGCGAAGTATGCGAAATGGGTGAATGATCATTTCTCTCACAGTGTTGAGGCATTCCAGAATGTGCTGGAGATCGACATTGCCCCAAGAGGCTGCTCGAAGGGAAAAGGCGTGAACATCCTGCGGGAAAAACTCGGGGAGAAATACGGAAGGATTCGTCTTTACGGCATCGGTGATTCGATCAATGATCTGCCGTTGCTGCTTGCCAGCGATGTTTCCTATACCTTTCCATACGCTCCCAAAGAGGTGCAGGAGAAGGCGGATTTCATCGTTGATACGATCGTCGATGCGCTGGATCACAGTGAGCGGGAAGAGATCGGGGAGGAAGACTAGATGAGTGAGGCTCTTTTAAAAGCACGAGATTACGAAGAGAAATATGAACGGCTGATCCCGGAAAGAGAGCGTCCGAAATTTCATCTGGCTTCCCGGGTCGGCTGGATGAATGATCCCAACGGATTTTCCTGGTACAACGGAAAATACCATCTCTTCTATCAGTACCATCCCTACGACAGTCACTGGGGTCCCATGCACTGGGGACATGCGGCAAGCAGCGATCTGCTTCACTGGGATTATCTTCCCTGCGCCATGGCTCCCGATGAAGTCTATGATCAGAGCGGCTGTTTTTCCGGAAGTGCGCTGGAACTGAAGGACGGAAGACATCTTCTGATGTACACCGGCGTGATCCGGGACAGCGACGGGGAAGGCGGAACGATTGATATCCAGACACAGAATCTCGCGTTCGGTGACGGAAGGGATTATGTGAAATACGAAGGCAATCCGGTATTGAAGGGCGTTGATCTTCCCCAGGGCGGAAGTATCCATGATTTCCGGGATCCTAAAATCTGGCAGGCGGAAGACGGAAGCTACCGGGCTCTTATAGCAAACAATCATCTCGGCCACGGCGGCTGGTTTCTGCTGTATCGAAGCGAGGATCTCTTTCACTGGAAGTTCATGCATGTCCTGGCTGCCAATGATGATCGGATCGGTCTGATGTGGGAGTGTCCGGATTTCTTTGAACTCGACGGCGAACACGTCATTATCGCCAGCGCCCAGGATATGCTGCCGAAAGGGTTTGAATACCACAACGGCAACGGAACGTTCTACCTCACGGGAAACTATGATCCGCATACCGAGCGGTATGAGGAACGTGCGAATCATGCGGTGGATTACGGGATCGACTTCTATGCCCCGCAGACGATTCTGGCGCCGGACGGCAGGCGGATCATGATCGGCTGGATGCAGAACTGGGATACCTGCAACCTGCATACGAAATCCACTCCCTGGTTTGGCATGATGAGCCTGCCGAGAGAACTCTCAATGCGCAAGGGCATCCTGATTCAGAAACCGCTGCGGGAACTGAAGAAATACCGGAGGGATCCGATCATCCGAAAAGATGTGAGACTCTGTGACGGGGATCTCAGAATCAACGGCATGTTCGGCCGGACAGCGGATCTCGAAGTTACCATACAGGCGGCGGATCCCGAGAAGATGTATCAGAGATTTGCGGTGCGCTTTGCCCAGAATGATAAATGGCGGACCGGAGTGAGTTTCCGTCCTCATGAATCCACCCTGAAGATCGACCGGAAATTTTCGGGTTCAAGACGTGCTGTCATCAATCAGAGACGGGCACTTGTGAATCATGTGCGCGGCAGTCTGAAACTGCGGCTGATCATTGACCGATTCAGTGTGGAGGTGTTTGTCAACGATGGTGAAAAGGTGATGTCAGCTGTAATCACCACCGAACTCGATGCGGACGGATTCTCCTTCTTCGCCGACGGTGATGTCATCATGGATATCGCCTGGTATCGCCTGGAAGTATAGCGATCCCTGCGGGAAATAAAGGTCCTCCGAAATTACTTGGGGTGACCGGCTCTAAGGCTCCAAAATGTCATGGGGTTTTCAAAACCCCATGTAAACTGTACCCAAGAAAATGGACACGAATTTTGGGGAGATCCACAAGTGTGGACATCCATTCTGGGTTAATCCGATCCATGGACACGATATTAAGGGTTAAATCAG
>JAFWCM010000128.1 GCA_017536885.1 Solobacterium sp.
CAGACTGAGCGTCTGGAAGAAGTGAAGAAGGTATTCCTTCTCAGCACCGACAGCCTGCAGCGCGAACTGCTTCTGATCAAGATCGAATGCAACCCCGTCATCCTTCCGGCACTGCGGGATATCGCCGGGGTGTATAAGGCAAAAATCATAGACCTTTCACCGGAAAGCCTGGTCATGGAACTGACCGGCAAGCCGGAAAAAATTGATGGTTTCCTTAAGATGTTTGGAAACTATAATGTACTGGAGATGTGCCGTACGGGAATTACGGCACTGGATCGCTGATAGAGAAAAGAGGAGAACAAAACATGGCTATCAAAAAGTATTATGATTCTGACTGCAACCTTGGCGTGCTCGACGGGAAAACCGTTTCCGTTATCGGTTTCGGATCACAGGGACATGCGCATTCCGAAAACCTTGCGGAATCCGGCGTGAATGTCGTTGTCGGACTTCGGGAAGGCAGCGCTCACTGGGAAAAGGCTGCCAGGTTTGCCGAGACCCATAAGAACTTCCGCGTTATGAGCATTGAAGATGCGGCGGAAGCGGGTGATGTCGTCATGATGCTCGTACCGGATGAAAGAGCAGCCGACATCTATAACAAGCTGGTAGCACCTCATATGAAGGAAGGCGATACGCTTGCATGGGCACACGGATTCAACATTCACTTCCAGTTCGTCCGTCCGGCAAAGAATATCAATGTCATCATGATCGCTCCCAAGGGACCCGGACATGTGGTTCGTTCCACCTATACCGAAGGCCAGGGTGTTCCTTCTCTGATCTGCGTCGAACAGGATTACACCGGCAATGCCCGCGAGATCGCGCTTGCCTATGCCTGCGGCATCGGTGCCGGACGTGCCGGCATTCTTGAGACCACCTTCCGTGAGGAGACCGAAACCGATCTCTTCGGCGAGCAGGCAGTTCTCTGCGGCGGCGTCTGCGAACTGATCCATGCCGGTTTCGATACCCTCGTAGAAGCGGGCTATGCGCCGGAAATGGCATACTTCGAGACCTGCCATGAGATGAAGCTCATCATCGACCTCATCAACAGGGGCGGATTCGGCCTGATGCGTTATTCCATTTCCAACACTGCCGAATACGGTGACTACCGCACCGGCAAGCGTCTGATTACCGAGGAGACCCGCAAGGAGATGAAGAAGGTTCTTTCCGAGATCCAGGACGGCACCTTCGCAAGCGAATTCATGCAGGAGATGTCCAGCGGCCGTCAGGCGAAGTTCCTTACCATGCGCAAGAAGGAATCAGAGCATCCGATCGAGAAGGTCGGTGCCGAACTTCGCTCCATGATGAGCTGGCTCAAGAAGTAATCGGGTGTGCTGAATATGCGCAGTGACAATGTAACAAAAGGGCCCGAACGCGCTCCCAACCGGAGCCTGTTCTACGCCATGGGCTATACCAAGGAAGATCTTCAGAAACCGCTGATTGCGGTGGTCAGCGCTCACAGCGATATCGTTCCGGGACATATGAATCTCGACAAGCTCACCGAGGCCGTCAAAGCCGGCATCGAAGCAGCGGGCGGAACCCCGTTCATGGTTCCGGCGATCGGTGTATGCGACGGCATCGCGATGGGACACATCGGCATGAAGTATTCCCTGGCCAGCCGGGAACTGATCGCCGACAGCACGGAAACCATGGTCATGGCGCACCAGTTTGACGGTGCGGTTCTGATCCCCAACTGCGACAAGATCGTGCCGGGCATGGTCATGGCTGCGGTAAGGATGAACATCCCCGCTGTCGTCTGCTCGGGCGGACCCATGCTTGCGGGAAGATACAATGGCGAAGAAGTAAGCCTTTCCAAGATGTTTGAAGCGGTCGGTGCCTACAAGGCGGGACTCATCAACGATGAAAGCCTCGAAGAGTGCACCCAGAACTGCTGTCCGGGATGCGGCTCCTGTTCCGGTATGTACACCGCCAATTCCATGAACTGCCTGTGTGAGGCGATCGGCATCGCTCTGCCGGGCAACGGCACCGTTCCGGCGGTCTATGCCAAGAGACTTCAGCTTGGCAGACTCTCCGGTGCGGCGATCATGAACATGGTCAGAAACAACATCAGAGCCCGTGACATCATCAACGAGCGCAGCGTGAGAAACGCGCTGACCTGCGATATGGCACTCGGCTGTTCCACCAATACCGTGCTCCATCTGCTTGCGATTGCAAGAGAGGCCGGTGTCGAACTCGATCTCAACATCTTCAACGAGATCAGTGCGAGAACCCCGAACCTCTGCCACCTCGCCCCGGCCGGTCCGACCCATATGCCGGATCTCTATGAGGCAGGCGGAATCGCAGCCGTACAGGCGGAACTGGCGAAGAAAGATCTGCTCGATCTTGACTGCCTGACCGTCACCGGCATGACCGTCGGTGAAAACATCCGCGGCGCAAAGGTCCGCAATACCAATGCGATCCGTCCGATCGATCATCCCTACAGTGAAACCGGCGGACTGCAGATTCTCTTCGGAAACATCGCTCCCGAAGGCTGTGTCGTCAAGCGCAGCGCAGTAGCTCCGGAAATGCTCGTCCACGAAGGACCGGCCCGGGTATTCGATTCCGAAGATGATGCGATCAAGGCGATCTACGAAGGTCAGATCGTTCCCGGTGATGTGGTTGTCATCCGCTATGAGGGACCGCAGGGCGGCCCCGGCATGCGGGAGATGCTCAATCCGACTTCGGCTCTTGCGGGCATGAAGCTCGATACCACTGTAGCTCTGATCACCGACGGCCGCTTCTCCGGCGCCAGCCGCGGTGCGGCGATCGGTCACGTCGCTCCGGAAGCGATTGCGGAAGGTCCGATCGGTCTTGTGGAAGAAGGGGATATCATCGCCATCGATATTCCGAATGCAAGCGTCAACGTGAAGCTCAGCGATGAAGAACTCGCGGAGAGAAAGAAAAAATGGGTCAAACCCGCACCGAACATCACCGAAGGCTGGCTGGCGAGATATGCGCGGCTGGTCGACGGCGCAAACCATGGCGCGGTCATGAAGTAATGAAGGAGAATCCGTATGCTTGATATCAAATTCACAGAAGCGAAAACACTGAAGGAAAAGCCGGCTGACGAAACCAAGCTCGGCTTTGGAAAGATCTTTACCGATTACATGTTCGTAATGAACTACGACAAGGGGCAGGGCTGGCATGATCCGCGCATTGAGCCGTATCATCCGTTCGAAATCGCTCCCGGCTGCGTAGTGCTTCATTACGCCCAGGAGGTGTTCGAGGGACTGAAGGCATACCGCACGAAGGAAAACGTGATTCAGCTGTTCCGTCCCGACTGCAACGCCGAGCGCATGCAGGACAGCTGTGAGCGTCTCTGCATCCCGAAGGTTCCCAAGGATGACTTCATCCAGGCGGTCAAGGCTCTGGTGGAAGTCGAAAAGGACTGGGTTCCCCACAGCGAAGGCGCAAGCCTCTATATCCGTCCGTTCGTCTTTGCGAGCATGGAACAGCTGGGCGTTCACGCCAGCACCAGCTATATCTTCTGCATCATCCTCTCGCCCTCCGGTGCGTACTATTCCACCGGTCTTGCGCCGGTGCGCATCTATGTGGAAGACGAGTACATCCGTTCCGCTCCGGGTCTTACCGGCTTTGCGAAGTGCGGCGGCAACTACGCCGCTTCGATCAAGTCCGGCGAGCTTGCGGAAGAGCTCGGCTATTCCCAGGTGCTCTGGCTTGACGGCGTAGAGCACAAGTATGTGGAAGAAGTCGGTTCGATGAACATCTTCTTCAAGATCGACGGAAAGATCTACACCGCACCGTGTGTGGGCACCGTTCTTCCCGGCGTCACCCGCCGCTCGATCATCGAGCTCTGCCGTGACTGGGGCTATGAGGTGATCGAAGAGAAGATCGCGATTGCGGACATCATGAAAGCAGGCCACGAAGGAAGACTGGAAGAAGTCTTCGGCTCCGGCACCGCAGCCGTGGTTTCCCCGGTCAAGGAACTGAAGTACATGGATGATACGATCATCATCGGCGACGGCAATATCGGCTCCTTCACCCAGCGTCTCTATGACACCATGACAGGCATGCAGTGGGGCAAGATCAGAGATGCCAAGGGCTGGATCGTTCCGGTCTGCCAGGGCTGAGTTCTGAGAACGTAAGGCAATACGTAATTCAACTGATTCCGAAGCGATCCCGATGCGGGGTTCTTCGGAATTTTTTTCTTTTGAACTGCCGGTTCACCCATTCGCGCATGACCCTGAATGCATGAGGCCTGCGTGCAGCGCAGACAGAAAAGGCCTCCCTTGCGGGAAGCCCAGGAGAAGGGCATATGTCTGTCCCCGAAGTCACCTGGACAGACGGAAACAGGTAATTGTAAGATCGGCGCACCCTTTTGCAGAGAAGGAGATTCCTTCCGCATCCGCATCGGTGTAGAGAACATGCGAGAGGGTTTGCTCGCCGCCGTTGAGAAACACCTCACAGCTGAAGCGGTCGAGGATTATGCGGAGAGAGAGATGTCCGTTTCGGTCCGGAACTCTGCAGTGCCGCTCATGGGCAACATTTCTGACCGTTCCCGAGAAGGAGCGGTTGAATGAGAACATTGATTGCAGAGGATCAAATATCAGGGAGGTATAGGTCTTGTCCTTTTCGGCAAGACGGATTTCGAAGGAAGAGAAGCTTCCTTCTTCCGCCGGTTCGATCTCGATCAGAAGTTCTGCGGTTCTTCCGCTTACGCCCTCAAGTGTGGTTTTCTCTGATATGCGCTGCTTTTCATAATGAACCGTTTCTCTCCGCAGGGCTTCGATCTCTCTGACAGGCTGCTGAATGAGGCGGCCGTCTTTGACATGAAGCTCGCGCGGCGTGATCATCTGACCGCACCAGGGCAGGGTTTCACCGACATAGGAAATCGTATCCCAGTTCTGCATCCATGCCGTCATGATTCTTCTGTTGTCCGGTGCGATCATCGTCTGGGCGGCGTAGAAGTCAATGCCGCAGTCGATCGGCTGATCCTGTTCCGCATGGAAGGTGCCGTCACTTTCGCTGAAGGTTCCGATCATACAGACGGTGCCGTTGCCGCTGTAGTAGGTTTCGGTAGTCCGCATATCCATCGGGCTGACGAGAAGCACATGTGTTCCGTCGAGCTCGAAGAAATCGGGACATTCCCACATTCGGCCGAAGGTTCCGTCGTTTTCAGAGAGTATGCTGCGGAACTTCCAGTCCAGTCCGTCGGGACTCCGGTAGTACAAAACTCTGCCGAGCCTGTTTTCCATGCAGTCTACCGCGACTAAGCCATAGCCTCCGTCCTTTTCGGAAAAGATCTTGGGATCGCGGAAATCATGGTGATTGCTGAAAGAGGGAACCTGGGACTGGGTGATCAGGGGGTTGTTCTGGCATTTTTCATAATTCGTCCCGCCCCCGATCGCAGCGCACTGCATCTGCACATAGTCATTTCCCTGCGGGATCACGCCGGTATAGAGAAGCAGCTGTCTTCCGTCGGGAAGCTCTGCCGCACTGCCGGAGAAACATCCTCCCCGATCGGCTTCCGTATCGGGTGCCATCGCCGCCGGCAGATACTCCCAGCTCAGAAGATCACCGCTTACGGCATGTCCCCAGTGCATCGGACCCCATTTTTTGTCATATGGATAGTATTGGTAGAAAAGATGATACTTTCCTTTATAGAAGGAGAAGCCGTTGGGATCGTTCATCCATCCGATCCGCGGCGAGAGGTGAAACAATGGCCGCTGTTCTGACGGGACTTTGTCTCCCTCTTTCTCTTCATAAGCTCTTGCCTTGCTGAGTTCCTGACTCATCATGATTCCTCCCTTGAGAACATCCGCCCTGACGGGCAGGGCGGATATTGTGATGTCTGACTATTATTTGTAATACTCGTCAACGTACTTCTGATAGATGCCGAGCCACTTGCTCATGCCGTAAGCTTCGAGATCCTTCTGGAGCTGATCCCAGTCAGCGTCGGTGAAGCCGTTCATGACCCAGTCAGCTTTCGCTGTGTTGATGCACTTGGTGATGTCTGCCTGCAGGTCGGAAACGGTCTTGACATCGTCGGTTGTCATGAAGACATTCGGTACGACATACTTGGTGTTCATATCCGGTGTGTAGATGTCCTTGATCCAGTCAAGACGATACTGGGCGTCATCCGGGCAGGTGACATAAACCCCGTAGTAGGAGTCGAGGATTGCCAGCGGGCCGCCGACACATTCTGCTTCACGAACTTCCACCGGGGATTTGTCACCGAGAGGTGCGTGCTGAAGCATATCCTGTCCGTCTGCGTTCTTGCCGAGAACGAAGATATCGAATCCGTCGTCTTCGCCATAGGTTCCCCAGTTGTTCTGCGGTGACTGGAACGGATCATACATCTGGTCGATCCAGGCAGCGACAAGAGCCGGGTTCTTGGCAACAGCGGTAACGACGCAGCGTCCGCGGTCGAAGCCGGAGGTGAAGGAACCGTTCTGCGGAGTGATATTCTTTACATCAGCCTTGAGAGCAGGCAGGGGTACCCAGCCTTTGCCGGCGATGAGGTCATCCATGCTGACCTGAGCGATGTTGGCAACGTCCCAGGAGAAGCAGACGCCGTAACGGCCGGATTTTCCCTTGGCAACGTAGGTGGACCATTCCTGAGTGAAGGCTTCCTGGTCGATGAGACCCTGCTCATAGAGCTTGTGGAGCCATGCCATACCGTCTTTGAAGCCCTTCTGGGTAGCGGTGCAGACAACCTGCTTGCTGTCATTGACGGCGATGTGGCGGCCTCTGTCGTTGTCGCCGATGCCTTCGCCGAAGCCGTTGATCAGAATGCAGGGATCCTGGTCGCCGTCATTCATGATGCATGCCATCGGAATGATGTCGCCGTCGATGTTGAACTGTTTCTTGAGATCGGCAGCGTTGTCGCGGAACGCAACCAGAACCTTTTCGAATTCCTCGGTGGTCTTCGGCATTTCGAGTCCGAGGTAGTCGAGCCAGTCCTTGTTGATGAAGCTCATGCCGCCGACGGTCTGAATCGCAGTCTTTTCATAACCGAGCTGTTCGATCCAGGGGAATGCCCAGATGTGGCCGTCCGCATCCGTGCACATTGCCCGGTATTCGGGAGCCTGCTGGAAGACTTTCTGCAGATTCGGCATGTATTTGTCGATATACTCTTCGAGCGGGATGATGACACCCTGCTTGGCATACTTGAGAAGGTCGGTATCGCTGAAGCCGGCGTTGAAGATGAAGTCGGGCAGCGTCTTCATGTTCGCCATTTCGAGGGTGATCTTGTCGCCCCACTGGTCAGACTGGATTGCCTTCCAGTCAACGTGAACGTTGGTCTTTTCTTCCAGGCGCTTGAAGATCGTGCGGTTGTTCGGTTCGGATTCCGAGCCGGCCGGGAAGTTGGTGAGACCCTTAATGGTAGCCTTCTCCGCAAGCGGGAAGGCCAGAGAAGCGGGATCTGCCGCCGTTCCCTGGGAAGCAGAAGCGGGTGCTCCGCCGGCGGAGCCGCCGGAACCGCAGCCTGCAAGCAGGGCGGCGGAGAGTACGAAGACAGCGAGTTTTTTCAATCCATTTGTGCTGAATAACATTTGTAATCCTCCTATCAGATAAATGATCAGCCTTTGATCGCACCGGCCATGATTCCGTTGTCGAAGTATTTCTGGAAGAACGGATACATAATCATGAGCGGCAAGCTTGAGATAATAATCGTTGCGTATTTCAGGAGCTCGGCAAGACGGGCGCGTTCCGCGGTGCTCTGCATATCGGAGACCATGCCGGGTTCCGGCTGGTTCTGAATGAGGATGGAGCGGAGAACGAGCTGCAGGGGCTGCTTGGATGCGCTGTTGAGATAAATCATTGCGTCGAAGTAGCTGTTCCACATGCCGACGAACTGCCACATGGCAATCGTTGCGATGATCGGCGTGCAGACCGGCAGAAGAATCTTGAAGAAGTAAACCATTTCATCGGCACCGTCAATTTCCGCGGCTTCCTGAAGATCCTTCGGGATGCCCTGGTAGTAGGTGCGGGCGATGATCATATTCCAGACGCTGAAGGCACCCGGAAGAAGAATTGCCCAGATCGTATCCAGCATGCCGAGGCCGGAGATGAGCAGGTAAGTCGGGATCAGTCCGCCGCCGAAGAACATCGTGATGACAAACATCGTGTTCAGGAAGCCTTTTCCCTTGAAGTCCGGCCGGGACATCGGGTAGGCGGCGAGCAGGGTGACGATGACAGACAGGACGGTAAAGAGCACCGAGTAAATCAGAGCGTTCTTGAAACCGACCCAGATCTGTTCGTTGGACATAACGCGCTCATAGGCGGTCAGCGTCCACTTCGAGAAGTCGAAGGTCAGTCCGGAGTTCTGCAGAACGATCGGATCAATGAAGGATGCCAGGATGATATAGATCATCGGCAGGATGATCGCTACCACGAAGAGCCCGAGCAGGATATATCCGATAATGAGGATGATTTTGTCTTCAATGGGATATTTGGAGAATTCACTTTTCTTTTTGCGGTTTTCCATGATTCTCCTCCTCAGATGCCCTTGCCTTCATTCATGCTCTGAACAATCTTGTTCATGGAGATCAGAAGAATGACATTGATGACGGTGTTGAAGAGTCCGACGGCGGTGGAGAATCCGTAGTCACCGTCCAGAAGACCTTTCTTATACACGTAAGTTGAGATGATTTCCGATGTGGACAGGTTCATGTCCGTCTGCAGTGCGTATGCCTTTTCAAAGCCGATGCTCATGATGTTTCCGACTGACATGATGAACTGAATCAGTACGGTATCCTTGATTGCCGGCCATTCAACCGCTTTGATCTGCTGAATGATGTTGGCACCGTCGATGACGGCAGCCTCCTTCAGTTCCTTGCTGGCGTTGGAGAGCGCGGCCGTGTAGATGATGGAAGCCCATCCTGCGCCCTGCCAGATTCCGGATGCGATGTAGATGGTCCGGAAGGCTGACGGCATGGTCATGAAGTTGGTCTCGGTTCCCAGAAGCGAATTGATCATTCCCGTCGGTGATAACAGAATGCGGACAATACCGCAGAGGACAATGACAGAAATGAAATTCGGCATGTAGAGAACGAGCTGAATCCTCTGTTTGGTCTTGGTGCTGAGAATGCGGTTCAGCAGGAAGGCAAGCAGAATCGGAATAGGGAATCCCCAGAGCAATCCGTATACACTGAGTTTCAGCGTATTCATCAGATAGTTCATGAAGTCGGGAGAGGACAGGAAGCGCGCGAAGTGCTTTAATCCTACCCATTCACTTCCGAAGATTCCGCGAATCGGGTTGTAATCCTGGAAAGCGATCAGGATACCGCCCATCGGAAAATACTTGAAAATCAGTGTCAGTAAGAACGCGGGTGCCATGAAGAGCACATACAGCTGCCAGTGCTGCCTGACATAAAGCCAGGTACTGTTCTTCTTCGCGGCGCCGCTGTTTTCACCGGCTTTGTTTCCCGAAGCTTTTCCCATGAAATCCTCCTTTCAAGTGGTGCCCCGGACATGCACATTCGGCCGATCTGTGCATTTGCCCAACAGGCTTTTCGATCACACCCAAATACTAGCACTCTGAAATTGGCACGGTCAATACGAAACTTTACATTTGCACAATTTAATGTGTGCAAATGGAGTGGTTTTTGCTCATTTTTTCATTTTATACTGTATTTATGTAAACATTTTCATAATGCACATGTGACAATTCGTGCAGTTGCGTTGTCATTTGCACAAACGGGTGGTATATTTAAACAGTCGGAGAAGAGAATATGGGGAAAAAAGTGACAATTCAGGATATTGCCGACGCCCTCGGCATATCCCGCAATACGGTGTCAAAAGCCATTAATAATTCAGAAGGGCTTGCGGACGGGACAAGAGAGAAGATTCTGCAGAAAGCGGTGGAGATGGGATACAAGCAGTTTTCCTATGTGGCATCCCTGAGCCGGAGTGCGGAGAACTCCTTCGGAACGGAAAGCCTGAACGGCTCCTATTCCGGGGAAATTGCGCTTCTTTCGACAAGTTATCTTCCCAGCAGCCATTTCGCTTCCCTGTTCCTGGACAAATTCCATCGGGAGATCATGACGATCGGATTCTCTCCCGTCATGCATATCATCAGCGCCGACAATCTCAAAAACAGGACGCTGCCGATGTCCTTCCGGATGGAGAACACGCGGGCGATCCTGTGTGTGGAGCTGTTTGATCAGGGCTACAGTGAGATGATCGCAGGCCTGGGGCTGCCGACGCTGTTTGTGGACGGACCGGCCAACATCGAAGGATTCCCGCTGAATACGGATCTTCTTCTGATGGACAACACCACCGAGATTACACGGTTTGTCAACGAGATGATCAGACGGGGAAAGAAACGGATCGGATTCATCGGCGACTACACGCACTGCCGGTCGTTCTATGAGCGCTATTCCGCATTCCGGCTGGCGATGCTTATGAACAATGTTCCGGCCGAGGATAAATTCCTCATCTGCATGAACGACCGCGACAAAAGTGCAATGAGCGATCGACTGCTGAGTCTTGATGAGATGCCGGACATCTTCATCTGCGCAAATGACTTTGTAGCGATCGATGCGATGCAGGCGCTGGCGGAGCGGGACGGAAAACCTCCGGAAAATGTCGGCTTCCTGGGATTCGATGATTCGCATGAATCGCGCATCTTCTCCCCCGCGCTTTCCACCGTGCATATCCATACCCAGATCATGGCATTCTCGGCGCTTCACCTTCTGATCTCGAGAATCAATGAACCGACGATGGATTTCCGCATCATCTATTCCGCCACGGATCTTGTGCTCCGGGCTTCTACAGAATTCTGACAAAAGAGGTAATGAATGAAGATATTCTCCTATGACAGCAGGTTTTCACAGGTATTGATGAAATTGTCCATGGCATGCTGGCTGAACCTGCTGTGGATGCTGTGTTCCATTCCGATCTTCACTATGGGTGCCGCAACGACGGCACTTTATGCCGTTACGCTGAAAATTGCGGACGATGAGGACGGTGAGATCACAAAACGCTTCTTCTCCGCTTTCAAATCCAACTTCGCCCAGGCCACCAGGATCTGGCTGATCCTTCTGGCAATCGGGGCGCTGCTGGCCGGGGATGCCTGGATTGCCTCAAGGATGCGGCTTTCCGCCAGCGGGATGCCGGCGGTGTTCTGGACGGTGAACCTCGCTTTGATCATTGCGGCAGCCATCGCCTATGTGATTGTTCTCTTATATGTATATCCGCTTACCGCAAGCGTGGAGAACACCGATCTTGCGATGATCAGAAATTCGTTTCTGATCGGGATCAGATATCTCTTCTGTTCCATCCTGCTGTTTGCGATTCACTTTGCGATGTTCTTTCTGGTGGTGGCGGTCTTTACGCCGCTGATCCTGTTCGGCGAAGGGCTCTGTGCACTTCTTTCCTCCTATCTTCTGATCCGCATCATCCCGCTGGTCTCATACCGAAAGCAGGAAGATGTCCCGGTACAGGAAGATGAGGAAGTTCCGGCGGAAGAAACTGCCGGCGGAAAGGAGAGGGTATGAAACTTTCCGAAAAAGAGAAGAAGGGAAACAGGGAAGCCTTTGCGAAGATGAGTCTCGGGGAGAAGATCTCCTATCTTTTCACCTACTACAAATTCCCGTTTTTTACGGGTGTGATCGCGGTGCTGTTTCTGATTGTGACCGGTGTTCATGAATTGACGAAGAAAGAGCAGGTATTCTATCTTGCCTGTGTGAATACCGCTTTCGGGGATACCCTCAACAGCGAGCTTACGGACGGCTTTCTGAAATATCTGGAGCTTGATCCGAAGAAAACCGAAGTGATTGAATACAAAGATCTCTATATCTCCGAAGATGCCTCGGCGGAGAATCACGAATATGCCTATGCCTCGAAAATGAAGATCATCGGCGCGATCTCGGCCAGGAAGATGGATGCGGTTCTGATGAACCGGGAGGCATGGGAAGAGATGTCGCAGAGCGGCTTTCTGAAAGATCTCACGACACTCGATCCCGAACTGGTGAAGGAGATCGAACCGTATGCCGAAACAAATGAAGTGATCATCGATGACAATGCCGTGGAATACCGGCTGAATGAGGCGGAGGAATATGTGTATACCTCCGAGCAGGTTCTTAACGGGATCAGAGTCAACTCCTTTCCGATCTTTCAGAAGGCCGGGTTAGAGGGCGATGTGTATCTCGGCATCATCGAAAACACGATTCATCCCCGGCGCTCCTCGGCTTTTGTCACTTTTGTCATGGAAGGCAAATGATCCTATCTTTCTGGTGTCTTTTTCCGTTTGTGGAACAGACAAAAATGATCTTTGCAAGGTATAATAAAAGTACCGTAAGGACAGAAGAAAAGCAGAAAGAACCTGGAGCTTTTGCGGGCGGTTTGTGCAATCTGTCCTTCGACAGGTGTATGTGGGATCGATCCGGGTAGTTTATGAATCCGGGGACATTAGGAGAATCGGAAAAAACAGAGGGTATTGATGAATAAACGGATGACAAAATTCATAGCCATTCCGCTTTCTGCATTTCTCAGTCTTGGGATGTTTTCTGCATGCACGGTATTGAATAACAGTGGTACGCCCGCGGAAGAAGAGAAGAAGGATGATATTTCCGGATATATCACTTCGATCGAAGATGAACCGGATACCGTTGATTTTCAGTGCACGACGATTCATTACACCATCGCTACCAATGTATTCAACCGGCTTGTGGATATGGAAGCCGACCGGAAGGGAAGGGTGAAAATCCGCCCGTCGCTTGCCGAGTCATGGGAGATCTCCGAAGACGGCAGGGTCTATACCTTCCATCTGCGCAAGGGAGTCCGCTTTTCCAACGGCTCCGATCTCACCAGTTCCGATGTGGAATATACCTTTACGAGGCTGCTCACCTATCCCGGCACCTTCAATAAAGACATCGCCGAATGGATCGTCGGCGGTGTAGCGCTGGAACACGGGGAAGCGGACCGTCTGGAAGGATTCCGGACGATCAGCGATCATGATTTCGAACTGACGCTGGAAGAGCCGTTTGAGGCGTTCCTGGCCTGTCTTTCCATGCCCGGTGCATCGATTCTTGACAGGGAAACCACCGAACAGGCAGGCGATAAATTCGGCATTGATCCGGCATGGACGATCGGCACCGGTTCTTTTATCCTGACCGAATGGGACAGAGAAAAAGGCATGATTCTCAAAGCCAACAAGGACTGCTGGGCTGGGGCACCGGGAAGCGAAGGCCTGAACTTTCTCTTCATGAATGACCCGGAAGAGATCCGCATGATGTTTGAGGACGGCAGCCTGGATGTGCTGAATCTCGATGAGGTGGGAAGCGCAGCCGAATATTATATGCACGGAGATATTTACCGGGACCGTCTGTATGAGGTTCCCCGGATTGCGCTGACCTATATCGCACTGAATGAATCTGTTCCGGAGCTCAGGGATGTAAGAGTGCGGAAAGCACTGCAGATGTCGCTGAACCGGCCGGTGCTTCTGGATGCGGTTTACAGCGGCCGGGGCAAGGTCGAAAACGGAATCTTTCCGGAAGGGCTGTACGGATATAATCCCGATCTTGCCGAAATTCCCTATGATCCGGAAGGTGCGAAAGCATTGCTTGCGGAAGCCGGGATGCCGGACGGGTTTTCCTTTACCGTTTATGTGAAGTCCTCCTCCACGCAGTGGGAGATGACGCTGATGCGGATGGCGGTCTCCATGTGGGAGGAGATCGGTGTCAGGGCCGAAATCAAGGTGGTCAGTGAAGATGAGTTCATGACCAACCGCAAAGCCGGAACCCTGGACTGCTATTCGGCGATGTGGTCGGCCGATTTCAACGATCCCGACAACTTCATCTACACCTTTTTCGGAACAAAGGAGAATACGAAAAACCGGAGTCTCAACTACCCGAAGGAAGATATCATGGCCAGGGTCAGGGCTGCCCGGGGAATTCATGACAGCGAAAAGAGAATCGAGGAATATCAGGCCCTGGAAGAACTGATCGTCCAGCAGGATGCGGCGTGGATTCCGCTGTTTTCCCGCAAGTATTACTATGTGACATCCAAACGGCTTCACGGCTTCAGTTATGACTGGATGGGATCGGTCAAGAACGTGTACCGGCGAATGTGGGTGGATCCCCCTGCGGATGAGGTGAAGTCATGAAATCCATCCGTGCAAAAATCACAGCGATAACCATAGCGGCGATACTGACCAGTATTCTCTCGGTATTCGCCGCGTGTTATTCCACGATCGTAAAGGAAAACGATCGGCGTTCGGCAGAGATCATGGACCTGCAGCTGGACAACACCCAGCTGAATCTTGAGCGGTATTTCGAAAGTGTGGAGAAGTCGGTGGAGATGGCGGCGAATATCGCCAGCGATTCCCTCGACAGCGTGGTTCTGATCGAATGCAATGCGGCAGGAAAATCGGCTCTGCTCAATGAGAGAAGCGAAGAGCAGGAAGTGATGCTGGATGAGTACCTCCGGGAATACTGCGGCAATCTGCAGAAGTCATTTGCCAGTGTGGCAGCCCACACCTACGGGGTGATCACCTATTATTACTGCCTGAATCCCGAAGTGAGCACGAATGTGCACGGTTTTTTCTATTCCAAGGTCGGAAAGACCGGCTTTGATGAACAGCCGCCGCTGGATGCCCGCGAACTGGATCCCAACGACATGGCCCATACCACCTGGTATTACACCCCGATTCAGCGGGGATATCCCTCCTGGGTCGGTCCTTATACCGCGCATTTCCTCAACGAGATGTGGATCTGTTCCTATCTTGTGCCGATCTATAAATCCGGCACGCTGATCGGCGTGCTGGGCATGGATATTCCGATGGATACCCTGGTGGATCAGGTCAGCCAGATCCGCATTTACAAAAGCGGATATGCCTGTCTCATCGATCCGTACGGAAAGGTGTTCTATCACCCGGATGTTCCGATCGGAACCGAGGCTGAATTCCTGGTGGATGACAACGGCGAAAGCATCCTTTCGGAAGAGGGCGATGAAATGCATCAGCTGCGCTACCGCTCGAAAGGGCAGGATATGCGGCTTGCCTACTGCACGCTTTCCAACGGACTGAGACTCGTCCTTGTCGTTCCCTCCAATGAAATCAATTCCACCTGGACAAGATTCACCCGCATCATCCTGCTGAGTACGGTGCTTGTCATCATTGTCTATTCCGTTGCGGTTTCCTTTATCATGAGCATCCTGACGCGGCCGCTGCAGGATCTTACCGCCGCATCGAGGCGTCTTGCCAACGGCGACTATGACGCAAAGCTCGATTACAAGGGAAAGGATGAAGTCGGAGAACTGACCGACTCCTTTGCTCAGATGCGTGATCAGCTGAAACTGTACATCGATGATCTGAATCATCAGATCTATACCGACGCATTGACCGAACTTCCCAACATGCGCCGCTTCTTTGATCTTGCCGAAGCGGAAAACAAACGCCTTGCGGAAGAAGGAAAACCTTCCGTCATGCTGTTCTTCAATCTGATCGGAATGAAGCATTACAACCGGCAGTTCGGATTTGATGAAGGCGACCGCCTGATCCGGGAATTCGCGGATATTCTTCGGAGGCATTACGGGAAGGAACGCCTCGGCCGCTTCGCCCAGGATCACTTCGCCGCCGTTACCGAAGAGGATCATCTGGAAAAAAACCTGAAGGAGATCATCGCCCGTCTGCGCGTGGCGAACAACGGCAACTCCCTGCCGGTGCGGATCGGTATTTACCCGATGCGTCTTGAACCGGTGGGAGCGGATGTCGCCTGCGACCGGGCGAAGTATGCCTGCGATCAGCACCGCAGTTCCTATGAATCCGGATTCTACTACTTCACGCATATGATGCTTAAGCAGGTTGAGAACATGCGCTATATCATCAGCCATTTTGATCAGGCCCTGGAGGAGAAGTGGGTGAAGGTCTGCTATCAGCCGATCATCCGCTCGGAAACCGGCAAGGTCTGTGATGAAGAAGCGCTCTCCCGCTGGATCGATCCCGAACTCGGCCTTCTTTCCCCGGCGGATTTCATTCCCGTGCTTGAAGATGCGCGCCTGATCTACAAACTGGATCTCTATGTTCTCGATCAGGTACTGGAGAAGATGAAGAGCCAGAGCGCTCCCGGCTATCGGCTGATCCCGCAGTCGGTCAATCTCTCGCGTTCGGATTTCGATGCCTGCGACATGGTGGAAGAAATCCGCCGGCGGGTGGATGAGGCCGGCATTGAGCGGCGGCTCATCTCCATTGAAATCACCGAAAGCATCATCGGCAGCGACTTTGAATTCATGAAAAGGGAGATCGAACGGTTCCGCAGTCTTGGTTTCCGGGTATGGATGGATGATTTCGGCAGCGGCTATTCCAGCCTCGATGTTCTGCAGAGCCTGCAGTTTGATCTGATCAAATTCGACATGAGTTTCATGCGCCGTCTTGACCAGGGGGAAAACAGCCGGATCATTCTCACCGAACTCATGAAGATGGCCCGTGAACTCGGCGCCTCAACCCTCTGCGAAGGGGTGGAAACCGAATCTCAGGTGCAGTTCCTGAAGCAGATCGGCTGTGACCGGATGCAGGGATACTATTACGCAAAGCCAAACTCCATGGAAGAGATCGCCGAACTCGTAAAACGCGGTGATACGATTCCGCTGGAGACCCCGGAAGAAACCCGGATGTTTGAAGAGCGTCTCGAGCATCAGAAAGGAATTTTTGAAAAAGGAGAAACAGAAGAATGAGTCATGAAATTGTCAGGGATCCGATCTTTCTTTCCGTGAAATCGGAACCGGCTGAGAAAAGCGATATCTCTCTGGGAATGGAACTGATCCAGGCACTGCAGGAAAACAGCGGCAAATGTGTGGGCATGGCGGCGAATATGATCGGCGTCAGAAAGCGCATCATTGCGATCAATACCGGCAAGGGGTTTTTCGCCCTGATGTTCAATCCGGTAATCATAGAAAAAAGCGGGTTATATGATAGCCAGGAAGGCTGTCTTTCCCTTGACGGCGTACGCAATACAAAGCGGTACCGTGATATCACCGTTGAGTATACGGATCTTCGCTGGAAGAAACTCACAAAGAAGTTCAGCGGGCTGGAAGCACAGATCATCCAGCATGAGATGGATCATCTCGAAGGAATCCTAGTCTGAACCGGAAAAGAAAAAAGGAACCGAAGTTCCTTGATTCTCATGCCTGAGGTTCTGTGCTTTCCCGGGGCTGAGCGTCCTGCTGAGGTTCTGTGCCTTCCTGGGGCAGAGCGCGCTCCTGAGGCTGGCTGACTTTCCAGTCGGTGAAGGCCTTGAGCTCGGGCTTGGTAATCTGCAGCGCGAGAGCGACCACGGCGATGTCGTCGAGCATTCCGATGAACGGAATGCTGTCGGGAAGGAGATCCTTTTTCTTGATGATGTAGAGGAAGGCGCCGACCACGGAAAGGATGACTTTCGGAGAGATGGCCGTGTATTTCTTCGAGATGTAATTCTGAAGAAGATCAACCATGACCGGAAGGTCATTCACGAGGTTTCCGAGTACCGGCAGGCCTGCCAGTTTCGCCTCGACCTGATTCAGAACGTTCTGAAGCTCTTCGGGATTATCGATGATGCTTTTCGCATTCTCCATCTCTGAGTTCAGCACTTCCTGAGCTTTTTCTGTATTGACTATTTCACTCATCTTTTATTCCTCCTGAATGGTACCATCGTAACACACTCCGGGGATGGAATGCGGTAATCGAACCCATTTTTTCACCGCTTATACCGGCCGCAGAACCGCCCGCCGGCGGGCTTGTCATTCTGCGCATGCGCATCGGTTTCCGCTGACAGAGAACGGAAAGCGCTTTCTTTTCTCTCCCGCTCCGGAAAAAATCAAATCCGGCAAGATTGACTTCGATATCAGGGCAGAAAAAGGGTAGAATACAGATATGGATCTTTTAAGAGAATACAAGGGAAAGCTGATTGCGATTGCAGTTCTTCTCGTATGCATTGTGATCGGACTGATTGTTCTGAATTTCAAGGGATGTTCTTCGCCTGCCAAACCGAAGCCGACACCGACTCCGGAACCTACCGTCGAACCAACCCCCACGCCTACGCCGGAAGTGACGCCGGAGCCGACGCCGGAACCGGTGATGGATGTGGATCTTACCAGCGATGACTCGATCACAAGATATATTTCGCAGAGTCATCCGGTTTCCGAAGACTATGTGCCGTCGGATCTGCGCACCGTGAACGTGCATGTATCCAAGCCCCAGCAGCTGCGTTCGGAAGCGGCGGACAAGCTGGAAGAACTGTTCCAGGCAGCGATCGATGACAGGATCTATCTGAAGCTTGCCAGCGGCTATCGCTCCTATCGCGAACAGGCGGATCTGCACAGCTACTACACCCAGACCAGAGGTGCCTACTACGCATCCATCGTAGATGATCATCCGGGTGCCAGCGAACACCAGCTGGGTCTTGCGGCGGATCTTGGATGCTGGAACGGAGCCTGCGAACTGAGCTACTGCTTCACCTCCTATCCCAACTATAAATGGCTTCAGGAAAACTCCTGGAAGTACGGATGGATCGAGCGCTATCCGGAGGGAACCCAGTCGATTACCGGCATGGCGTACAGCCCCTGGCATTACCGCTACCTCGGTCTTGAAGAAGCGAAGAAAGTCCACGAAAGCGGACTGACCATGGAAGAGTATTATAAGATCAATTGAAGAATCCAATCCGGGTTCTTCTTTCTTTCTGAACGGTTCATTCCGGCTGAAAAAAAAACAGGCCGAAGCCTGTCTGAGGGGATGAGAATCAGAGAAGGGGAATATTGTGCTTCCTGCACGCCTTCACCATCTCTTCCGGCCAGATGCTTGCCTGCACTTCGCCGACATGTGCCTTGTTCAATAGAAGCATGCATAACCGGCTCTGGCCGATTCCGCCGCCGATCGTGTAGGGAAGCTCCTGATTCAGAATCATCTGATGGTAGGGAAGGGAAAGCCTTCCTTCGCAATGGTTTGCCTTGCACTGACTGCGGATCGAGGTTTCATCTACGCGGATTCCCATCGAGGAGATTTCCAGCGCCATGGAGAGACTCGGCAGCCAGAACAGCAGATCACCGTTGAGGTTCCAGTCGTCATAGTCGGGAGCGCGGCCGTCATGAGGACGCTTGCTGCGGTTGAGCGGCCAGCCGATCCGCTTGATGAACACACAGCCGTTTTCTCTCGTGACGGCGGTTTCCCTGTCTTTCGGGGAAAGATCGGGATAGCGGTCTTCGAGCTCCTGGCTGTCGATGAAGACGACATCGTCGGCGAGATGGCAGACGGCCTGGGGATATTTGTACCAGACCTCGTGTTCCATATGCTTGATGATCTTGAAGATCTCCCGCACGGTGGCTTCGAGGAAGTCCTCAGTGCGCTCATTTCTGAGAATGATCTTCTCCCAGTCCCACTGGTCGACGTAGGCGCTGTGAAGATTGTCGAGAAGTTCATCCCTGCGGATGGCGTTCATATTCGTATAGAGACCTTCGTGAACCTGAAATCCGTATTTCTTCAGCGCAAACCGCTTCCACTTGGCCAGGGACTGAACGACTTCGATCCGTTCGCCGCTCATCTCCTGCATTTCAAAGGAGACGGGGCGCTCGATGCCGTTGAGATCATCGTTGAGGCCGCTCTTGCGGGTGACAAACAGCGGGGCGCTGATGCGCGAGAGATTCATTTCCTTTCCGAATTCCTTCTGAAAGGTGTCGCGGATATATTTGATTGCTTCCTGTGTTTCTCTGACAGAGAGAACGGGATCATATCCCTTCGGTGTTATGACTTGCATGACTATCCCCCTTTAACAGGAAATATTGTAGCAGTGTTTGAACCATAGAAACACTGTTTTACATTTCTTACTGAAAAGCATCTGAAAAAATGAGATGAAAGAAAACGGACCGGATGGTCCGTCAGCGGAAGATCGATTCATCGAGGCCGATAAACTCATAGACGCGGTGTTCGTCTTTGGTAAGGATCAGTTCTTCGGGAAAGTGTTCCTGTTCGAGGAAGGCGATCGCATCATCGAACACACCGACCCAGGAGGGATCGTGGGCATCCGAACTCACGATGATCGGCACCTGATGCTGAGCGCACAATGCAAGCATGGTGCGGTAGTTGTCATCGCGGTTGAGCCGGCTCTTCTTGAGGAAGCTGCTGTTGTTGACTTCCAGCGCGACGTGGAGATCCTTTGCGGCTTTCACCAGCATCTCATAGTCGAGAGGCGTTTTGGAGTCATCGGGATGAGAGATGAAGAACACCTTGGGGTGTTTCATGCATGCAATCAGATGTTCGGTGTTCTTTTCCGCACCTTCATCCTGAAAGCATACGGTGTGAATTCCGATAATCGCATAGTCCAGTTTTTTCAGCCATCTCTTTTCGAGATGGAGCACCCCGTCATTCATCACGTTGATCTCGCAGCCGTGAATGACATGCACGCCATGCAGGGTGCGGGGCACCTTGTCGATGGCCGCGAAATGAAACGGATCACAGGTTCCGGGCGTGCCGGGGCCGTGTTCGCTGAAGCCGATCAGAGAGAGGTTTCTTCCGGCTGCCTCTTCCGCCATTTCCCGCATCGTTCCGTACGCGTGGCCGCTGGCGATCGTGTGGGTGTGAATATCACAATTGAGTTTCATTCCATGCCTTTCCTCATGCCTGTGCCTGTTCAAACTGGGAGTTGTAGAGTCTGGCGTAGAAGCCGTTCTTCTGCAGAAGTTCTTCGTGGGTGCCGACCTCTTTGATATCGCCGTGATCCATGCACAGGATCATATCGGCGTTGCGGATGGTGGAAAGACGGTGAGCGATGACAAAGCTCGTCTTTCCCTTCATGAGATTTTCCATGCCCTTCTGAATCAGAGCCTCGGTGCGGGTATCGACGGAGGAGGTCGCCTCATCGAGAATCAGGATTCGCGGATCGGAGAGAATCGCCCGGGCAATCGTAAGCAACTGTTTCTGACCCTGGGAGATGTTGGTGGACTCTTCGTTGATGACGGTCTGATATCCGTTTTCCAGCGTCCGGATGAAGTGATCCGCATAGGCGGCGTCGGCAGCTGCGACAACCTCATCATCCGTTGCGTCCATGCGGCCGTAGCGGATGTTCTCCATGATCGTGCCGGAGTGGAGCCAGGCATCCTGAAGCACCATGCCGAAGGCATCCCGCAGATCATTGCGGGTGAGCTCTGTCGAATCGATGCCGTCGATGAAGATCGAACCGCCGGTGAGCTCATAGAAGCGCATCAGCAGTTTTACAATTGTGGTCTTGCCGGCGCCGGTGGGGCCGACGATCGCAATCATCTTTCCCTGCTTTACAAAGGCGGAGAAGTTGTGAATAACGAGATGATCCGGGATATAGCCGAAGCTGACATTCTCGAAGGTGATGTCTCCCCGGATGGTCAGATCGCCGTTTTCATCACGGATATTGACGGGATGAACGGGATCGGGATCCTCCTCCTTTTCCTCGAGGAATTCGAAGACGCGCTCCGCCGCCGCGGCGGTGCTCTGAAGCACGTTCATCATCTGGGCGGTCTGGGTGATCGGCTGGTTGAAGGAGCGCACATATTGAATGAACGCCTGAATGTCACCGATCGCAAGACCGTTGTGAATGGAGAGATAGCCGCCGAGCACACAGCATCCGACATAGCCGATGTTACCGATCAGCCCCGTGATCGGCTGCATCAGTCCGCTCATGAACTGCGCTTTCCATCCGGCATTGTACAGGGCGTTGTTGAGCACTTCAAACCGTTCGACCGAGCGCTCTTCGCCATTGAATGCCTTCATGACAATATGGCCGCCGTACATCTCTTCGATGTGGCCGTTGACCTGACCCAGGGTTTTCTGCTGGGCTTTGAAGTAGGGCTGGCTGCGCTTGACCACGGCTGCCGCCGCAAGGCCTGAAAGCGGTACGACGATTAATGCCATGAGTGTCAGCTGCCACGAGATGCGGATCATCATGATCAGAACCCCGATCACCGTGACCAGCGACGTAAAGATCTGCTGGATCGACTGGGTCAGAGACTGGGAGACCGTATCCACGTCGTTGGTGACGCGGGAGAGCACTTCGCCATGGGTCTGGCGGTCAAAGAAGGCCAGCGGCAGGCGGTTGATCTTTTCGCTGATTTCCTTACGAAGGGAGTAGGTCACCTTCTGGGTGACGCCTGCCATCATCCATCCCTGCAGAAAGGAGAAGAACATCGCCAGGATATAGATCGCCCCGAGGCTCAGAAGGATGCGGGCAATCGCATCAAAGTCGATTCCGCCGGTCCCCGCGTATTTCTGAGCAAGCCCTTCCGCGAGTTTTGTTGTTGCGCTTCCGAGAATTCTCGGGCCGATGATGGAGAAGACGGTGGAGAACACCGCAAAGAGAACAATGAACAGCAGGCGCACATAGTAGGGACGAAGGTAGTTCAGCAGCTTTGCGATACTGCCGCGGAAATCCTTTGCCTTTTCGACCTGCATCATTCCCCGTCCGCGGGGACCGCGATTGTTGGTGCTCATGCGAGTTCCTCCCTGCTTAACTGGGAATAAGCAATTTCCTGATAGACCTTGCAGGTTTCAAGCAGTTGGCGGTGGGTTCCCATGCCGGCGATCTCACCGTTTTCAAGAACGATGATTTTGTCGGCACCGGTGATCGAACTGATGCGCTGGGCAACGATCAGAACCGTTGCCTTCGTCGCCTCGATCAGCTTGCCGAGTTCTCTGCGCAGCTTTGCGTCGGTCGCAAAGTCGAGGGCGGAGAAGGAATCGTCGAAGATGTATATCTGGGCGTTTCGGGTTAATGCCCGGGCGATGGAGAGGCGCTGTTTCTGACCGCCGGAGACATTGGTGCCGCCCTGGGAGATCGGTTCTTCAATGCCATGGGGCATCTTGTTTACAAACTCGGAAGACTGCGAGATATCAAGCGCTCTCTGCATGGTTTCTTCACTTGCGTCTTCATCCGCATAGCGCAGGTTGCTTTCCACCGTGCCGGAAAACAGAACGCTCTTCTGCGGCACGTAGCCGATTCTTTCGCGCAGATCCTTCTGGCGCAGGCTGCGGATGTCGGTGCCGCCGAAGGTGATGGAGCCTTCACTGACATCGAAGAAGCGGGGGATGAGATTCACCAGGGTGCTCTTGCCCGAGCCGGTGGAGCCGATCACTGCGATGGTTTCGCCGGGACGGGCCTCGAAGCTGATGTGGCGGAGGACATATTCCTCAGCTTTGGGATAGCGGAAGGAGACATCGTTGAAGCGGATCGTCTGATTCCCCGCCGGAATCTCTTCCGGATGTTCGGGATCGAGAATGGAAGGCTCGGTCTCGAGCACTTCGAAGACACGCCTTGCGCTGACGCTGGACCGCGGGATCAGGATGAAGATCATGGCCACGATCATAAAGGACATCAGTACGTGAATGGAATACTGCAGGAATGCCATCATCTCGCCGATCTCCATGGAACCAAGATCGATCTGCCTGGCGCCGAACCAGATGATGAGAATGGAGACAGAGCTCATCAGGAAGGTCATCATGGGCATGATGCATACCAGAGCCCGGTTGACGAAGATGTTCACTTTCGTAATGTCGGAGTTGACCTCATCAAAGCGCTGTTCTTCAGCCTTCTGATTGTTGAAGGCGCGGATGACAAGCATGCCGGAGAGCTGTTCTCTGGTCACGAGGTTGAGCCGGTCAACCAGCTTCTGGATGATGCGGAACTTCGGCATCGTGATGTTGTAGGCGATGATCAGGATCGCGATGATGAACAGGATCACCCAGCCGAGAATCCCGGCCATGCTGCGATAGCGCATGACCTTGACGAGCGAGGTGAGTCCCATCAACGGGGCAAACAGCACGATTCTCAGAAGCATTGTGATCACCACCTGCACCTGCTGGATATCGTTGGTGGTCCGGGTGATCAAAGATGCGGTGGAGAAGCGGCTGAACTCTTCGCTTGAGAAGGATTCCACCTTTTTGAACACATCTGCACGCATGTTGCGGCAGGCACCGGTCGCGGTGCGCGAAGAGAGATAGGACGATCCCGCGGCACAGAGGCTTCCGAGCAGGGTGATCAGAAGCATGATCATGCCTTCCTGCAGGATGTAGCGGTTCTGCATGCGTTCCGTATTGATGCCGAGAGCCGCATACTCCGCCTTGATGAACACCTTCACCATGGCCGGAAGGGTGTCTTCGGTGATGCCGGAACTGCTCAGGAAGCTGTTCCTCATCGCCATAAGATCTTCTTTGGAACTGTTTGCGTAGAGCTGATCCGGCGAAGTCAGTCCGGAAGAGGCGAGAAACTGCGGTGTTTTGACAAAGGAGACAACCGCGAAGGGCAGAGAGACAATTTGTTCAAGCGCCCCGGAAGATTCGCTGAGTTCATAGATCGGTTCGCTCTGATTCAGCGGATAGGCAGCTGCCGTACCGGGCTCGCGCCGCCGGTATGCATGTTCGAATGCCGTGATGTCCGCTTCCTCCATGAACTCCTTCATATGAGTGAAATCATCGGCGGTAAGCGCGGATGGGATGGAGTCTGTGATTCCTCCGTACTGGATTCCGTTGGTGACAATTCCCGACATATAGTCCGGGAGTGCGAGTTCGCACTGCACCTGGGCAAAGACCAGGGCAATCACCGCAATGACGGATAGCCAGAAAGGTTTCAGATATCGTAGTGCTTTGGTCATCTGTATTCCTCCGAAAAAAGGTTCGCCGTAATCGTATCATCTTTCTCTGTCTCTTGGTTCAAAGGTGACTTCTTTTTGAGAATGCGTGTATGATTTCCGTAAGAGGTAAAAAGAAATGAATGAAGACAAACTGTTTTTTGCGTCGGATTACCAGGAGGGAATGTGTGAGGAAATCCTGGAACGGCTGCAGGAGACCAACCGGACGCCGGTGAGCGGATACGGAAGCGATGTATACTCCGA
>JAFWCM010000129.1 GCA_017536885.1 Solobacterium sp.
CCCGGCTTCAGGGGAACGGACTGCCGCAGTCTTCGGCGGGCTTCTTCAAGCACCTGTGCGAAGAGTCCGTCGGGATCCTCGGTATGGTAATACTTCACGATCACCGACCGCAGAAGATCCCCGCTGGTGCCGCCGATCTCCCTGGCGAAACCTTCGCCCAGGGTAATTCCCCGCGCCTGTGCAAATTCATTCCAGATGGTCTGATAGAGACGTTCCGTATCGAACATCAGACCATCCATATCAAAGATTGCGCCTTTTTTCATAAGTTTCCTCACCGGGGCAATTCTATCAGAAAGGTCAGGGATTTCCTATCCGGTAAACGCGCTTTGCGTTTTCATAGGAAATCTCAGCCACAAACTCCTCACTGACATTGCGCAGCTTCGCGATCAATGAGACCACATTTTTTACATCCGAAGATTCACACCGCTCCGCGCTGCGCTCAAACGGCGGGGCAAAGGGGCAGTCGGTTTCAATCAGCAGCCTCTCCCATGGCGTTTCCATGAGACAGTCGATATGAGGCTGACGCCATGCCGGGTAGGAAAGATCGTTGTTAAAGCTGACATACATGCCAAGGGAGAACGCTTTCTTCAGAAGCTCCACGGGTCCGCCAAAGCGGTGCAGAATGCCGGCCGGCTGATATTCTTCGAGAATTTCCATCACGTCTTCATGCGCATCGCGGTCGTGTATGATGACGGGCAGATCGAGTTCCTTTGCCAGTTCGAGCTGCTCGCGGAAGATGCGCTTCTGCAATGGCTTTGGTTCATCGAAGAAATAGTCGAGCCCCATTTCGCCGATTGCGGCGACTTTGGGATGCTTTGCATACCGGCGTATGAGATCCAGGAAGTTTTCCGGGGTTCTCGTCACCCAGTGGGGATGCACGCCGATACTGCCGTAGACGAAGTCATGCCGGTCGAGAATTTCGATGATCGTATCGAAGACGCTGACATCGCTGCAGCAGTTCAGCACCATGGCGACTTCGCTTTTCCGCAATGCCTCGAGCTTTTCATGGCGGTCTTCCGAAAACTGATCATCTTCATAATGGGCGTGGGAATCAAACAGTTTCATCGCTCCTCCTGAGTCCTTCGAGTTTCACATTACGGCATCGCTTCACAATCACGGCGCCGCCGCTTCGCTCGATCTCTGAGTCTTTGATTATGACGTCACAGAGCTCATATCCTTCCCCTTCAAAGCCAGAGAGTTCGATCGGATTGACCGGTTCGCGGTTACCCTCAAGGCTCAGCGCTTCGCCGCTGATTCTCAGGCGTTCGAAGAGGAAGTGTTCAAATACCGGCGGGGCGGGAGCGGGAATGCCGTCATCGTTGTAATTCACGGAGCGCACCAGCACCGAGGGAAGAGAGGTATCTCTGACGGTGATGTCTCTGACATAGCCGCCGCGCTTCCTTGTGCCTTTGATGAGAATTCCGAAAGCGGAATTGCGAAGATCGCAGTCATAGATGCGGATTCCTTCGATTCCGCCCGAGATTTCACTGCCGATCGCGATCCCGTGCCCCGTTCTGCAGGTGCAGTCAAAGACGCGGATATTCCGGCAGGGGCGGTTGATCGCATTGCCTTCCGGGTTTTTCCCGGACTTGACCGCAACGGAATCATCACCGGTATAAAACGTGCAGGCAAAGATGGAACAGTCCTTGCTGGAATCGGGATCCCAACCGTCGCCGTTCCATACACCTTCCGAGATGAAGGTACAGTGATCGGTGATGATATTCTCGCTGTAGATCATATGAACATTCCAGCTGGCTCCGTTTTTGAGGGTCAGGCCGCTGATGCGCACATTCCTGCAGCTGGAGAGGTTGATGAGCCTGGGCCTCACCCGGCCAGGCAGGGTGTCTTCGTTTTCGCAGGACGCCACCAGTTCCGCATGGGCGGAAAGATACTCCTTCATTCGTTCCCGCTCGCTTTCGATGATATTCACCGCCAGCTGCCGGCCGCCGCTTTCAATCGTTCCCTTACCATGGATCAGAACATTCTCGCACGTGATTTTCGTGCGGTCCAGTGTCCCAAGATTCAACAGCGAGCTGTAACATTCCATCTCCGTTCCTTCAAACCGGCTCGGGATCCGGGGCAGATAATCCTCGGGATTCTCCGTCCCCAGGAGCACCGCACCTTCTTCAAGATACAGCGACATATTGCTGTGAAGACGCAGGGCCCCGGTGCGGAACACGCCGGAAGGAATCACGATCTCTTCGTCCTGTCCGCAGGCATCGATCGCCTTCTGGATCGCAGCGGTATTCATCGTAACTTCGTCTCCGGCTGCGCCGTACTCCCGGATATCAATCCGTTTTCTGAGCGGCTTTGTCAATGCGTGAATGGTGTATATGGTTTCGTTTCTGAAGACCACGGAAAAGTCATAGCCGGTCTCTGGCAAAAGGCCGGTAAACTCCGCATGCGTTTTTTCTGTCCGGCAATGGAGTGTTCCGTTGAGATAAAGGTCAAAGCATTCCATGGGCTGTCTGTCTTCCGGCGGATCGAAAAACAGGGTGACGGTATCCGAGGCGGAAGTCTGAAAGATCTCTTTCTTCATGATTTTCTCCCGGTCAGAACAGCGGTACTTCATAGGGGATTATCGGCACTTCGGAAGTGACGATCTCCCGCAGTCTGGCGAAGTTTTCCCTTGTGTTGGCAGCGATGAAGGGAAACAGTCTGTTCGTGCAGAACCCGTCGTGATACAGGCACTCCCAGTATCCGCCGGCTTCTTCGATCAGAAGCGCTCCGGCTGCCGCATCCCACGGAGCGATGCGCATTTCAAAGTAGAGCTCTCCCCGGCCGGCGGCGATCTGCGCGGTTTCAAAGGCTGCCGCGCCGAAGCGGCGGAAGTCATCGCATTCTTTGTAAACCCGCGAGATGATATTCATGCATGCAGGCGCGAAGCGCTTGTCGTATACGCTCATGGCCGAAAACAGAAGGGAGTGGCTGAAGTCATTGTCCGAAACATGAATCTGCTTTCCGTTGAGATATGCCCCGCATCCCTGTTCCGCATAATAGAGTTCGTCTCTGAACGGGTTATAGATCGCTCCGACCGCAAGGCGGTTCTTCCGCATCAGGGCGACGGAAATCACCGATGCGCCGAGATCCCGGATGAAATTGGAAGTGCCGTCGATCGGGTCCGCGATCCAGATGTTGTCGCCGTGAATCTCCCAGACATTGCTTTCTTCGCCCAGCATACAGCTTCCCGGCAGAAGCTTCAGAAGACGTTCGCTCAGAAAGTCCTGTATTGTTTTGTCACAGTCTGTCACATAGTTGCTGGTACCGCCTTTGGATGTGATTACCTGCGGTTTGTCCATGAGTTTTCCGGCTTCTCTGACCAGAGCAGAGACCTGCATGCATAATTCCGACGGGTACATGGTTTTTTCTCCTTCTGCTGAGTATCTCAGTCAATGAATGGATTCTTTCATGATCTTTGAAGTTTTGTACAATGATCCATCCCTGTCAGTAAAATCATACAGGCAATTCGCCGGAAAAAGTCTGTCCGCAGGCAAAAATCCTTTCCGTTCTGAAAGATATCTGTGCTGCAGCGGAAAGAACTCTGCTGAAATCGCATTGCATTTTATTCTGTATCCTTCCCAAGCAGGCCTTTGAAGAACAAAGCCTGCCGATGGTGTCCGCACCAGAGAATCCGGGGCGTCCGATTCATTCCTCCTGAGAACCGGCAGGCAATGAAGACTCCGCAGTCCGGCTGGTTTCCGGGGAAAGATCGGGACGGTATAATGAAGGTATGAAAAGAAAAGAACAGTTCAGAAAAACAGCCGCAGCGCTTGTTTCGGCTTTGATGATATCCTTCCTCCCGGCGGTATCAGCCGAGGAGGAATCCCGGGATTATACCGGGCTTCAGTGGTATTACAGCGGGGAATACGGAACGATCTTTCCGGGATGGAACACCTATGACGAAAGCGGGAATGCCATCCCCAATGTGGATCCGGCAAAGGAAATCGTCATCGCCGTCGTAGACTCCGGTGTCGACTACACCCATGAGGATCTGAAGAACGTCATGTGGGACAAAGGGCTGGAGTATCCCCAGCTGGCAGCTTTGGGCGGCGGAAAATACGGCCTGAACACGCTCGGCGGTGATCCCGCTGATCCGATGGATAACAGAGGACACGGAACCCATGTGGCGGGGATCATCGCGGCGGAATGGAATCACATCGGCGTGAGCGGAGCTTTGAGCGGTGTGAAGATCATGGCGGTGCGCGCTACCGGAGGAATGACCGAAAGCGTTAAAAAAGGATTTGAATATGTGCTTGCGGCCAAACGCGCCGGTGTCAATATCGCCGCCGTCAACCTTTCCTGGAACGGCAGCGTGACGTTTTCCATGCCGGAAATCCTGAATGAGGTCATCACAGAGCTTGGAAAAGAGAATGTGGTGACGGTCATCGCGGCGGGGAATGATGGGATCAGCCATGATGAGGAAATGCAGGTATCCACATTTCTCAGATCCAATCCCTATGTGATTGAAGTCGCTTCCAATGATGAATCCGGACAGATTTCCGATTTCTCGAATTACGGCGTGCATTACACCGATGTCATCGCCCCGGGCGGACATATCCTCTCCACGGTGCCGGATCTTTCCCAGGGGGGTTCCTATGAGCCGGAAGAATTCTTCCCGGAAGAAGAATTTCCTGAAGAGGAACTGCCGGAAGAAGTGCCCGGATCTCTTACGGAGGGAGAGGAGAAAGAAGAGCCGCAGGCGGAGGAACCGGAAGAAACTCCGACTGCATCCCTGTCCCTGAACGAAGAAGGGGAGGCACCGTTTGCGGATCCGCTCTATGCCTACGAAAACGGAACCTCGATGGCGGCGCCGATCGTCAGCGCTGAGGCAGCGTATCTGTATTCTCTGAATCCGGGGATGAGCGCACAGGAGCGGGCAGCCCATGTCATCAATACCTCAAAGATCAATTCCGTAAGCGAAGGAAAGGTATACGGCGGCTATGCGGATGTTTCGCGCGCAGGTACATTTGCGGGCTGGCCGTATGTCAGCGATACGGCGTATGACTATGAAACCGGTGTGCTTACCGTGATCGGATATGACTTCGGAAAGGGCAATGGATCGCTTTCCATCGACGGAAAGCAGACTTCTGTCAAAACCTGGTCGGATCATAAGATCACAGCCGCAGTGAAAAATCTTGCCATGGGCGAACATCTGATCACCATACAGAACGGCAAAGAGAAGAAGAGCCGGTGGATGAATATCTCTGCGGAAAGCAAGGATCTCAAAGCGGTAAATACCGGTCTTACCGGTGTGAGTCCATCAGCGATGTGCGTTAAGGGAGAGGATATCTATCTCGCCGTAAACCGCAGCGACGGCATTCCGAATACGGAATTCCTGCGGATGAAGCGGGGAGAATCCTCCTTTACCCGGATTGCCGCAAAGGAAAGGTTCGGGGCAGTTAGCGCCGCGGCAGTTGATGATCTGATTTGTTTCTCTGACGGAAACATCCTTCTTACCATGGATGGTTCCGGGCAAAACATGCAGAGCACAACTCTGATCTTTCCTGATGGATACGGAATGAGGCCGGTGATCCACAGCAGCGGCGGACGTCTTTTTGTGACCTATTCCTATGGGGATTCCTTTTATATCGGAGAAGCGGATCTGTCAAGCGGAAAGATCAGCGTTCTTCTTCAAATGGCCCTTTCTTCCTGGCGGGATGCGGGGTTCTCTGAGAAGGATGGTGTGATTACCTTTGCGGTAACCGGTTCAGAGGACTATGAGTCTTCTCTGATGCGGGTCTATCGCTTTGTGATCGGTGAAGAGAAAGCGGAACAGCTCTTTGAAATCAGGAACGCTTCTGTGGAGGCGATGGATAAAGCTTCCTGTCTGATCAAAGACCAGGCGGTTTATCTCTTCGGGCTGACCGGAACAGATCAGAACAATTCCTGGCGCTATGATCTCCTGGAATATACGCTTGAGGGAGAAGAGAAGAAGAGGGAGACGCTCGGCGGCGGGCACCTTCATCTGCTGTTTGCGGGGGAAGCGACTGAGAATCTGATCGTGCTTGGAACCGCAGATGCCTGGAAGAACAACTTCTTTCTGCTGAAGAAAAAAGTGTCAGGAGATCCGACACCGACTCCGACACCAACACCGACACCAGATGAAATAGTCCCAGTACCAAATACGGGTGCAGCATCAAAAGCAAACGATAGTAACCAAATAGTACCTCCTATTGCCGGAATAGTGCTGGGCGCTCAAATTATCGCCTTAGCCCTAAAAAGGAGACATAAAGGGGTTGATTTTAATTAGACTTTAGTTAAGTAGATATTTAGGAGCATCTGAATGGTGGAGAAGCCAGTCAGGTGCTTTTTGCCTAATACGAGGAAATAATAGCTGTTGGCATGTTCGATTTCGGAGACGGCAAAATTTAGTGAATCATCTAAAAGTTAATTATATGGTGACGTTATCATAAGTTAATAACAAATTAGGGGGTTTTCTTTTACTTTTTGGAAGAAATGTGATAAACTATTTGAAAATATGTCTTGTTTTTTGAGCGTGGAGCTTGAAACGA
>JAFWCM010000012.1 GCA_017536885.1 Solobacterium sp.
GATTCCGATCAATCGCAGGATTCAAAACTACAAGCAGCATTTAGCAGAATTGAACATATCAAAAAACCCAACCGGAACAGCTCCGATTGGGCAGGCATTACTTTAGATATTTTGGGTGTCTACTTGACAGGCCCCGGATCATTCCGGCATCCTGTCTTTTTCCATGTGACTGAGGAACCGTCCCGTTTCCGGGTCAGGTCCCGTTTTGTTTCTGCCTCTGGATCCGCTGAGGCGTTGGTGATCCGGTGCGCTGCCCAAACGACCGGAAGGCTGCGGAAGATCCCGAATCAGGAAGCCTTCCCCTTCAGAAGAGAGCTGTCCTCCGTTCCCCGGAACATATGAAGCAGGACATAGAAGATCCGCGAAATTCCCCCGTCCGCTCTCGCGAGATCAACCGCTTCCTGAATTGTCACCGGATCATTGGTTCCGATCACATCGACGCCGCAGCTGACCAGGTACTGCACGGCATCCATATCATCCACCGTCCATACCATGACCTTGAATCCCTTCTCATGCATGGCTTTGACAAGATCGGGACTGATCGTGCTGTCGGCGGCGGAGAGAAGATCAACTCCTTTGACATCGGTGTAGGTATCCCATGCGGCAAGCACGGCGACGCCGGTTCTGATTTCGGGATCGATCTCCTTGATCTTCAGGAGCGGTTCATAATGCATGGAGATCACATAGCAGCGATCCTTCATGTTGTATTTGTGAATCAGGCGGACCACTTCCTCTTCGAGATGCCTGTCATCCTTTGTGGGTTTGAGTTCGATCTGAATCTCGGCGGTGGTGTCTTCTTCATTCATAAGCGCAAGAAGGTCATCCAATGTCGGGATTCTGACATCGCTGTAATGGCCCGGCAATGAGGGGAGCAGCGGATACTTCTGCACTTCGGCAAGCGTGCTCTTACTGATTACTGTGCTGTGTCCGGTCAGGCGGCTCAGGCTGTTGTCATGACTGACCACCACGGTGCCGTCGGCGGCCTCGATCACATCGCATTCCACCATCGGCGTGTTTTCAAGCAAAGCCAGTTCAAAGGCAGGCAGCGTATTCTCCGGCGCGTGAACGCTGTCACCGCGGTGCGCGCAGACAACCGGCAGCTGCACCGGTTCGAGCAGATAGCGGTAATGCCAGACCTGAATGCCGAACACAAGAAGAATGACCGCAAGCATTCCGATGACATATTTCGCGGTATCCCTTGCCCGGTATTCCCTGGCATTAAACGCATCTCTGGAAAGCTTCACCAGGAGTTCCTTCTCATCGATATAGCGGTAGAACAATGCGGTAAGCCCGGCGGTGGTGATCATCGGCTCGAAGAAGTTTTTCAGAAGCTTCTGGGTGATATAGACATAGCGGCCGAGATGGATCGATTTAATCACCCGGTTTTCCGTTCTTGAAAACAGCGTGAGCAGTTCCGCAAAATTGGTCGGCAGAGCCGAGGCGACGGAGTTGATCAGGATGTTTACGGCGATCGTCAGAACCAGCATCATCATGATCGTCTTGAGAACTCTGCCCTCGATCAGCTTCCGGGCATTCTTCATCGATTTCAGAAATGAGGTATCTTCGAGAACATACATATTGATCGAGAAGATATAAAGCATCTCCGCCAGCACAACCAGAAAGTATGCGATGAGAAAGACCGTCTTCGAGGAGGGATTGGATTCAAACCCTTCGATCATGAAATACGGAACCGCGGCCTTATATCCCGAAACAGAGACCGAGAATCCCGTCAAAGGCATCAGAATGATGAGATACGGTATGATCAGCCAGTTCTTCGGATGCAGGGTCTTTTTCACTGTCCGGAACCCGTAGCGGATCATATTCTGCAGATCGGTCTTCCTGCCGATCTGCGCCGTCGAAAAGGAATGAAGCAGGCCGGAGAGTTCAAACAGGGAAAACAATGTCGCAAAGATCAGATAGATGAAGATCGCCAGCCAGGATACGGGGGTTTTGAGAAATTCCCCGAGATTCCCGGAGGTCACAAATGCAAACCCGGAAAGCCGGGAGAACATCACGGAGACCAGCCAGTCCAGAAGCCGGGTGGCGAGCAGACTTACCGTCATGCATATGAAGATAAAGGAAAAGATCTCCCGCCAGTCCTCTTTGAAAAACATCCAGATATTCTGGACCAGCTGAGAGAATTCCCCGAAGAACCGGGACACAATGCCCTTTCCTTTCGAAAGATATCTGTTCTCTTCCATATGCAATATTATAGAGGATCAGACTTCCGAATCCCACTTTCGAACCCTTCCGCATCTTTCCTTTCTGCCGGTAAGCCCAAAAGAAAAACGCCGCCCTTTGCGCAGGAGCGGCATTTCTGAATCAATTGTGTTTCTTTCCCTCAGGCGTCAATCGGATCGGGAAGGATCCGTTTCCCCTTTCAGACGCATCTTGTTTTCATACATGTTCGCATCGGCTCTTCTAAACACCGCCGCAACGTTTTCATCCTTCTGAAATTTCGACATGCCGCAGGCAATCACAATGCCGTTGGTGCGGGCAGCCTCTTCGTTATGGGCATTGACTTCTCCGATCAGTTCGTCGATGCGGAGGTAGTCCTTTCCTTCCGAGATCACCGCGAATTCATCGCCGCCGATGCGGAAGACGGGGCTGTGCTTGAAGATGCTGCAGATGATATTGCAGGAGTCGCGCAGATACTGATCTCCCGCCTGATGACCGGCCGTATCATTGACAAACTTCAGCCCGTTGACATCGAATACGACAACGGCGAACGGCGCCTGACAGGAATCTGCGATCCCGCTGTCGATCATCGCTTCGGTTTCGAGGAAGGCCTGCTTGTTATTTACCCCGGTCAGAGCATCCTTGCTGGCCCTTGTCTCGGCATTGGCCAGGCGCTTTCCGTATTCCTTTTCCCGGCGCACCCGGGCGTCGATATCATAGAGACCGACGATGAGCCGGTTTCCCTCTTCTTCCTCGACCATCGCCGCTTTAAGCTCCACGTAAATGGTCCGCTGAGCCGTGAAGCGATAAGTCAATGAAAAGCTGCCGTAGCGTTCAATGTCCGCCATCACCTTATTCCTGGTAAAGGAGGAGATGAAATAATCCCGGTCTTCCTCATAGACGGTCTGGGGTGCCATCTGCCAGGCGGTTTCGAAGAAGTGATCGCCTTCTCTGGCCACTTCAAAGACTTTCACATATCCCGAGGTGGTATTGATCTGCCGGTAGGTCTCTGTTTCGGGATCTACGACAAAGATATACAGGATATTTCCCGAGAGCGCATGAAGCCGGGCATAGATCACACCCTCTTCCTTGATCCGCTCTTCTGCCTGCCGTTTCTTCATCAGCTCATCGATATCGGATACGGCAATCACGATGATCCGCCTGTCATTCACCATCCGGGAAACTTCCATCTGTACATAGAAGGTTCTGCCGTTCTTGATGCGGCGGTAGGTCATCTCAAACCGGCGGGACTGATCGAGGGTTCTGCTCAGAAACTCCGCATCCATCGCCTCAATGAATTTCTTCCGGTCATCCGCATGGACAAATACCTTTACTTCCCGCTTGCAGCTCTCAAAGAAATCATTGCCGTTCCGCACCACCCGCAGTACCCCGGTGCTTTCATCGGTATGGAATTCGATAAATTCATCCGTTTCGAGATTGACGTAGAAAAGATCCGTATAGCTCTGGGCAAGTGCTTCCGCGAGATGGCTGCAGATGATGCGGGTGTCCCGCATGGATTGGATGCCGGGTTCCGCCAGCCGCATTCTCACCAGCGCTTCAAACGTCTCGAAAGAACTCCGGATGTTGTATTCCAGAGCTTTATTTATGATTTCCGCGGCTTCACCCGGTCCTCTGCTCATCAGGGCTTCCCTGAGATCCTCCGAAAAGGAGTCCGGATGGATCTCATCAAAGGCCGTCGAAAGAAGTCCGGTTGTTTCCATGGTTTCCCAGAATTCCTCAAATGTCATTTCTTTTCCTTTCAGCTGTGCTTCTTCACAGGAGCGCAGTCTGGGCAGAGATTCTGCGGTCTCTTCTGATTTACAAACAAAGGAGAAAGGCATTGGCGTTTCACGGATCTGTCTTTCTCTTTCGTTCCGATATTATTTTACATGAAAATAAGATTAATTTAGGTTCCGTTGTGACACCATGCACAAAACCCGCACATCCGAACGGTTTCATCCGTGAGAAACATCGGTCCTTCTCTCTGTTTCCGCATAGTTCCTTTCCCATTCAGGGACAGAACAGGAAAAATCAGGCGCAGAGAAAGCCGGGACCTCACTTCAAGGAGAGATCGCGCAGGGTGACAGAGAAATCCTTTGCCTGCCCGCTCCCGGTGACGCTGTGCTTTCGGTCCTCATGGCCGCAGGCTCTGCACTGCCAGGCACTGTAATACATGTCAGCGGAGTCATCATATCCGCCATGATGCACGACACTGTCATAGGCGCCGCAGAACGGGCAGCACCGCCGCTCCAGCATCGGGTCATTCCCGGGAAGCATGCGTGCCGTCAGCTTCTTCAACGCCAGATCACTTTTGGGGTCATTGAGGATGGCATCGAGAAGATCGCGGTCTTCCGGCACATGCAGGGAATTGATCGCCGCCAGGCGGGCATTCCTCTTTCCCCCCATTGCCAGCTGACGCAGCTCTTCCCGTTCCTTTTCGTACGGAAGAAACATGACCGCCTTCTCTGCACATCTGCCGTCTTTTTCATTGGCAATGCGCAGAATCTTTTCCCGGTCTTCGGGATACGTCATCTTCTCCAGGTCATAGAGCAGATTTTCGTCTGTCCTGCGGTGATGAATGATCATGCTGCAGGAAAACGGCGGATGTGTCATCTTCTCATAAGCCGCTTCGCTCACGCGCCGATCATCCCGGTTTCCTTCCGCAAGCTCCATGACAATCGCGGCAAGACCTGTCTCATCCTTCATCCTCTGCACAGCTTCCAGCCGGAGTTCACAGGTCGGAGCTTTTTTCGCAGCCTGCTGCAGACCCTCTTCACTGATGCCATGAAGCGCGGCCCTGCGCAGATCGAAACTCAACAGCTGCTTTGTGAGCACCACATCCAGTCGCCGTCCCTCCTCTTTGATTCGTGACAATGCGAGCATCTGCACTCTCGGGTGAGGGCATTCCGTCACGACTTTGAAAAGAGCCGCGTCCCCGGATACCTTTTCGAGAGAGCGCATCGCTTTCTTCTCATCTTTGCTCATCCATCCTGGCTGAAACAGTCCCATGGAATTTCTCCTTTCTGCTCATCAATAAAAAAGTACGCCGGTTCTCCGGCAGTTTTGAAAAGAGGCTGGCTCTGCCTCTTCAGGAAACCGTTTTGATCCGCTGGAGTTCCTGGCGGATCTCTTCCATCTTCCGGGTTCTTTCCGGATCATACCGCCGGATCCTCTCCATGCCCTTATACAGTTTCTGCGTGAGTTCATCGATCTGTTCATCGCTGAGCCTTCTGTTTTTGAGATCACTTTCGATCTGAAGCTGAAAAGGCGATGGTCTTTCTACCAGCATCCCGCCTGCCGTTCTGTAAGTTCGGGTACTGATCTCGTTATCATAGAACCGGAAGAGCCATTCAAGGTCTTCATCTGAGATCGTTTTCAGCGGATGATACCGATCTGACTGAGATTTCCTGCCGTAATTATTCACGTAGTAAATGGAGGAATATGCTTCATATTTTTTCCGCCGGAAATACCAAAACAGGATTCCTCCTGCAATGGCGATTACGATTACCGCCGCAATCACAACAACCGCATTCATTTCTTTCCTACCATTCCTTTCAAAGACAGGACAGCCTTCTCCATTTTCGGAGTTGTCCTCTTTCAGTCCTTCGCATGAAACCCATCCTATTCCAGAACAGCCGGGGTCAATGAGTTCCGGACCGCCCTTCTGTATTTCCTTGTTTTAATAGTCACAGGGACTGCGCCGTGCGGTTTCCCAGAGGATTTCCGGTTTGTTTTTCACAGTACGGGACGCAAGGCTTTTCTGAAACTCGTCATATTCCTTCTTTTGTTCGAGATACAGGTTCATCTCTTCCGAACCGTTCTTCTTCCGACTCTGACGGACAAGAACAACCCCCAGAAGACACCCTGCCGCAAGCAGAAGAACAAACGGGATCACATCGTCAAAGAAAAACAGCAGCCAGACGATCAGCCCGAGAATCATGCCGGCAAGCCCGGCAAAAATATATCCGCCGATGCCGCCCGGTTTTTTCGGTTCTGCCATCGGATACCAGGACTGCCTGGCGCCGCAGTACGGACAATGATCCGCATGAACCGCTGTAAACGGCTGATTTCCGGTGCCGTCGATTCTGCTTTGGATCAGCTCCCGTGACAGCTTCATGTCGGCCGCATCCACCGCCGCCCCGATCCCGGCCGGAATCACGCCGCCGGCATATTCCAGGGGTCCGCGCCGGATCACGCCGCTGAACTTCTTTCCGCACACCTCACAGTCACAGCGGTAGTCCGCTTCATAGAAATAGTGTTTTGCCATAGGTATCGTCCTTCTGATTTATTGCTTTCCGTTCTTCTGATCCCATGAGGAACTTATGGTACTGTTCGGTGAAAACATCGGTGTGACTGTCGTATTGAACTGCTTCAGATATGCCTGTTCCGCATCCCGCTCATACTTCATGGTCAATGTCAGAGGATTGGTTCCCCTTGCCGCTTCACTCTCTGCCAGGGCAGCTTTTCGGATTCTCAGAATTTCCCGGATCGCAGAAATCCAGAACGCCGCCAGCGCGATCAGACAGATCACACGGATCCATCCGCCCATAAGAGAGAACAGGCCGAGAATCACCGCACTCAGAATCATCCCGATCACCGGTGCCGTA
>JAFWCM010000130.1 GCA_017536885.1 Solobacterium sp.
AACATCATCGTGATCACCAACCTCAAACCGAGCGTGATCCGCGGGGTGGAAAGCCAGGGCATGCTGTTAGCGGGTGCCAACGGCAACGAAGTGGTTGTGGCGGAAGTCAACGGACTGGCGCCGGGAACGACCATCAGCTGAATTCAAAATGAAGGACGGTGAGGCATTGCTTCATCGTTTTTCTTTTGCCCGGAAAGGAAAACGGCACCGCATGTGCCGTACATAACAGTGAAACGGAATCATAGCAGTCCGTTGCTGCGCCTCAGCGGGGTTCGTTCGTCTGGATGGCCTGGGACCCGATCGGAGAGAACCGGTAGACTTCTTTGACCGTATACGGATCGCCTTCAGTAATTGTGCCGCCGCAGACAACGATAACCGGATTTCCCGGCACCGGGGTATCGACATAGATTCCCGGATCATAGGCCGAAAGGGGAAGGGCAAAGCGGGTGTTTTCCGGTATTTCCCAGGCCGCAGGCGTGTCTGTTGTCACAATCACGGTTCCGTCTTCTCTGACCTCTTCCACAACTGCCATAAACTGCAGAACAGTTTCGGGAATCTCTTCTCCCTCTGCATATGGGCTTCCTTCTGCCGCAAAGATGCGGAACTCATTGCCGATGAGCACATCGAGCGTATCCGTTCCGGAGATCTGCCATCCCGTGGTTTCAAAATTTGCTTCGCCGTCGTTTTCCGGCATCTGCTCCGTGCTCAGAATTACTTCGGGATATCCGTCCATGTTTCCGCATCTTCCCGCCGGGGCACAGGCATAGCCGGTATCGAGATAGAGAATCCCGCCGGTTTTCAGCGCCCGTTTCAAAGGCCTGATTTCATCATCCATGCATGCAAAAGCACGGCCGTCTTCGCTTTCAAAAACGACAGAAGAAGGCACCGGGCTGAGACTCAGGGTAATGCATGGATAGGTAAGCGCGGTTGTGACGGCACTGTCGGGGCCTGGTGAGGTTTCGCGGATCACAACCGTGACAACGCCATCCGTTTCCTGAATGCCGGCGAGTTCCAGGCCATATCCGCCGGTGCTTTTTTCACCGCTGAAAATCCGGTAGCGGGCTTTTCCGCCCTCTTCCCCAAGATGTATAAAGCCGCGTTTTTCATACCGGGAATCGTACGAATCCTCCTCTTTGAGTTCATAGGTATATTTCGCCTGTTTCCCCGAAGAAGGAAGCGGGAAAGTCTCCTGTGCAAGCGGGGAAGGAGAAGGCAGGGGAAAAGAGGAATCCGGCTTTGCGGCACAGGCGCAAAGAAGCACTGCGGTCAGTCCGGCTGTCAGGATCGATAGTCTCATACTTTGTCCTCCATACTGGAAACACGGAGAACCGGGAAAACGCTGCAGCTTTTTTGGATCCGTAACTTCCTGAGCTGTCAGGTATCATGCAATTTTATTCCGGCACGATTCCGGAATCTGGTATGCCTCATACGGGTATGCAGCCTTAGCTGATCATGCCCGGCTTTTGTTCCGGCCGGATGGTTCCGCTCTCCATTTGCACTTTGCGTCTTCACTCGTTTCATCATCGCAATGATGTCTTCAGCGGAATATCCGGAAACCAGACCTTTCCTCTTCATTGGATTGAACAGGCGGCAGTAATCCGTTTCTGAAAATCAGATATCCCTTTGCTTTTCAGGGGCTGGTCCATAGACGCAGGGAATGCAATGCATTCATGATGGAAAAAGAACTTCGCGGGGAATGTGATTATAGGGCATAATACATGGTATGAAGCGATTTGTTTCGAAATGCCTGTGTATTTTTCTTGCATGGATGCTTGCGGCCAATCTCTTTCCTTCTGCCCTGGCGGAGGAAGAAGAGCCGATTGAATCGGTTTATATTTCACTGTATACGCTTCTCTGCGGAGACAACATCGAAGAAAAGCGCGCTTTGAATGTGGAAACCTATGAGGAGAATATACGCTTCTCTGAACCCAATGCCTGGATTGTTTCGTTTGATCCGCTCCATCCGGAGGACTATGAACCGTACCTCGGGCCGGTGGAAGGCGGGGAGATATATAAGGGGCTTCTTACCCTGGAGACAGAGGAAGGGCACTGCTTTGATGAAAATACGGAAATCTTTCTCGGCGATGATGAGATCTATGAAACCATTGAATTTGAAACTGTCAGCGGCGATGCGCACCGGATCATCCTCACATTTTCCTGGGCTGCCTCTCATCCCTGGGATGAGGAAAAGCAGGAACGGATCGATCCCACCTGTTCGGATCCCGGAACCATTACCGATGTATGTTCCGTCAATTCGGAACATATAAGGGTGAGGAAAACTCCGCCGGATCCGTATGAACACGTGTGGGGGGAATGGAATGTCATCCAGGAGCCGACGAAGAAGGAAGAGGGACTGCAGGAGCGCTTCTGCACGCGCTGCGGGGAAAGGGAAGAGAAAGTGATCCCGCGGATTACGATTCCCTATACACCGGTGTATGAACTGGAGACCTCTTTTGTGATGGCATCGACCATTGCCTGGTCTTCGAATGAAAATCTGGAAGCGGTGATGGAAAGTGAAAAGCGGCCGGCCACCGTGTTTGTATGGCTGGATTCCGCCCTGCATGTCTATGACCGCAGTGGCGTTCTTCTTTCGAAGGATTTGGACAGCTTTATACCCCGCCTTGCGGAAAAGATGATTCCTGCGTTTTACATAGAAGATGCCGAAACGGCGGCGGCTTTGAAAACCTGGCTGACGGAAGCCGGGATGCTTGACTGTTTTGTGGTATCGAAGCCGGAGAACAGAGAACTTGTCAAAGAGGTCGCGGATCTGCTTCACGTAAGG
>JAFWCM010000131.1 GCA_017536885.1 Solobacterium sp.
GCTTACTCATCAGGGCACGGTCAATTCCCGCAGGCAGGGAGAGATTTGAGCACTGAAAAGGCATGATATATCATAGGGGTATGCAAAATGCTTTCAAGCTGATTCTTTCCCTGGGTATGATCTTCTCTTCTTTTTTCGCGCGCGCTTCCGCATCGGAAAAAGAAGTATTTCATCTTCTGGAAAGAACCACGCTGATCAACGAAGGATGGACGTTTCGAAGAGAGAATTCAGATCAGGAGGAGATCGTTTCGCTTCCCCATGATTACAGTATTTCAATGCCGATGAATGAAAATCTCGAAGCGGAGAGCGGCTTTCTTCCCGGCGGGAAGGGGGTCTATGAAAAGCGCCTGGTATTTGAAGAAGCCATGAAGGACAAGCGTGTCATCCTCGAATTTGAAGGGGTGTATATGAATGCCGAAGTCTCGGTAAACAACAGAGTGCTCGGCAGTCATCCCTATGGCTATACCGCCTTTGCCTTTGACCTCACCGATCAGCTGATCTTTGACGGTGTGAGTGAAAACATCATCAGAGTCAGCGTTGACAACCCGATTCCCAGCAGCCGCTGGTATTCCGGCAGCGGCATCTATCGGGATGTGTTTCTGACCGTAACCGGACAACAGCACTTCGAAAGAAACGGCATCGTCGTAACCCCGAAGGATCTCGAAGAGAATCACAATGCCGAAGTCAGCACCGAAGTGAAGATGGATCTTGTCAATGAGACAGGGGAATCCAAAGAGATCACACTTCTTGCCAAGATCATTGACCCGGAAGGAAACGAGGTTTCCGCAAGCGGGGAGATTCCCGTCCAGCTCGAAGGAAACAGCCGCATCACAAAGACGCTGGATCTTCCGGTGAAGCAGCCGCTGTTATGGAAGCTGAAGGAAGGAAATCAGTATCTTCTGCACAGCGAACTCAGAGAAGGGGATACCGTTCTTGACAGCGTTGATACCCGGTTCGGATACCGGTGGACGAAGTTTGATTCCAAGAAGGGCTTTTTCCTCAATGGCGAACCGGTGAAACTGCAGGGCGTCTGCCTTCATCACGATCAGGGATCGCTCGGTGCTGCGGCACTAGCCGGGGCGATTGACCGCCAGCTGGATCTTCTCGAAGAGATGGGCGTCAACGCCGTGCGCTGTGCGCATAATCCCGCCGATCATCACTTCCTGGAAGAATGTTCGAAGCGGGGAATCCTCGTGATCGAAGAAGCGTTTGACACCTGGTCCAATGCCAAGAACCACAATGACAATGACTACAGCTCGATCTTCAATGAGACGATCAGCGAAGACAACAAAATCCTCGGCGGAAGGGCAGAGGAGCGCTGGTGCGAATTTGACATCCGCGCCATGGTGCGCCATTCCCGCAATGAACCCTGTGTCATCCTCTATTCCATCGGCAATGAGATCCTCGGCAATATCGGCGGCGATACCTCGCAGTATCCCGAATACGCAAGGGAGCTCTGTGCCTTTGTCAATGAAGAAGACGGCACAAGACCGGTAACGATTGCCGACAACATGACGCTTAAAAACAATGAAACCCAGATCGCCATGGATCAGGCCGTCGCTGATGCGGGCGGCGTGATCGGACTGAACTACGCGACCGCGGAGTCGATGGACCGCTATCATAGCGAACATCCCGACTGGTGTCTGTTCGGCAGTGAAACCGTCAGCGCCTTTGCCTCAAGAGGCGAATACAAAGCGAAGGGAATCGACCGGAAGAATCTGTCGATCAGTGCTTATGGCGATGAGCATGTCGAATGGGGAAGCACGGCAGAGACCTCGGTGAAGAATACCGTAAGCCGGGATTATATCGCCGGGGAGTTTGTGTGGACCGGGTTTGATTATCTTGGCGAACCGGAACCCTGGAACGGACTGGAACCCGGCTCGGTAACCGGTAAGGGACCGCTGCCACACTCTTCCTATTTCGGAATCATTGATACCGCCGGCTTTGTCAAAGACAGCTATTACTTCTACCAGAGTCAGTGGCGAAACGATATTACTGTGCTCCATATTCTTCCCGACTGGAATAAGACGAATATACGCAAGTCACTGTTTGGAAATGTCAGGGTGCGCATCTATACCAACGCCCCGAGTGTGGAACTGTTTCAGAACGGGAAAAGCCTCGGCCGCAAAACATCGGAGACGGTTGTTTCTGAGCAGGGAAGAACCATGCGGTTATTCAATGGCTCCTTATATCCCGAATGGGAGTGTTCCGGGAAAGCGGGGGCGCTGGAAGCGGTGGCATATGATGAAGACGGTAATGTCCTTGCAGTACAGAGCGGCCGCAGCACCATCCTCAGCAATCTTGAAGTATCCTGCCTCTCCCCCGAGGTGAAGATCTATCGGGATCCGTCTTCCGGAAAAGAGCTGATCTATGTCGAAGTATCCCTTCAGGATGAACACTATACCACCGTCAGTGACGCTGACCGGATGGTTGTTCTTCAGGCAGAAGGAGCCGGGATTCTCTCCGGCGACTGCGGCAATCCCGCCTGCGGCGAAAGATATCAAAGCAGTGAAGGCAACCGGATCGCACATTCCACCTATCACGGCAAAGTGCTCTTTATCCTTGAGCGCGGAATTCATGAAGGGGATACACATCTTTCGCTTTCGTATGAGGGGGCAGAGACGACGCTTGTCATTCCCGCCGAAACGGAAGAGGAACAGGTGAAAAAAAGCCTGCTGGGAGAACTGTTTGATTTCGGAGGCACGCAATGAAACTGACATCCGCAAAAGGTACCATGCTTGCATGCTATACCGGCTATATCACCCAGGCGATCGCAAACAACTTCGCACCCTTGCTGTTTCTGCGTTTTCTCAGCGATTATCACCTTCAGCTGGCAGAGGTCACACTGATCACAACCCTGAACTTCGCGGTCCAGCTGCTCGTCGATCTGTTCTCGGCAAAGTATGCCGAGCGGATCGGCTACCGCACCTTTGTGATTCTGGCACATGTGTTCTGCACGCTTGGGATCGGCGGCCTTGCCATCCTGCCGAATATTCTTCCCAGTTACGCCGGACTTCTCCTCTGTGTGATTCTCTATGCGATCGGCGGGGGAATCATTGAGGTACTGATCAGCCCGATTGTGGAATCCTGTCCCAGTGACAACAAGGAAGCTGCGATGGCTCTGCTTCATTCCTTCTACTGCTGGGGGCATGTCGGTGTAGTTCTTCTCTCCGTGCTGTATTTCAAGACGATCGGGATGAATCACTGGCAGGGGCTTGCCCTGCTCTGGGCTTTAGTGCCGCTTGTCAACAGTATCCTGTTTTCCCTGGTGCCGATCTATCATCCGGAAAAGGCACCGGAAGAAAAGATAATCCCGAACCTGTTTTCCCGCGGGATGTTCAGAGTTCTCTTTGTGATGATGATTGCGGCGGGAGCGAGCGAACAGGCGATGAGCCAGTGGACAAGCGCGTTTGCGGAGTCTGCGCTTCATGTCTCCAAGACGGCAGGGGATCTTGCCGGACCGTGCGCCTTTGCCTTCATGATGGGATGCGCCAGGTCATTGTATGCCGCTAAGAGCGAGAAGGTATCGCTTGACAAAGCGATGACGTTCTCCGCGCTTCTCTGCATCGTCTGCTATTTCCTCGCCGCCTTTTCCGGACA
>JAFWCM010000132.1 GCA_017536885.1 Solobacterium sp.
AGGCGATGCTAAGCATAAGCCAGGAGCACGGCCTCGTGCTGTGACGTCAGGACTGGCTGAGTGAGCTGCAAACTCTATAACCATTAAGGGATACGCGAAGCTTTGGCAAGCCTCGCCCCTTTATGGGGCGGGGTAATTGACCAGAATCTAATCCCCCACGAAGTCTGAGGACCCCGGCGAGGCTCAGAAATGGAGCCTCCTTTTTCTGTTTTTAAACGCAAGGGATTGGCAAGTGACCTTTCGTTCACTATAATAGTGACCGAGAGGTCACTCTGTTTTGTGCGGAGGTTACTATGGCAAACGACACAAAAGAAAGAATTCTGGATGCGGCGCTGGAGATGTTTTCACAGAACGGCTATGCCGGTACAAACATCCGTGAACTGAGCGGCTCCCTTGGGCTTGTTAAATCCGGGGTGTATAAGCACTATGCGAGCAAGGAAGCAATCTGGAATGCGCTGCTGGATCAGATGATCGCCTATTACAGAGAGCGGTTTGGCTCGTCAGAGCATCTGCCTGCGGTGCCGGATTCGCTGGAAGATCTGGTTAAGATGACCATGAAGATGGTGAACATCACGATTCATGATGAAAAGATCATCATGACGCGCAAGGTTCTGACGCTTGAGCAGTTCCGGGATGCACGTGCACGAGAGCTGGCGACAAAGCACTTTCTGACCGGGCTTACAGACATGTTCACTGAGATATTCAAAGGCATGATGGATATTGGCCTGCTCCGAAAGGATGATCCCAGGATGCTTGCTTTTTCCTATACAGCGCCGATTTCTGCTCTGATTCATTTATGTGACCGGGAGCCGGAGAAGACAGAGGATGCGATCCGGCAGATCGAGGCATTCAGCCGGCATTTTGTCCGGATCTACGGACAGGAGAACTGATGTTTATGAAACATGACCGCCCAAGCATGGTTCCTGTCTTTTGGAAGGGATGACAATGTATGGTTCTGGAAACGGAACGGCTCGTGCTTCGGGAAATGAAGCCGGAGGATGATCAGGCATTGTTTCTGGTGTTAGGAGACCCTGAAAATATGCGGCATTATCCCTGCACCTTCGATGAGCGGAATGTAAAAGACTGGATCGAGCGGAACAGAAACCGCTGTGAGAAGGACGGCTTCGAACTGTGGGCTGTCTGTCTGAAGGAAACCGGTGAAGTGATCGGTGACTGCGGGCTGACACTGCAGAAGATTCACGGAGAGATACTGCCGGAAATCGGGTTTCATATCCGCCGTGACTGCCAGCGGAACGGCTATGCAAAAGAGGCCGCCGGAGCAGTCCGTGACTGGGCGTTTGGAACTACGGATGTTCCAGCCGTGTATTCCTATTGCAGGTACACCAATGGTCCTTCGATAAAAACTGCAGAATCCATTGGAATGCATGTTGTATGCGAATATCCGGATGAAACAAACGGAATGACCCATGTGTCGGCGATTACAAGGAAAGAATGGCTGGAGGAAATCACAGAGAATACCGTCTTGTGAAGGAGGCAATAAAATGAGCAGAAAAGCACTTGTCGTAATTGATATTCAGAACGACATCACAAAACACTACAGGGATATAATCGAAAACATCAATTCCGCGATTGACTGGGCAATGAAGCAGGGAATGACAGTCATCTATATCAAGCACAATAACCTGTCCGCCGGAACGCGCACCTTCAAGCCCGGCACCAGAGGAGAGGAACTCGCGCCGGAGCTGAACGTTGTATCGGATCACATCTTCGTAAAGACAAAGGCCAATGCATTGACATGCGAAGAGTTCTCGGAATTCATCCGGACAAACGGCATCGATGAGTTTTACATCACCGGTGCCGATGCGACCGCCTGTGTGAAATCCACCTGCTTCAACATGACAAAGTCTGGATATACGGTTCATGTCATCTCCGATTGTGTGACCAGCTATGACCTGAAGAAGATGCCGGAAATGCTTGCCTACTATGCGGACAAGGGCTGTGAAGTCAGAAACCTTGCCTTCTATACGGGAATGATACAGGAATAGAGGAAACCGGAGAATACCAGTTTTACAGTTCATTCAGAGGAGTTTGCCGAAACTCCTGACCTGCTGTTTGTGAAGATGGGGGAGAGATGATGAAATACGAGATCATTGATTTGCCAGGAATTGCGATCCTTGGCAAAGAAGGCTTATGTACAAAAGAAAAGAATGTGGTTCAGGATCTCTGGCAAAAAGCCAATGCCGATTTCGGTGAAGTCGCGAATCTTGGAAAGAAGAACGCCGATGGTTCTTTTGCCGGATTCTGGGGAGCCATGAGTGATGAAGCGATGACGTTTATGCCGTGGACGGATGATTTCTCAAGGGGATTGTATCTTGCAGGGGTTGAAGTATCTGAAGATACTCTGGCACCGGATGGATGGGTTAAATGGGTTATGCCGGCAAGAAAATACCTTGTGACTGAGGTTAGTCCGGATACCTATGGAGAAACATTCAGAAATGTGATCAATCACCTGATTCCGGACCTTGGTCTGAAGCTTGCGGGTGCTGTCTGCGATTTTAGCGAACCGGCAAGCGGGAAGAATAAACTGTATTTCCCCATCGAGTGAGAAACCATTTCCGGAATAAATGAACCAATGAACCTCAGAAAGGAAATAACGATGCTGTTTCTTGGAATTGGCAGGACTTTTTCTACAGAAGACGATCACCAGTTTGAAACGATCGGCGCGTTCTGGGATGAGCTTGCGGCAAAATATGGCAGGGCGAATCTGCAGGGACTCGGCTATGGCTGGAAAGAACACTCCATTGAATATGTCATTGGACTGATCGGCGGAGAGATAGACGGAGCGGACCGGACTGTGTATTTGCCGGATACTGGCTGGGTTACCGTTCGGGGAAAGACAGCGAATCTTGCGGAACTATATGAAAGGATTTATCGGGAAGGCAGACTGAACTATGAGATCGAGCGCTTCAGCGACAACGGTGACTGCGAGATCATGTATTGGCGATCAGGTGAGGAGAACTGACGGAATGTTCACCAGGGATCGTGTCATGCGGGCTGAACTGCCGCATCTTCCAATGTGCACCGGCAAAGACCAGCCCCGGGATGGATGCCAAAGCAGAGATGACAGTAACCGGAGTTCTGCCCTTTGGGACGGGGCATGATCTGTGTCCAAACAGGTGTCTGCTTTGGCAGTACAAGGGTCAGATGAATCGCTGAAACGAAGAGGAAAAGAAAATGCGGGAGATCACATTTGCAAAAGGAGACGAACAGTATCTGAAGGACTGCAAAGATGCGCTTCTACGCTCAGCACTTGGCGAAAACTACTTTTCTTCACCCGGGACCGCGGAGAGCGCAATTCTTGAAGGGATCCGCCGGGGAAATCTGTATATTGCGCTCATTGGTGAAGAATGCGTTGGCTTTGCATACATCATCCCAAAAGATGCGTTTCACAGTTTCCCATACCTGCATCTCATCGCCGTGAAGGAAGAATACAGAGACACTGGGATCGGCAGGGCTCTGCTGGAGTATTCAGAGCGGATCGCATCTGAAATGGCAGACAGGCTTTTCCTGGTTGTTGCGGATTATAATCCGGACGCAAAGCGATTTTACGAAAGAAACGGCTATCGGCAGGTCGGGGAAATTCCCGACCTGTACCGCCAGGGAATCACGGAATACCTGATGGCAAAGAAACTGAAACAGGGATGATTGCTCTGCAGTTCCATCGGGATCTGTAAGACAGTCAGGAAAAGTGAAATGTACATTGGCAAAGCAGAAACAGAACCGGCAGATCGCAACGATGCAGGGCCTGAGGGGGTTCAGATGGAAAAACTGACAGAGAATATGATTCCTTGGGCGGAGAGCAGACTTGGCAGCACAGGGTATGCAGGGTTTTGTCTTGCGTTTATCGAGGACGCCCTTGAACTCAGCAATCAGATCGAAATCCATGGCGGCGATTCTGCGAAGGAATCCTGCGAAATGTACAGGGATGCGCTGCTTGGAGGAGTCCCGGAGCGAGGCGCGTTTGTATTCTACGACTGCCTGTGTCAAAGCGAAACCGGCCCGGTCAACTGGGGACATTGCGGCATCAGTCTCGGGGACGGCCGGGTGATCCATGCCTGGGACATGGTAAGAATCGATGACTATCTGGCAATCGAAAAGCTTACAGCGCTGACCGGAGATCATCCTAAATACTTGGGATGGGTAAAGCTTGAACGCATACTGAGGGAACCTCCCAAGCCATAATGCGGAAACATCTGTAAGGGGAAGTTCACAGAAAAAGGCCGGAACAGGCGATGGTGCAGCTGAAGGGCTGGGATCACCCGGTTTTTACAGGGGCAATCGTACCGGCATTTCTTCGGAGAACGGCCTTTTTTTTTCGGAACTACTTCCGTCTGAGCTGGAATGAATCATATTCAAAGTCCATAAGCACGGCTTTCCTTTGGCGAAGATACAGGTTTGCCGGTTCTCTTCCGGAGTTTCCGAAATTGCCATGCGTTCCGCGGAAGGCACGGCAGGATAACTTTCGGGAAGGGATGATCCGAAATATCATTGAAATATAAAAGCAGATGAGGGTTTCTCATGTTCAAAGACAAGAATAAAGGGTTCAGCACTCTGACTGCGATTTTGCTGGTGGTCAATCTGTTTCCCGACCAATCTGACCATTCAGGCTGCGGAAGAAAACGGCACGAAGAAACTGAAGATGGAGACAACTCTGAAAGGGCTCGGCAATGCGGTAATCACAACCGAACATGAAAGCAATACCGAAAAGGCGGAGACCAAGACAGAGACAAGAGATGATGTCTCCTATGAACCGCTGTTCCGCGATTCCTCCTTTCTCGGCTTTCCGGCTGTTTATATGGTGATCCCGGGCTTCCGCAGTATCCGTAAACTGGACGGCAGTGCGGTGCGCCTGAAGCGCACCATTGACCGTGCCGGCAAGAGTTTTGCGTCATTTCCGCATCTGGGTGATGAAGAAGCGAAACGAATTCTGCGTCTGATCCGGTATTACGAACATGACCCGGGCTTTAAGGTCTTCTCCCTGTTTTCCAATGTGCCGGCCGGGGAATACTCCGATGCGGCTCTTGGGGCAGTGCTTTCCCTTCAGCTCAAAGACTTTGAAAGTGCCTGCCATTTTCTCAGAACGGCAATCTGGGAAACAGAAGACAGAGAGAAGCGGAAGGTGCTTGTCTGTCTTTCCTCCTGGAGTGAATTATGTGCAGAGGGGATGGACATGGACGAAGCACGAAGGGTGGTAAGTCAGCTGTATGCAAAAGAAACCGCTGAAAAAGTGTGCATGCTTACCGAAGATCTTTCTAAGATGATGGAGAAGTGGTTTGAGCCCATCCCATGCCCGGGTTGTGAATCATGCCGCTTCCGGGAAGGGAAGTGTCAGATTCCGGAAGAGAATGCACTTGCCCTCAAAGTGATGAAAGCCATGAAGAAAGACAATGTTTCCCAGGAACATCTTCTGAACCTCTTAAAAGAGCTCTGGCCGAAGTAAAAGGGCTGGACCCCGGAATGGAACTCTGTCCCGGAGGCTGTATCAGAATGGGATTTGCAGAAAACTGCTGCATGAAGTGAAGAAAAACCGGGAAACAGAAACTGCGGCTGCTGAGGCGGTCTCAAAAACCGCAGGGTTCCCGGAACGCGGGAGAACAGAAAGCGTCTCTGGACCGCAGAGGTGTGATGAAAGAAAGAAGGAGGTTTCTCATGGAAGATAAGAACGTTAAGGAAGAGCAGATCGAAAAAGTGGACGGAGGCAGTACATTCCCTCAGCCAAGACCCCGGAAGCGCTGCCCGAACTGCGGCTCAGCGAAGATCAGTTCGCAATTGAAGGAAATTGCGGATCAGAATAAACCGGTCTTCCGAAATCTCTGCGAGGACTGCGGGTATATCTGGGACAGCATTCCCGGCCCGATCAATCCGTTCAATCATTAAGGAATTATCTCCTTACCGGCAGTACACGGCATACTCTGTTTCATCTGGTATGCCGTTTTATGATGCACACTCTGCATGGTTCTGTTCCGGCTGCGGCCTGGAATTATACTCTGAGGGATCCGTGAAACCGGAATGTCAGGACCAGGAAATGAATTCCCATTTTATAAAAGACACCTGCAGCAGATTCCCCTCTGCTTTAGGTCATACCCCGGTGGGTAAGGCTGTTGTGAATTTTTCGGAGCCGGTAATGCATGCTTTGGCATGCAGTACATGCATGGAGTGCATGCTGGTTCAGCCGGTGCAGATCTTTGTGGATTCAGTGTTCAATTTCGTATAATTTAAGAGAGAAAAGGAGAAGAGAAAATCATGGAAGAAAAAGATGAAGTTCTGATGCAGGAACAGGAAGAAAAGGTTTCAGGCGGCGATTCCGATATTTTTAATCCCAATCCCAATCCCATTCTCAAGGTATTCTGTTACAATTGCGGTTCAACCAATCTTACCAAGGGAATGAAGTTTGATTCCTACGGCAGAAAAATATTTACTTATCGCTGCAATAACTGCGGTAATACATGGGAGAGCCTTCCCATGCCGATGAATCCGGATCATAAGTAAAATTCAATGTACTGTCAGCACGGGAATGCGGAACAGCCTCAGTCTTGAGGCTGATTTCTTATGCCCTTTCGTCTTACAGTTGTGTATTGCATGCATACCCGGAAAGAATCGGATCATGACTGCGGTCAGAAAGCAGTCAGAAAACGGTATGAACCGGGGATTGAGGCAGAGCTGCGGAGCTCCTTCGGATTGTTCAGCGCAAACACATGGTTTCAGAAAAGAAAGGAACAAGGTAAAGCATATGACAGAGAAAAAAGACCGGCAGGAATTGACGAATGAATTTCTTTCCTCCGTCAGCGGCGGCAAGGTTTCGAAAAAGGGATACAAGGTATTGGATGAAGTGATCAAGTCCTATAAGGAAGACGGACTCACCAGGGATCAGCTGATCGAAACGATTCAGTACGGATGGGTCTACGACTGCGAATTCAGAGATAAGTATACGGATGGAACCAGCAATGATTACTGGGATGTCATTCATTACGTCGAAAAGCACTGCTAAAACAGCGAATGCGCACACGAACCGCCGGAAAACTGAATTCCCGGTGGTTTTTTGTACGAAGTGTGAATTCTTTGCCTTGTTCAGCGCTGCAAAAGATCTGGAATCATGGATTATACGGTTTTTCCTGCGGCCGGGATTCATCTCCTGGGAAAATAAAATCCGAAACACCGGAGACTCAGAACACTTTATGAAGCGGAACAGAGAGAAAGGTTCAAAGTTTCAGAAAGCATAGATGATGAAACAAACCGGAGGGTTCGGTTCTTTTGGCGAGATCTTGAGTAATAAAACATATAAATGTACGCAATGGCTGATATTTTTACAAAATATGAGAGAATAGCAGTAGAGAGGGAACACAAATTCAAAGACACACGGAAACGTGCGGTTTTGAAAATGAAAAGAAAACAGGTATTTCGTATCTAAAGAAAAGAAGGAGGAAACTCATGTTAAAGAAATTTCTGAAGCATACATCAGCTGCCGCGGCAGCGATCCTTGCGGCATTCCTGATTACCGGCCCGGTCCAGGCACAGGTGAAAGGCGGCGGTCCCTTTGGGGATATCGAAGGCCCTTATACCTGGGAGGTCAACGGAAAGGGATGGACGATCTATTCCCAGAACGGTTATTCCTGGGTGTATGACGACTACGGCAACCGGACTTATCTCGACAGCTACGGTAACAAGATTGATGACGGATCCACGGCTGCCGCAAGAACGATTGCGGAAATGCATCTGACGTATTACGCAACGGTCAACGGCACAACGGTCTATCAGAATCCTGACGGAAAGCTGTACACCGTAGGAAATGACGGTCATCTCTATCCGTACAACCGGCCCAATCCGAATCCTCCCGTTTCCAACAATGATCTGGTGGTGAACTATGTCTACACCGCTGCGGACGGGAAAAACATCTTCCAGGATGTCAACGGAAATCTGTGGTACTTTGCGGATGGCTACTTTCCGTACAGATGGTACGGATCCACAGCCGGCGCATACTGGCTGAACGGTGTTTCCAACCGCATCTTCCGCTATGCCTATGTCTCCCCGCAGGGAAACAGCCTGTACTACGATGACAACGGCAGACTCTGGTGGTTTGACGGAAACGGAGCTCATCTCTACAGCAGCGGAGGAGGCTTTAATCCCAGCGGAAAACCGGCCGAAACAAACGTTGACTGGAAGCACACCAACACGATGTGGGCAGACGGCAAATCCAGCACCGTCTATGTCAACCAGTACTGGCAGGCACCCTCAACCGTTTCCTGGGCTCCGAACGGCATGAAGCTGATCGGCTGGGACTATGCGGAAAGCACCGGGTATGCCAGATGGAAACCGGGTCAGTGGATCAAGAACACCGGCAGTGATCTCGCATTGTATCCTGTATATTCCTATTGAGAATTACAGCAAAGCACTTTGAACACCCGGAACAGCAGCAGAGAAGACTGAGGATAACCTTCAGGGGGTGCTGCTGTTTCAGGCATTATTTCCAAGGGCTGATCTCTGAAGTACCGGATCAGGGATCGGCCGCAATAGATACCGAGAGGAGGGGTTATTGGTATGATTCGCAGACGCAGTCTTCTCAAACTGCTTGTTAGTTCGCTTCTGGTGCTTGTCCTTGCCGGATGCGGATCTTCCGGTCCCAGCAAAGGCCCGGTTACGGGCGTGATCGGAGCGATGAATGAAGAGGTAGAGACGCTGATCGGGGATCTGAGCCATGACAAGGTGAAAACGATCGCCGGCATGGAATTCCATCAGGGAAAGTTCGACGGCAAGGAGACCGTGGTTGTAAAGTCGGGTGTAGGCAAGGTGAATGCGGCCGCCTGCGCTCAGATACTGATCGATGTATTCCATGTGGATCAGATCATCAACACCGGAGTTGCCGGATCTGTGGATCCGAGTCTCTCGATCGGAGATATCGTCATATCAACGGAAGCCGTCCAGCATGATGTGGATGTGACACCATTTGGGTATGAACCCGGTGTGATCCCTGACTTAAGTGATTCGGTGTTCCATGCAAGTACGGATCTGGTTAAATCCGCAACAGCGGCTGTCAGTGCCGTAGCCCCGGAAGTGAAATTCCTGGAAGGACGGGTCGTCAGCGGGGATCAGTTCATCGCATCCTCTGAAAAGAAGAAAGAGCTTCTGGATACTTTTAAAGCCGCCTGCTGTGAGATGGAAGGCGCCGCAATTGCCCAGGTCTGTGTTCTGAACAAAACACCGTTTGTCATTCTGCGGGCGATCTCGGATGGGGCAGATGATTCCGGCGATGTCACCTATGAGCAGTTTGAGCATGAAGCTGCACAGCGCTGTGCCGCGATTACGGAATACATGATCGCGCACTGAACACAGGGCATTTTGAAACAGGTTCATGGAAGGACAGTTTACGGGCTGTCCTTTTTAATGAGTTCTTTTCCGGGTTGGAATCAGAGAGGAATCCTGTGATTGTATAATCGGGGTACAGGAAAACAAAGTGCCGCAGATTTCTGCGGTATGGAAAGGGGGGAGTGCTTTGGCAGAGACACAGCTGAAGGAAAAGAAGGTGGAGTATATCGAGCTGATCTACGATCTGATCTTTGTCTATCTGATCGGAAAGAGCGCTACCTTTCTTGACCGCGTGGAAGCGGGGTTTATCTCCTTTACCACCATTACCCAGTATCTTGCCAGTTCATTGATCTTCATTCAGATCTGGTACCATACCACCCTGTATATCAATCGGTACGGGAAAAACAGCCTTAGAGAGACAGTGATGTTGATGATTAACATGTTTCTTCTGTATATCATGGGGGCCACCACAAGCCTTGGCTGGAATGTAAATTATACGGTCTTCGCTTCCGCCTGGGCACTCATCCTCATCAATATCGGGGTGAATTATGTGCTGGAGCTTAAAACTGCGGATGAATTTGCGAGACTGCATATCCGTCAGAATCTCATTCTGCTGTTTGTACAGGCCGCATTGATTCTGGCATCCATTCCCTTCTACAGCGCCACTGGCTATGCGGTCGGGGTATGGACGATGATGCTGGGGTTCTGCGTGACTCCCTTTCTGAGAAAGGTGCCCGTTAACTTCGCCCATCTGAGCGAGCGGGTCATGCTTTATGTGGTGCTCACCTTCGGCGAGATGATCGTCATCGTAGCCGAGTATTTCACCGACGGCTTTTCCTTTCAGACGTACTACTATGCCCTGATGTCCTTTCTGATCGTATCCGGGCTGTTCTTCAGCTATGGCTTTGTCTATGATCGGCTGCTCGACCGGCAGGGAGAGATCACCGGGAACAGCTATATGCTTTTGCATGTCTTCATGATTGCGGCACTGTCCTTTGTGACGACCTCCCTGGAGTTTCTGCGGCAGATGGAGATCCGTGATTTTCCCAAGACCGTAATGATGCTGGTATCGTTGTTTGTGTATTTCTTCTGCCTGGCTCTTACCGAGCGCTGGTCAAAGCGGCGCTTTCATAACCGGGGCAGATTCATGGGGATTCTGATTTCGGAGTTTATTGTTTTCGCCCTTGCCTGTCTTCTGTTTATGGGCAACGGATATGTATGTATTGCCATCATGGCAGCCTATATCTACCTGCAATTGGCTGCATTGTTTCTTTCCGACAGACACAGTGAAGAAAAAGAAGAGATCAGAGATTCAAATCGAGAGAACGAAATCACTGAGTGAACCAGGGAAAAGATATCACGGCGCTGCCTATGATTTCTTTGACTGGATAAGAAAGTATTCAGTTTATACTGACTCTTCTTCACAGACATGGAAGGCATTCACTTATGCATTAAACCAGGAACAGTATCTGAGATCATGACTTAACGCTCTGAAAGTGCCAATCCTAAACTGCACTAATTGTTAAGGGTACACTGCAGAAAAACGTCACCATTACCAACAGTTTTTCCAAAACAATACCGCAGCGGAAAAGTGTCCCTGCGAGAATGGAACCCAAATTTCACCGGCTGCTCGGCAGGATATGCGATTATGATAAAG